>NZ_DAVZIU010000003.1:0-43531 GCF_052273165.1 Treponema berlinense | reverse complement strand
CCCTGGTTTACACCCAGGTTGTCGGGAGTTCGAGTCTCTCAGTGCCCACTCTTTTTATCAAATGACAGCGATTTTATTCGGGCATTTAGCTCAGTTGGTAGAGCCCCTGGTTTACACCCAGGTTGTCGGGAGTTCGAGTCTCTCAGTGCCCACTCTTTTATAATTACGGGATGTAGCGCAGCTGGTAGCGCGCTTGGTTTGGGACCAAGATGTCGCAGGTTCGAATCCTGTCATCCCGATTACAGCTCACTCAAGAGAGTGAGTTTTTTTATTTTAAACGGAAACATAGAAAAAAACGTAAAGGATTCAAAGCGTAATGAGCGCGCTGGCAGGCGAAAAAGTGGCAAGAATGCCACCGTCAGCGAATACAGCCGCCTGCATAAAAAAAGGGCTATCCTGAAAAGTATGAAACTAAAACAAGGACAGCCCTATGATTTTTTATTATTTATTGCTAGCGTTTGAGCGAAAGAACTGTTTCGAGCAAGGTGTCAGCAGTCTGAATAGTTTTTGCGTTTGACTGGAAACCACGCTGTGTAACAATCATATCTGTAAACTGTTCTGAAAGGTCTACGTTAGACATTTCGAGCGCACCAGCAAGAAGACTTCCTTTTCCAGCAATTCCCGAAATACCGATGTTAGCGAGACCAGAGTTATTGCTTTCTACATAAGTATTTTCACCTGCTTTTTCAAGTCCGTTTTGGTTTGAAAAAGTTGCCAATGCAAGCTGTCCTATTGTGCGACTAGAACCGTTTGAATAAACTCCTGTAATAATTCCTGACGAATCAATTTTGAAGTTTTCAAGATACCCCATTGTGTATCCGTCCTGAAAGAAAGCCTTTGTTGATGAAGGAGAAGCGCTCTGCGTAATGGTATTTTTCTGGCTACCAATTGTTCCAAGATTGATATCCATCGTCTGACGGTATGGAGTTCCATCTTCGTTTGGATTTGCTCCAGGTACAGTGTAGCTTGCCTGAAGAATTACTTCTCCCATAGGATTTGTAAGATTTCCAGCTTCGTCTGTTACTGATTGGAGAGTTCCAGTATTATCAAAATTTACAAGAAAAGTATTACCCACTCCGTCTGTTGTTCCAAGTCCAACGCGAGTCTGGGTAAAGTCAGCATTATTTGCATCAACATTTACTTCCGCACGCCACTGGTTTGGCACTCCAGGAACGCGGGTAAGATTGATTGTAAGAAGGTGTGTGTTTCCGAAACTGTCATAAACTTTTTCTTCAATTGACCAGGTTCCCTTTGCAACATCAGCTGCATTAGCTCCTTCCTGAATTTCAGGTGTATTCTTATTAAGGTTGCAGGCATATTTTACAGAAGCAGTTGCTTTTGCAGGATCTTTTGAGCCTACAGGAATTACAAGGTCTTCTGGTGTAGCAGATGTCTGAAGAACCATTTCGCCGTTAATCTCGCGAGCCATATATCCCTGTACTTTAAAACCGTTTGCTGGATTTACGAGAGTTCCATCACTGTCGAGAGAAAAAGCTCCGGCACGAGTGTAGTATGATTTTTCACCGTTTTTTTCGAGGAAGAAGCCGTTTCCCTGAATTGCAAGGTCTGTTGCAATTCCTGTTGACTGAAGATTTCCCTGTGTAAATACGGTGTCGATTGAAGCAACTGTCATTCCAAGACCAACTTCCTTAGGATTTACACCACCCTTTTCTTCTGTCGGTTTTGCAGCTCCGGCCATCTGCTGGCTTATCATGTCCTGAAAATTAACACGGCCGCGTTTAAAACCTGTTGTGTTTACGTTGGAAACGTTGTTACCGATTACATCCATTCTCGTCTGGTGGTTCTGAAGACCAGAAACGCCAGAATAAAGTGATCTCATCATATATCTACCCTCGTTCAATGTACCGTCAAAGGTTGGTACAGTTATTTAAATTTTTATTGGTGCTACCGCAAAATGGCATTAAATGCCGTAAATTGCTTTTATTTTATCCATGCTATAATACATGCCGTTTACAAGAACCTGTGGCTGCGCTCCTCTTGTTGCCGCCTCAACCTGTCCTTTTACCGCAACATCGCCCGCTTCAATTTCAACTGTCTTTCCAAGCATTGACTGAGCTTCGCTTGAATTGATAAGTCCTGCCATTTTTTCAAAGCCCTGACTCATATTCGTCATCTGTTCCAAAGAGCTGAACTGCGCCATCTGGGCAATGAAGTCTGTATTTTCAAGAGGATTTGTCGGATCCTGATTTGAAAGCTGAGCAATCAGAATCTTCAAAAAATCATCTTTTCCCAATTCGTTACTGGTTTTACGACCGTTTACTGTCAAAGTTTTGTTAAATGAATCAACTGCATTTTGAGTATGAAACTTTTCTGTCGCATTCATTGTTGTTGTAAAACTCATTTTTTTCTCCCAGCTTTCTGCAAGCACTTATAAAATTTTTCGGCAAAATTTTTCTTCAGTTTAGTTTTTTGTTAAAATCCGTAGCAATTATGCAACAATATTCACAGCATAACTGTTATTCTCGACATAGCGGGCAACTTTTTCATCTGCTAGTGCTCCTCCGTCCGTTGTATATTCTGAATAAACCTGGTTTGCAAAAAACTGCGACTGTCCGTTTTGTGAATTTTGTTCGTGATGTTGTGCAAACTGACCGCCCTGATTTGCAAAATTCAAATTGAATTCTCCTGTTTCAAAACCACTGCCAGTAAAAGCATTTTTAAGAGCGGCAATGCTATCTTTTACGGCATTATACGCTTCCTGCGAGTGAACGGTTATCGAAGCCGAAACTGTTTTGTCCGAAAGGTTCAAGGCAATTTTTACGTTTCCGAGTTTTTCCGGATGCATTACAAGATTTATGCTTCCAGTGTTATTGTCGCGCAAAACTATATTTCCTGCTTTTACAAAATCCGGCGCATTTGCCTGAATTGCATTTGAAAGCATATTCTGAAAAGTTGAACCGTTTGCAGCGGCACTCTGAGTGTCAGAAGCCGTTATGTTCTGGCTTACAGAATTTGAAAAATCCATTGTAAATTGAACAGTATTTTCGTTCTGTTTTTTATAAGCAAGATTAAAATCCTTGCGCTCCTTTGTTTTTTCAACCTGAATTTCAGCAGATCTTGAATCGATTTTTTCTGTCCGTAAATCAGTCACCTGAATTTTTGCAGATTTTTTTGTCTGTTTTAATTTTTCTTCGTTTTCATCAGAAAGTTTTGAATTATTTTTGGAGAATTTTAATTCTTCGTTCAAAACAACCGTTTCGCCCTGAGTTTCTGAAAGATTTTCCGCATTTTTAAGAAATATTTCAGGATCTTTTAAGGCAAGATTCTGAGCTTTTTCCAAAAGTTCCTCATCGCTTGCTTGTCCCGGAATAAATTCAATGGCGCTGTCAATAAGTTCCGCAAAATCCCCAGAAGAAACTTCTTCCATTTCGTCTGTTTCTGAAACATTTTTTACAACAGGAGTTTTTAGCCATTTTAACTGTGCCTGAGAAATTTGAGTTTTTTCAAATTCAAGAGAATCTTCAAGCGAAAGATTTTTTAGTTCGTCAGTTGAATCTATTTTTTCGGCAGGAATTTCTTCTCGCTGGCCGTTTTTTAGCAAAGCCAGAACTGCATTTTCTGCATTTTCTGCATTTTTGTTTTCTGACGGAGATTTTTCAGATTTTTCAGATTTTTCGAGTTTTTCGTCTTTTTCAAAATCAGAATCCGCCCTCACACCTAAGTTTTTTTCTTTTGAAGTTTCTTCGATTTTGCTCTGCTGAGAATGAACCATTTCTAAAAACGATTCGCCTTCTTCAGAAAATTTTTGGGCAGAAATTTGCTTTGTCTGAATTTGAGGCACAAAAGAATCAAGTTGAACGCCCTGCATAATCAGAACCTCCGGTCGTAAATCAAACACCTAAAAAGTTCCGATTTTTTGCATTTTGGGCTAAAAAGGCAGGCTCAGTCGAGTTTTTCCGGCTTGCTCGCCATTTTTCGCTGAATTACCGCCGCTCTTTCCGAAGGCATATTCATAAGCCATACAGAAGTCATAGAAGCAGTGTTTGAAGCCAAAGCCTGGGCATCGGTTTTTCGGAAAATGTCGATTATATCCTGATCGTCCATTCCGAGAAGCTGCTCAACTGCCGTTTTTGGTGGCATATTCTGCAAATAGGTCGAAATTTGTTCGATGTTTGTACTTCTATCATCGTACTTTTTGACCTCATTGTTGAATGTTTTTTCTCTTTCTTCCTGAGATTTTTGCCTGTCTTCCAATTCGCGCGCAATCGCCTCATTCGCATTTTCAGAGCGCGCAATGTCCGATTCCCTCTTGTCGAGTTCCTGACTGCGAATTTCGAGGGCTTCGAGCCGTTTTGCAAGCCTGTCGTCTTCTAAATTTGCCTGCAATGGCTTTGATGAAGTTGCAGAAACAGAAGTTTGAGGTTGAAGTCCAAAAAGTTTATAAACTGGAGCAAAAATCGACTTTGCCTTGATTATTCCAAGATAATCAAACCATAAAAGTCCGCCAAGAATAATTGCCAAAATTAAAAAAAGCAATGCTATTGACTTTCCAACTCCACGACTTCTTGCCATTTTTCCCGCCCAAAATCACTTATTTTGATTCTTTTTAAAATATAAAAATGTTGCTGCCAAATAAAATAAATTCGCTTTGCATATTTTTTAGACAGCAACTCCAATGGTTTAAGTTTAACTTATTTTTTATTACCACGCAATATTTGAAAAAACCGCATAAAAACCGGCTTTCCATTTTGAATTTTTATCCGTCCTCAATAAATAATTTAAGTAAGCGCCGAGAGTAAAATTACTTGAAGATGAAGCAAAATAGCTCGTATTTGGAGCAAATGTAATTTCTCCGGAAAACCCCAGACTATCCGAAAAATCTTCGTATTTAAGTTTTTCTGCAATTTTAAATGTACGTTTTAAAGCAAAAAACTCTTCCGGTTCATATTTTACGTTTGCAGAATATGACATTTTTAAGGCAAAATGCTGGACATAAACCGAAACTGCCGGAATTCCTTTTTGAATTTCATGCGAAAAAAGCTCAACGCTGGCGTCTCCAGAAGCAAAATATTTTTTTGAAGGAAAAATTGAAGCCTTCAACTTAACAGGAAGAAAAAATGGAACAAAAATTTGAGTTTCCGCCCCGCAATTCAAATATTTTTCATTTTCATCGTAAATTTTTCCAAAAGAATCAAAATCGTACGAAATTGCAGTTTTTTCAAAATCGAAAAAGGGCTTAAAATAAAATCCTGTTTTTTGAGAATGCTTAGGTCCAAAACTTCGGACAGTCGAAAAATTCAGGAATATTTTTCCGTCAAATGAATTTCCAGTGCGACGATATTCATCTGTTTCTGTTTTTCCGTCAACCAGAATTTTTCCTTTGGAAGCTGTTTTTTCAGTTCCAGAAACCCAGGTAAAACTAAGCCCAGACGAAAAATTTGAATAAAATCCCTGCCAAAAAACCTTTGTGACAGCAGAATTTAAATACGAATTCTTAAATCCAAAAGAATCAAAACAAACATCTCCGCAAAAAGCATAATTAAAACAGTCGTTTCCTCCGGAAATTGAACCTTCAAGGGCAAAATGCTGCAAAAGCAAATCAAAACCTGCCGACAAAACCGTAATTTTATCTGTCCACGGAGTCGAAGTTATAAAAGTTGCGCCCCAAATAAAGTCATCGTCAATTTCAAAATCGTGATTATAAATTTTTGCAGTTCCAACAGGAAGAAAAGCACCGTTAAAAAAATATTTTACTGGACTGTATTTTGTTTTTTTGAAGTTTTCTTCTGTCACAAAATTTTCACGGCTTTCCAGTTCAAAAGGTTCTGCTTTTTCAGAAAAATCTGTCTTTTCAAAAAAAGTGTTTTTCTCAGAAAATATTTTACTCTCAACTGGAACAAATTCCTGCCAGTCATTTTCGTCAACTTTTACAAGGCGCAGCGGATTTGAATCGTATTCTTCGTTTATGACAAAAAAACCGTCTTTGCAGGGCACAGCCTCGATAAAAAACGCAACGCTGTCTTTTGAAACTAACTCAATTTTTGCATTCAGGGTATTTTTATCAATAAAAATTTTTCCAAGCCGTGCAAGACTCTGGCTTTGCATTTTTGCCCAGACAAAGACAAAACTCAAGATACCGTTTTCTTCTTTTTCGAAATGAATGTTGTGAATAATTCTGTCTCCGAACGTCCATTCCGCCTTTCTGCCTTTTGAATCCTCGTACAAAAGACTCCAGGAAAGACCGTTTTTTACAGGAATAAGACCGTGCGTTTTTTCAAAATTTTCACGGTTGTGTTCGATTTTCCGTTTTTTTTTGGATTTTAAATCATACTCAAAATCTTCTATTTTTATGTTTGAACGGCTGACAAACCTGTTTACAAAAATTTTCGTTCCGTCATCTGAAAAACGCAATTTTTGAACATTTTTTGCAGTAAAAAGCTTTTTTGAATCAAGATAAACCGTATTTGAAAAAAAATCGAACCAGACAGTTTTCCACTCGCCAATTTGTCTGTCAAAAAAAGAATCCAGCGTTTTTACAAGAGATTTTTTTCTGCTTTTAAAAAAAACAGAATTTTCCGCAGAAATGAATTCATTGTATTCGTCAAAGTCAATTTTTGGAACCCAAAGTTCTTCATAAAAATCGTTCCAGGCTTCATCAAGTTTTATTCCAAAAGTTTTATAAAAAATACCAGCACAAAAAGAAAAATCGGTTTTGCTTCCAGCGTTTTTCCAAAACTGCGCATATTTTTCTTTTCCGTATTTTTGAATCAGATATCCGGCAAAATGAGAGCCAAAAATATAAGCATCGTTTCCGTACGGGAAAATGTCCCTTGCTCCGCTAACATCGCGCCACGAAGGAAATTTTTTTTTGCCCGAAAGGGATTTTAATTTTGCCGCAGTAATTTTTTGAGAAAAGAACGGATCGTTCAGTCTTCCGCCCTTTTTCTGGCTTTCAAATGCAACAGCTGCTCCTTCAAACCAAAAAGAAGTAAGTGAAATTCCTGCTGGAGTAAAAAAATCCGCAAAAACCGACATTCCACGCCAAAACGGAGATTTTGAATTGAGCGAAACCGCATGAACCAATTCATGATAAAACATTGATTCCACGCTTTTTTCGTTCATATCAAGTTCGTAATTCATTTCTGTGTCGTAAAGAACAATCTGGTTGTACGGTGCCATTGAAAAATATGCATTTACCAATTCAACCTGATCCGTTATCGAAACAGGAAACCTCTGGTAAGGCTCGTAACCAAAATCCGAAGCGATTTCTTCGTAATACAAATCACAGACAGTGGCGATTTTTTGAGCAGTCTGCATACAACTGTCAGGAAAAATAATATCAAAATACTGCGTCTGGATTTCATTCAAACCGCCCTTCGTTCCGCTCATGCTTCCGCCTCTGGCAAAGAGAGAAAAACAGAAAACAAAAACGCAGATTAAGGCAAAAAAAAGTCTTTTCATTTTTCGATTTTGCAGAAAGACCTTAAATTAAAGCGGCGACCGCAGTTCCTAAAGTAATATCGTTTTCAACGCAAACTGTTTTGTAAGAAATTCCGCATTTTTTGTATGCATAATCAAAAAGATATTTTTCAATCCGCTCCTTAAGCCTGTGAGTTTTGTAAAAAGTTGTTCCGTTGCAGACGATACATACTTCTTTTGCAGGAGAATTTCCTTCGCTTTTTCCTTTTTCTGTTGCAATAAGGTTTGCCGCTAAAATCGAAGCCGCATAATGCGCGCATCTGTCCACGGCAGAATCCAAAAGCTTAAAGACAATTTTTCTGTCCTTTTCGGTAAAACAGCATTTTTCGACAGGATTTTCGTTTTTGTTCTGCAAATTTTTATCAAAGCCGTTTAAAAAATTATCCGCATCAATTGTAGAAAGCAAAGCCAGGTTTTTAAAATTTTCAGCCGCTTTTTTAGAAAAAAGATTTTCGTTTGCTGCAAATTTCAAAAAAGAAAGGCAGGTGTTTCCCAAATATGCGCCACTACAACATTTTTCCAAAGGAAACTGAACAGGAATCGCAGTTCTTTTGTCTGCATCAACGTCAAAATCGCTGAGTTTAAAACTGTTGCACTTTCCGCTTTCGCAGACAATAATCTGATTCTGCCCTTTTTCGTCCCAGATATTTCCTTCAGGAGCAACAAAGGCCGCGTTCATTCCAGTCCCAAGAATAAAGCCGATGTAAGAACCAGCATCCTTTTCCTTTACCTTTCCGGCAAGAAGAGCGCCGACAGTATCGTTTATTACAGAAATTTTGCTGACTTTCCAGCCGCGTTTTTCAAGTTCATCTTTAAGGCATTTTCCGACAGGACAGCCAAGAACGCTCCTCGCCTTAAACTCTTTGCTAAAGGCATTTGGAATTGCGTCGTGGTCTGGAGTCATATCAAGCGAATACGAAAAACAAAAACCGATTTTTTCAGCCTTACCTTTCAAATATTCAATTCTGTCAGCAATCGCGCTAAAAAATTCATCTTTAGAATATTCTTTTTCGGTCGCAGGCATAAAAGTTTTCTTAAAGTCCGAAATTTCCGCATTTTCAGAACAATCAAAACTAACAAGGCAACTTCTAAAATTCGTTCCGCCGGCATCAATTACAATAACCTTCTCATTTTCGGGATTTTTCGAAGGCGGAAGCATCCAAGTCCGGCTCATATCCATTCCGCGGTTTTCGGATTTTGGACGCCTCATATCAGTCAAAATCTCATCAACAATCATCTTCGACACAAAATTATGTCTTTTAAAAAAAAGTTTTAATTTCAAATCAGTAAACATAATTCAATTATAAACCCAAAATAAATTTTTACAAAATGGATTTACAATAACCATTATTTATTTCAAGGCAAAAATAAAAAATAAGGAGCGCAAGCCACCCTCTTATCCGGCTAACCGCCCTTTCGCTTACGCTCCATTGCTTCGCAACTTCGGGGCTAATATCCGGGCTAAGATTTTTTGTCAATAAAATTCAACTTTCCGTCTTATAAAAAAAACTTTAAGCAATACCCAAAAATCAAAAAAAATACTAAACTTCATATTCCTATGGCTACAGATTTATCAGACCTCAAAAACGAATTAAACCCGGAACAATACGAAGCTGTAATGACTATAAACGGTCCAATTTTGATTATTGCCGGAGCAGGTTCAGGAAAAACCCGCGTAATAACATTTAGAATTGCTCACATGCTCGATTCTGGAGTTCCTCAAAGCCAGATTCTTGCGCTCACCTTTACAAACAAGGCCGCAAAAGAAATGGTTGAACGTATCAAGGAACTTACTGGAAAAAAACTTCCGTTTCTTACGATTTCGACATTTCACGCATTCGGAGTAAAAGTTTTAAGGCAGGACATTGCAAAACTCGGCTGGCGCGAAAATTTTTCAATTTATGACGAAACAGACCGCAATGCGCTCATAAAAGAAACTGGCCGGGAACTACGCTATTCGCCAGAAGCGCTCGACATTTATAAAATCGGAATTTTGATTTCGGACATAAAAACTGGACGAAAACAGTGGAACGCAGAAAACGAAATGTACCGCGAACTCTACGAAGGCTATCAGGAAGGCCTAAAACTTTACAATGCCGTTGATTTTGACGATTTGATTGTACTTCCAATCCGCCTTTTTAAGGAATTTCCAGAAATTCTTGCAAGCTACAAACAGCGCTACAAATACATAATGGTAGATGAATTTCAGGACACGAGCCACCAGCAGTACGAAATGATGCATCTTCTTGCAGACCAGAATGTTGCAGTCGTCGGAGATGACGACCAGAGCATTTATTCATGGCGCGGAGCAGACTACCAAAATATAGTCAATTTTGAAAAAGACTTTCCTAATGTAAAAGAAATCCGCCTAGAGCAAAATTACCGCTCGACAGGAACAATTCTTGCAGCGGCAAACGGAGTAATCAAGCACAACACAAACCGCAAGGACAAGCAGCTCTGGTCTGGAAAAGGTGAAGGAAAACCTATTGAAGTTTATAGTCCAGACAACGAAACAGCCGAAGCCGACTTTGTCGTAGAAACAATTCAGGCAATTTCAGTCGAAGAAAAGCGAAAATATGACGACTTTTGCGTCTTATTGAGGGCAAACACTCAGTCGAGAGCAATCGAAGAAGCCTTCTTACAGGAAAACATTCCCTACACGATGAGTGGTGGAACTTCATTCTTTCAACGAAAAGAAATAAAAGACATAATCTCTTATCTCCGCGTAATTTCTAACCACGACGATGATGTAAATCTTTTAAGGATTATAAATGCGCCAAGACGGGGAATCGGTCGCGCAACAATTGAAAAATTAAATCAAATTGCAAAAAATTTAAGTTGCTCTCTTTACGAAGCCATAAACTCCCTTCTAGAAATTCCAGAAGACGAAGCAGACCTTTTTATGCAAACTTCTCCGTCAAAATATGGAATAGACGATGGTCTTGATTTTTCTGAAGGAACTAAAGATTCTCTCAAAGATTTTATAGATATTATAGATTCAAACAAAAGCATGCTCGGCGGACACGGACTTTCAAAAAAAGTGCGGAAAATGGTCGAAGACATCCACTATTTTGACTATCTTATTTCAGAAAATCCAAAATCAGAAAAAGCAGCCAGATTCAAGTTTCTAAATATCGAATCCTTAATTAATTCAATCGAAATGTGGGAAAACAACCCCGAAACTCAAGATCCGACTCTTTACAATTATTTAAACAGAATCACACTTTTGTCGCGCGACGACATGGACGACGAAGAGGATCACGGAAAAGTCAACCTTATGACGATTCACGCTTCAAAAGGACTTGAATTTCCAGTCGTTTTTATAATCGGTTGCGAAGAAGGACTTATTCCTCACGGACGCGCAGTTGACGAAGGCGGGAATGCGGCCGTCGAAGAAGAAAGAAGGCTTTTTTATGTTGCAATTACGCGTGCAAGAGACAAACTTTACATTTCTTCATGCTTAAAGCGAAGGCATATGCAGTCTGTCGTTGAATGTGCACCTAGCCGATTTCTTGAGGAAATTCCTTCAAGCCTTGTAAAATACTATGAACCTCCAGCGCCAGTTGATGATAAAACCGCTGATGAGTTTTTCGCGCAGATGAAAAGAAGGTTTTCTGCCCCGATTGTACCAGGCTTTAACAATATGCAACGTTAAAAAACAGTAAAATATCGTAATTTTACAAAATAAAGACAGGAAAAATTGTTAAAGGACGATTAGAATATAAATATCTCAATTAAGGAGGAGATATAAAAATGAAATTAGTTACAAAAGTAACAACAGCTATCGCAGCACTTGCAGCAGTTGCAATGCTCGCATCTTGTGGATCTACATCAGGAGCTTCTTCAGAGGCTTCAGCTCCAGCAGCTGCACCAGCAGCTTCAGGAAGTGCTTCTGTATGGGAATGGAAATCAATTCCACTTTCAGATATTGGTGTAAACGATACAGTAATCGATGATCGTTTCGTTCTTGACCCAGTTTCTAATCCATGTGACGCAGAATTTGCCGCAGTTGCAGGAAAAGCAAAATTCAAGACAGAAGACCTCGGAACAGCTATCTACCTTCAGAACAAAGCAGCTTCTAACAAAGACAACATCAAAGATGTTTTCCAGGCTGCATTCGAAGTAGTTGTAAAAGCTCCTGCAAAAGTTACTTTGACAATCTCTGGAAACGGCGATGCTACTCCAGCTCGTGTATTTGGTGTATTTGATCCAAGCGGAGCTATGATTGCTTCTGTAGACAATCTCGGTGGTGGTGAAAAATCAGAACTCGCATTCGATGCAGCAGCAGCTGGTGCTTACACAATTAAAGCTTCTGGTACACGTATCTACGGTGTAAAAATTGAAGCTAAATAAGTTTAGTATGTAAACTTACCGAAAGACCGGGTTTATTGAAACCTGGTCTTTTTTTTTGCATAAAAAATAGAAGGCGTTGTAAAAAAAATGATTTACATCAACCTTATTTTTAAATTTTTTGGAGAAAAAAAATGGAATTGATTTATGGAATCAAGGACAAGCCAAGTTTAGGAAAAGTAATTCTTTTTGCGCTTCAGCAGTTACTTGCAATAATGGCAGCGACAATTGCGGTTCCTGCAATCGTTGGAAACGGACTCAGTGCCTCCGCAGCCCTTTTTGGCGCCGGCGTTGGAACTTTTGTTTACCTTTTGTTTACAAAAAGTTCAAGTCCCGTATTTTTAGGAAGTTCGTTTGCTTTTATCGGCTCAATGTTCAGCGCTTTCGGCGGAGCTGCCTCTGTTACAGTCGGTTATTGGGGACTTATCATCGGTGCTGTAATGGCAGGTCTGGTTTATGTAATTATTGCAATAATCGTAAAATGCTGCGGTGTAAAATGGATTGACCGGCTTATGCCACCAGTAATCATCGGTCCAACAGTTTCTATAATCGGACTAAGTCTTTCTGCAAATGCTGTCAGCGACCTTATGAAAACTTCGGTCGAAGGCGGAAGCACCTACGTTGCGCTCATCTGCGGACTTATCACCCTTGCCGTTACAATGATGTGTTCATCTTACGGAAAAAAAATTGGCCGTCTTATTCCTTTTATCATTGGAATTCTTGCGGGTTACCTTACAGCATCAATTTTTGCGCTTATCGGCTATACAACCTCAAACCCAGCACTCATCGTAATAAATTATCAGGCTTTGCTCGGAGTAAAAAGTTTTTTTGCAATTCCTAAATTTACTTTTTTAGCAGGAGGAATCGAAGGCTTAAAGGGAATAACTCCAACTTACCTTCTTACAATTTTTGCAGCCTACGTTCCAGTTGCATTTGTAGTCTTTGCAGAACATCTTGCAGACCACAAAAACCTTTCTGCAATAATTGGCGTAGACCTTCTTAAAACGCCAGGACTTACACGCACTCTTTTAGGAGATGGAATTGGAACAATTGTTTCTACTGCATTTGGTGGCTGTCCTAACACAACCTACGGTGAGTCAATTGGCTGTGTTGCAATCACTCGCAACGCTTCGACAGTTTCTATCTGGGGTTGCGCAATTTTGTGTATTCTTTTTTCTCTTATAAGTCCGCTTGTTGCATTCCTCGAAACAATTCCAAACTGCGTAATGGGCGGCGTCTGCGTTGCACTTTACGGTTTTATTGCTGTTTCCGGATTTAAAATGTTCCAGAAAGTTGACCTGAGCATAAACAGAAATCTTTTTGTAGCTTCGGTAATCTTTATTACAGGTGTCGGCGGAATGGTCGTAAAAATCGGAGCCGTAGAAATCCGTACGGTTGCCTGCGCCCTTATTTTAGGAATTTTAACAAACCTTCTTCTCGGAGGAAATGCAAAACCTAAAAAAGATGAATCTGAAAACTAATTTGTAAAAAAAACCGCACAAAGCAAAATCTGTGCGGTTTTATTTTTTCATCACCTTGCAAAAAGCAATCCGTTCAAAATCCTGCACAATTCCATTGTCAGTTTCTACATCCTCATAATAATAGCAGTGTCCGCAGTAAATATATCCGTTTTTTTCGACTAAATGCTGCATAGGAAGATTATTGCGATGAGTATCAATTTTTATACATTTTACGCCAGGCTGATTTTCACACCAGCTAAAAATAAACGAAGCGATCCCTTTTACTTTCATTCCAGACGCAACAGAATGAATACACCAATAATCTTCTGTGTTTTCTGGCCATTTTCCGTCTTTTAAATCGTCATATGAAGGTTCTTTTTCGTGCATGAACAAAAATGTGCCTGCAACTTCCTCTGTTCCATTTTCGTTTTTATAACAGCAGATAAATTGAATTTTTTTACTGATGTTCGATTCAATATTTTCTTTGTGAGGACGGTCATTTCCCCACTGAGTAGAATTTCCATTCGTCTTCATAAAATCCCGTGCAGACTTATAGATTTTTTGAATAGAATTCAAATCTGACAATTCTGCATTTCGGATATAAAATTCAATCTGCTGTTTTTGCATTTTATGCCCCGTAATAATTTATGAGTGTCGTTACAGGAGTCGGCGACAAAACCTTTTCGTAATTCAAATCAGGAAGACCAATTACGACTGCAATTTCCGCAACTGCCGCTCCAGTCATTGCAAAAAGTTTTTTAGCAGCATTTAAAGTTCCGCCAGTTGCAATCAAATCATCAACCAAAAGAATGCGGTCAGAAGTTTTAACATCGCTTTTATGTATTTCGATTTCTGCAGAACCGTATTCAAGCTCATAAGACTGACTGTAAACTTCGCCTGGAAGTTTTCCTTTTTTGCGAATTAAAATAAGCGGAATCGAAAGTCTGTCGGCAAGAGGAGCTGCAAACAAAAATCCTCGACTTTCCGCTCCTGCAACAGCCGTGATTTCGCCTTTTTCCACAAGCGGACGATATTTTTCTTCAAAACAATCAAGGCAAAACTTAAATGCCTGAGGATTTGTAAAAATACTTGTCACATCATAAAAAAGGATTCCAGGTTTAGGAAAATCTGGAACACGACGGATTGCACGGTCTAAAACTGAATTGTCTTTCATAAAAAAAGTCCTCTATTTTTTTGCTACGGTTCTGATAGAACCCATTTTTATTCTTTTTTCGCGACTCTCTTCCATCAATTTCATAAGGCTGTCTTTGTCTTCATTTTTTATTGCATTCTTGAATTTGTTGATTTGATTTTCAAAATTTTCAATATGCTCAACAAGCTTTTCTTTATTTGAAACAAAAAGTTCAGTCCAAAGAGGAGCATTTATCATGGCAATTCTCGTTAAATCTTCAAAACTTCCTCCTCCAAAAGCTGTAATTTGTTCGTCTTTTGCGCTGTCAACAAGAGAACAGGCAATTACGTGGCAAAGCTGGCTTGTAAAACCGATTTTGTAATCATGAATATCGCAGGTCGTTTCTGTAATACGGGTAAAACCGATTTCTGAAATGAAATTTCGCATTATTTCAAGATTCTCAGCCTTGTTTTCAGGAAGCGGACACAAAATGTAATTGTGATTTATGAACATTTTTGCAGTCGAATTGACATAGCCTTCTTTTTCACCACCAGCCATCGGATGACCGATTATAAAATCAACGTCAGGACGCAAAATTTCTGGAAGTGATTTTTCAAAGATGCCTTTTACACCTGAAATATCCGTAACAATTGCTCCGCTTTTAAAAAAATTTTTGTTTTGTTCCAAAAAATCAATCGTCGCATGCGGATAAAGACAGACATAGACAAAATCACATTCAGGAAGCATTTTTTCGTATTCGTTTGAAGTAAACGCTTTGTCAGCAACTCCTTCGTTTAAAGCCTGAGTAAGACAGGAAGTGCTTCTGTTGCAAACATAAATTTTTCCTGTCGAACCGCTTTGGCACAAAATGTTTTCACGGATTGCTTTTGCGATTGATCCGCCCATTATTCCCAAACCGACAATTCCGTATGTCAAATCTTTTAAATTCCGCATTTTTTCCTCTTTTTGGCATTTTTTGTTTCGTTTTACTGAACGTTATTCCGCTAGCGTCTCCCAAAAAATTCCAGGTTCTTTAATCCGCGCTTAAACTGCGGAATTCTGGCGCTCGCAGTCGTATCAATCGGGCTTGTGTCACCGCGTTTTAAGAAATGATACGCAACACCTGCAATCATCGCTCCGTTATCGCCACAAAGTTTTAACGGTGGAAATATGCAGTTTAAATCCGTGCGTTCTGCAAGCATTGAGCGCAATCTTGAATTTGCAGCAACTCCGCCTCCAGCAACGACAGTTTTTATTCCGGTGTCGTCAACAGCACGCAAAAGCCGCGAAACAATCGTCTTACAGGCAGTCTCCTGAAAAGCGGCACATATATTTTCGTTTGTTTTTTCATATCCTGGCTTTAAAAATAAATCCGCCTGATGAATTACTGCTGTCTTTAGTCCGCTAAACGAAACGTCATAACGGTGGTCGTCGCCCTTGTCGAGTTTTGGAACAGGAAAACTAAACGCCTTAGGTTCACCGTTCTGAGCAAGACGGTCGATAATCACTCCGCCAGGATAACCAAGCCCATAAAATTTTGAAACCTTGTCAAAGGCTTCGCCAATCGAATCGTCAATTGTAGTTCCCAGAACCTCAAGGTCATCAAAACCGTTTACTTTAGCAATAATCGAATGTCCACCACTAACCAAAAGTCCAATATAAGGATAAGGAATATCATTTACAAGATGAGCAGCATACATATGTCCGAGCATGTGGTTTATAGCAATAAAAGGTTTATTTATTGCCCAGGCAAGAGTTTTTCCAAAAGTAAGGCCGACCAAAAGAGCACCCATAAGGCCAGGACGATTTGTCGAAGCAATTGCGTCAATTTCGTCCAAGGTTAAATTCGCTTCTTTTAAAGCCTGTTTTACAACCGGCAAAATCCACTCTGCGTGCTTGCGGCTTGCAATTTCTGGCACAACACCCTTATAAACCTGGTGAAAAGGAATCTGAGTAGCCACAACATTGCTCAAGATTGTTTTTCCGTCTTCAACGACGGCACAAGCTGTTTCATCACAAGAACTTTCAATTCCAAGAACCTTCATTTATTTTCTCCAATAATAGCAAAATAGCAATTCTTCATGTTAATTTTAACGAAGCGTTGAAGGAGTTGCAAACCTATAGCCTGCTTTAAGCAGGTAAGGATACATCTGTTCAAGAAGTTTTGGCAAAATTTCTGCGCTTTTATCAACATGAGCAATCACAATCACACTTCCATTTTTGTTTGCCACTTCCAAAGATTTATAGATTTCTTTGAGCATAGCTTCGCGAGAAACAATATTGTCAATATAAGGTCCTGATTTTTCAAAAATCGTCATATCCCGCTCAAGGGCAGCCTGAGGAGCCTTTGTATTGGCAGTCGTTCTGCTGTCCAAAAAATAAATTTTATTTTCAAGACAAACATCTAAAACATCCCCGATTCTCAAAACATCTTCGGTAACTTCGCTTCCCTCGTGGTTATTCAAACCTTTTACGCCAGGTCCGATTTCCGCAAGATTTTCATTTATGATTGAGCGGATTTGCGAAAAACTCATATCAACGCTGATTTTTCCAAGTCCTGGGTCAAGATTATGGTTTAAGGACTGCATCGGTTGATGCAAAATAAGTTCTTTTCCAAAAGAACGTACAATGTATGCACAATCTTTTGAATGCAAAAGTTTCGGCAAAACAGCAATTGTAAGAGGAAATGGCAACGAAGCGTATCTTTTTGTGTATTCTGCGTTCATTCCGGCATCGTCAATTACAAAAACCAAAGTCGCTCCGTTTTGCGCTGGAGGAATTAAAAACGGCAACTCCTGTTTGTTTTCTTTGTTTTGAATCTGCTCATTTTTTTTGAATTTTTCAAGATTTTCTACAGTCTTGTTTTTATTTTCGATTTTAGACTTCGTTTTTTGAATATTTTTATTTTCCGTTTGAATGTTATTTGTATTTTCTATAGATTTTGCGCAATTTTTTTTATAACCATCATTTTGTTTTTGAGAAGTTTTATTTACGTTTTTAGAATTTTCGACTTTTTTAGCAGAATCTACCGATTTTTTTAACGTTTTTGAATCAGAAACTTCCTTCTTTTTTTGAGTTTTGCCTAATTCATCTGAGTTTTGATGCCTTTGTTCTGTTTTTTTTTCGCTTTTTACAATTTCCACAACATTTTTTGACTTTGCGCTTTGAACCAAAACATTTACAGCAATACAAACACAACAAATTAAAAAAATAATTCCGCATAAAAGAGTTACTTTGTTTTTGTCGAGTTTAACCTTTTTAACTTTTCTGCGACGCACAGAAGTTTTTCTTGTTTTTTTTGAAGATGTTTTTTTTTGAGTTTTCATTGGAACAAAGATGAATTTATATCTTCGTTCATAATAAGCAATTTTTTCATCTTATGGAATACTTTAGGCAAAACTGAATTCATTCAACGAATCTGCATATTTTCTCATCTTCTTTATGGCCCTCAATTCCATCTGCCGGATAGTTTCTGCGCTCACTCCCAAATCCGCGCTTAATTCGCGCAAAGTCGGAACATGCAGCTCGTTTTTAAAATTATATCTTCCATAAATAACTTTGCGCTCAAAATCAGGAAGTGAATCAACCATCTTTTTTATCTGATTTTTTTCATGAAGACGCAGATATTCTATTTCCGGATTATAACTGTTGTCCACGATTAAATCTCCGATCGTCACATTTCCGTCTTCAGAGGCTTCAATGTCAATGCTTGTAATTGTATAAGAATACGAAAGAGCTGATTCAATCTCTTCAGGAGTTGTTCCGCAGATTTCGGCAAGTTCTAAAACAGAAAGCTCGCGATTTAAATTCTGCTTATATTCGTTTTTTGCAGCAACAATCTTACGCAAAAGCTCTTCTTTTCGATGAGGAATAGCAATCATTGATGTTTTGTTGTAAACATAGCGAAGCATATACTGCAAAATCCAACTGTATGCGTAAGTCGAAAATCTTGTATTAAAAGAATAATGATACTTAGAAGCCGCCGCCATAAGACCTAAATTTCCTTCTTGAATCAAATCCATTATCGAATTTTTTGAATTACATAAAAATTTTCTGGCAATGCTTATAACAAGTCTCAAATTTGAATTTACAAGTTGATTTACAGCTTGAGCGCTTCCTTTTTCAATCTGTTCAGAAAGTTTTTTCTCCTGCTCTGCATTTAAAAGAGGATATTTTCCAATCTGCTTTATATATGTTTCAAGAATTTCCATTTTTGGCCTCCCGTAAAAAGTCAAGATTTAAACTTCAGTTTTAGGATTGACTTTTTAAGTTGTTTCGCAACGAAGTGAGAACAACAGATGATAAGAAAGTTTACAACACAAACTTTTAAAACAAATGTCGTCATTTTATATAATGCAATAATCGTGCCAACTTTTAATCCGTTTCTAAAAACAAAAGATGTTTTTTATATTTCTCTGTAATACAAGCAATTATTTAGTTTTTTTATTCTTTGCCCTTATAACACAAAAAATAAAAATGTCCACTTTTTTACAAAAAAAATTAACAATCGTTCATTTTTTTATACAGTTTTTCAAAACCGTACACTTTTTTATACAGCAGGGAATTAACATTTTTTTTATATTTTTTTTATCTAAAACAGAAAATATGATTTATAATTAAAGAGATTTTTAGATTGTAATAAAAAATAAAAGGAGAAAAATTTATGAGTGAAGAATTGAATGCTTCTCAGAAAGAAATCAACTCTCTTGTCGAACGTGCACAAAAAGCGTTAGAAGAATACGCAAACTTTGACCAGAAAAAAATTGACTATATTGTAGCAAAAGCTTCAGTTGCGGCTCTTGACCACCACGGAACTCTTGCAAAACTTGCCGTAGAAGAAACTAAGCGTGGCGTTTTTGAAGATAAGGCAACAAAAAACTTGTTTGCCTGCGAATACGTTGTAAACCATATGCGTCACCTAAAGACAGTTGGCATTGTCGAAGACGATGATGTTACAGGAATCGTAAAAATCGCAGAGCCTGTCGGTGTTGTGGCGGGCCTTACACCAGTTACTAACCCTACTTCTACGGCGATTTTCAAGTCGCTCATCTGTCTTAAAACACGAAATCCAATTATTTTTTCGTTCCATCCAAGTGCAATAAACTGTTCAATTGCCGCAGCAAAAATCTGTTACGAAGCAGCAGTTGCCGCAGGCGCTCCAAAAGACTGTATTCAGTGGATTGAAGAGCCTTCAATGGAAAAAACTTCGCTTTTAATGAACCATCCTGGAGTTGCAACAATTCTTGCAACTGGCGGAAATGCAATGGTTAAGGCTGCATATTCGTGCGGAAAACCGGCATTAGGAGTTGGCGCAGGAAACGTTCCAGCTTATGTTGAAAAAACTTGTAATCTTCGTCAGGCAGTAAACGACATTGTAATGTCAAAGGCTTTTGACAACGGAATGGTTTGCGCTTCTGAGCAGAGTGCAATTATCGACAAAGAAATTTATTCAGATGCGCTCAAGTTATTCAAGGAATACAAGGCTTACCTTTGTTCTGCCGACGAAAAAAAGAAACTCGAAAAATATATGTTCGGTGTTGACGGTGATCCTGGCGTTGCAAAACTCAATCCAGACATTGTAGGTATGAATCCAAGAGTTCTTGCAAAAAATGCCGGATTCGAAATTCCTGCCGAAACGAGCATCATCCTTGCAGAATGTAAAGACATCGGTGTTGCAGAATGCCTTACCCGCGAAAAACTTTCTCCTGTTCTTGCAATCGTAAAGTCTAACTCGACAGAAGATGGCATTAAAAAGGCGGAAAATTCAGTAAGGTTTAACGGACTTGGACATTCTGCCGCAATTCATACAACTGATAAAAAAATTGCCGAACATTTTGGGGATGTGGTTCCTGCAATCCGCATAATTTGGAATTCACCTTCTACATTTGGCGGAATCGGAAACGTTTACAACTCGTTTATTCCTTCTTTAACCTTGGGCTGTGGCTCTTATGGACACAATTCTACAGACGACAATATCAGCGCCGTAAACCTTTTGAACATCAAAAAACTTGGACGGAGAAGAAACAATATGCAATGGTTTAAAATTCCTTCAAAAATATACTTTGAACGCGACTCTATTGAATATCTCCACCAAATGAAGGAGATCCACAAGGCGATTATCGTAACTGACCGCTCAATGGTTCAGCTCGGCTATGTTGACAAAATTACCGACCAGCTCAAACTTAACCGCAACGAAATTCAGTATCAGCTTTTCTGCGATGTTGAGCCAGATCCTTCAATCCAGACAGTTCGCAAGGGTGTTGAGCTTATGCGTTCGTTTGAGCCAGACACAATCATTGCTTTGGGTGGAGGCTCTTCAATGGACTGCGCAAAAGGAATGTGGCTCTTCTACGAAAATCCAGACGTTGACTTTAACGACCTCAAACAAAAATTTATGGACATCCGAAAACGCGCCTTCCGTTATCCAGCACTCGGAAAAAAAGCGCTCCTCGTATGTATTCCAACAACTTCAGGAACAGGCTCAGAAGTAACTCCATTTGCCGTAATTACCGACAAAGAAGAGCACAAAAAATATCCTCTTACCGACTATTCTTTGACTCCGAATGTTGCAATCATCGATCCAACATTTACTTATGGACTGCCACCAAAAATCGTTGCCGACACAGGAATGGACGTTCTGACACACGCAACAGAAGCTTACGTTTCTACGCTTGCAAACGACTTTACAGACGGACTTTGTATTCAGGCAATCAAAATGGTATTCCAATATCTTGAACGCTCTTACAAAAACGGCGCAGACGATGTAGAAGCAAAAGAAAAAATGCACAACGCTTCCTGTCTTGCAGGAATGGCCTTTGCAAACGCATTCCTCGGAATGAACCACTCAATGGCTCACAAAGTCGGAGGCGAATTTCATGTTCCACACGGACGCGCAAATGCAATCCTGCTTCCGTTTACAATCCGCTACAACGGAACTCAGCCAGAAAAACTTTCAACCTGGCCAAAATACAACTACTACAAGGCTGCAGAACGCTATGCTGAACTTGCCCGCCTGCTCGGTCTTCCAGCAAAAACAACGGCAGAAGGCGTAGAATCTTACGCAAAAGCTTGCGGAGAACTGGGAATGAAGCTCGGAATCCAGATGAACTTCAAGAGCCAGGGAATCGATGAAAAAGAATGGATGAACGCAGTTGAAAAACTCGCTTATCTTGCCTACGAAGACCAGTGTTCACCAGCAAATCCACGCGTTCCAATGGTAGAAGATATGAAAAAAATTCTGACAGAAGCATATTCTACGACAGAATTTCTAGAAAAATAAAAAAGAGGAAACGACACCTTTTTTCAAAAGTTTTCTTTTCCTCTTTCAAACTCTTTTTCTTCCAAAAAAATGGTCATTTGTCTGTCTTTTATTCAGATTTAATGACCATTTTTATTGTTTTAGAATATCTTTCAAAAACTACAGAGTTGCAATAGTTCTTTCGATTCTCTTAAGGCTACGCTCTTTTCCAAGGACGTGGATTGAACCAATAAGTGGTGGAGAAACACGGCTTCCTGTAACTGCCATACGAATCGGCATCATAAAGTCGCCAAGTTTAATGCCAAGCTCTTCTGCTTTTGCCTTTGCAAAATTTTCTGCGCCTTCGTGGTCTGTTTCAAAAACTGCTGCAACAAATTCTTTAGCAGCTTCCAAAACTTCCTTAGTTTTTGCAACATCGATTCTTTTTGGAATAATCTGGTCTGCAGGAGGAACTGCTGGTTCAGTAAACATAAAATGAACCATTTCTGCAGCTTCGGTCAAAAACTTTAATCTTTCCTGAATAAGTGGCATAAGTCCCATCAAAGTTTCTTTTACATCTGCGCTCGTCATATTCATCGACTTGTCAACGCAGTAAGGCTCGCCGTCTTCTCCCAGCGCAACTCCAGAGAATTTAGGACCAACATTTGGTTTTGGCTGCGGATTTTCAGGATTGATTTCGAGAGTTGCATCTCCTGTTCCAGTAATAAACGGCAATGTCCATTTGTAAAGGTCTTCTGTCGAAAGCTGGCGAATGTAGTTTGCATTGTAGAATTCGAGTTTTTTGTAATCAAAAACAGCGGGAGCCTTATTTAAGTGTTCAAGGCTGAATTTTTCTGCAAGTTCCTTGAGAGTGTAAAACTCTTTTCCTTCTTCGTAAGAACATCCCAAAAGAGCAACATAGTTTATAATTGCCTGAGGAAGATAACCGCGCGCACGGAATTCGTTGAGAGAAGTTGAACCGTGGCGTTTAGAAAGTTTTTTTCCGTCAGAACCGTTTACCATTGGAAGATGGCAGAATTCAGGGTGTTCCCAGCCAAAAGCCTTGTACATCTGAACGTGGAGAGGAGTTGAAGGAATCCATTCCTGTGCACGCATTACATGCGAAATCTGCATCAAATGGTCATCAACAATATTTGCAAGGTGGTAAGTCGGAAAACCGTCTGACTTGAGCAAAATCGGGTCAGGAGAAATATCCTCGTTCTTCCATACAATGTCGCCCAAAATATGATCGTGGAATTTCGTTTCGCCTTCCATCGGAACCTTTAAGCGAATTACGTGAGGAATTCCAGAAGCAAGTTTTTCTTTAACTTCTTCTTCTGTCAAATGGCGGCAGTTTCTGTCATAGCCAGGAGCCATTTTATTTTCAGTCTGGATTTTGCGGATTCTTTCAAGGCGTTCAGCGTCGCAGAAACAATAATAAGCCTCGCCTTTTTCAATCAGTTCATTTGCATATTTTTTATAAAGTTCAAAACGTTCGCTCTGAACATAAGGACCGTATTCACCGCCCTTATCGCCACCTTCGTCCCAGTCAATTCCTAGCCAGGCAAGAGTATCATAAAGATTTTTTACGTATTTTTCGTCGTAACGTGTGCGGTCAGTGTCTTCAAGACGCAAAATAAATTTTCCGCCCTTTGAACGTGCAAAAAGATAATTGAACAGCGCAGTCCTTACACCACCAATATGCTGCATTCCAGTCGGAGACGGAGCGTAGCGAACACGAACTTCTTTAATGTTTTCCATGTTATTCCTCTTAGATTCAATAAACGAATTTTATAATCGCCTGAATTCTAAATTCAAAATCCAGCATTCAGACTGTTAAAAAAAACAATTTTATCTTTTTATTATACTGAAAATAAGAACTTCTGGGCAACCACAACAAAAAAATCTACTTTTTCTTTAATTTTTTGCAGCACCAGAAAAAAACAGGAATCAAAAAACTGTCCGCCAAAAGCCAAGCCAACGGACTTGCAGCACAGGCAGCGGCAAAACCAAACATCGGAATAAAAACAATTCCGATTACGCCTCGCCCAACAAGTTCAAATGCTCCAGCAAATATAGCAACTGTCGAAAATCCCATTCCTTGAATCATAAACCTGACGACATTCACAAGAACTAAAAGAACGTAACAGGCGCTATTCACAAGCAAAAACAAACGCACATTTTTGCAGACAAGCGCTACAACTTCAGGCGCTTCATTTTTGTTCATAAAAAGATTGGTCAACGCTTCGCTTCCAAAAAACATTACGACAAATGCAAAGGCAGAATAAATAAAACCGATAATACAGGCACTAAAAAGCCCGCTGTTCAAACGTTCAGTTCTTCCTGCACCGACATTCTGTCCACCATAAGTCGCCATTGTTGTTCCCAAGGCATCAAAAGGCGTCGCAAAAAAAATATTTATTTTAGCTCCGGTTGCAATCGAAGCAACATAAACCGATCCAAGAACATTGACCGCAGCCTGCAAAATTACAGAGCCGATTGCAGTAATTGAGTATTGAAGCCCCATCGGAACTCCTGTTCCAAGAAGGCCAAGGCTCCTCTTTGAACTAAAAACTCTGTCTTCTTTATTCAATCTCAAAATTTCAAATTTTCTGTGCATATAAAAAAAACAGATTATTCCAGCGACACCCTGGCTTATTACAGTTGCATAGGCAGCACCAGGAATTCCCCAGCCAAAGCAGGCAATAAAAATCAAATCGAGAATAATATTTAAAATCGCAGAAAAAATCAAAAAATAGAGAGGAGTCTTGCTGTCGCCAACAGAACGGATTATTCCAGAAAGAAGGTCGTAGAGAATTACAACAGGAATTCCAGCCAGAATAACCACAAAATAATCATAAGCGCCATCAATAACGTCAGCAGGAGTTTTTAAAAGCAACAGAAGTGGTCTGCAAAAAATCACAGTAACCGCAGTCAGGACAATTGCAAAAATTCCGCCCAGAACAGCAGAATTAAAGACAAACTGTCTCATTCCGCAAAAATCTTTTGCACCAAACTTTTGAGCGACAGGAATTGCAAAACCCGAACAAAGCCCCATGCAAAAACCAATAATCATAAAATTGAGCGAACCTGTAGAACCAACAGCAGCCAGAGCCGAAACTCCCAAAAACTGACCGACAATAATCGTATCTACAAGGTTATAAAACTGCTGAAACAAATATCCCAAAAAAACAGGAACCGCAAAATCAAAAATAACTTTTAGTGGCCGTCCAACCGTCAAATCCTTTGTCATAACAGCAATATTATGAATAAAATTCGCGTTTTACAATCTCAAACACTTCTTTTTCGTTTCCTTCAAACAAAAAATTAGCAGATTTTTTAAAACAAAGTTCCCATTTTTTTTCTCGCTCACAAAAATACGGAAAATAATCACGGCAATTTTTTTCAAAATACAACCACAGAAAAAGCCAGATAAACTGTCCGCCGACCGTATAACAGGATTTCTCGGCTAAAGGCGAAGCAATTTCAACTTTCGAAATATAAGTCACGGCGTTTTTTCCTTCATTTTTTTTATTGAGTTCCATTGCGCCAACAAAAAGCGAATAAGCTTTAAAAAGAGCCTGCTCGTCCTCTTCAATCGAAGCCGCCCGACTCGAATTTTTACCGAGGGCAGCAAAAGGCGATTTATAAATTCTATAAGTATTTACAACGTTCGACCGCAACGCCTGCGCACTGTGCCGGATTTTTTCTTCAAGAATCTCATCTTCCGAAATATCTTTTTTTAGTCTGGCATCCGAAAAACCCGAAATTCTCTTTAATTTGTCCGAAAAAGCCGAAATAGCATCCTGAATATTTTCCGTCATAAAAATCCACCCAATTTTTAAAGATAAATTTATGCAAATTTGGAGCATAAATTTCGGTCAAACCCGCTTTTCATGGTGCTCATTCGGCAAAGCCGAACGCCTTCGGCGCCATTCCAATCGGGGCTATAATCTTATATTATAAATATAACACGATATTCGTCTTGGAGGAACAAATGAAAAAAACACTTGCTGCTATAACTGCAATTTTACTTTGCAGTTCAATTTTTGCTCAGGAAAAAGTCTGGCTCTGGCCTAAAAAAACAGGTCCAGGTTCAGAAAAATTAAAAATCGAACAAACTGTCGAAGAACGCGGAGGGGGAAATACTCACGACAGAATAATTTCCGGCGTAACCCAACCTTATTTCGAAGTCTACAAGCCGTCAAAAGAAACTCAGAATAAAAAAACAGGAATTTTAATTATTCCAGGAGGCTCGTATCAGCGTGTAGTTTACGACAAAGAAGGTGTTCACTATGTAAAAGCATACAACGACGCCGGATACACTTGTTTTGTTCTTGTTTACCGCACACCAAACGATCAGCACAAAGACAGTTCTACAGTCTCACTTGCTGACGCACAAAGAGCAATGCGCGTAATCCGCTCTCGTGCCCAAGAATTCGGTATAAATCCTGACAAACTCGGAGTAATGGGCTCTTCAGCAGGCGGACACGTCGCAGGAAGCCTTGCAGAACGCTATAACGACGAAGTTTATAAAATGCAGGACAAAGCAGACAAACTGCCAGACGGTTCATGGACAAATGCAAAACCAGCATTTCAAATGCTTATGTATCCAGTAATTACAATGCAGGACGGTCTTACCCATTCTGGAAGCCAAAAAAATCTGCTTGGAGAATCGGCAACTCAAGCTCAAAAAGACGCAGTTTCCTGCGAAAAAAACGTCAGCAAGGACAATCCTATTGCCTGGCTTTGCTGTGCAATCAACGACAAATCAGTAAATCCAGAAACCAACATCATTCCTTACTGGACAGCTCTTCGCAACGCAGGAGTCCGCACAGAACTTCACGTATTTCCAGCAAGCGGTCATGGTTTTGGAATTATGGGGGCATCAGGAACGGCAAAAAAGTGGCAGGCTATTTCAATTGAATGGCTCGACACTTATATAAAATAACAAAAAAAAACGGACAAAATTGACAGCCAAAAATTGACCTCAATTTTGTCCGCATTAAAATTTTAGAGGGCCTTGCTTTCAAGCATCATTCTGTCGTTCATTTCTCCGGCAGCACCGAATTTTGCAAGCAAGTCGTCAACCTTTAGATTCTTTTTTTCTTCACCACGAACGTCGTAAACAATTTTTCCGTTCATCATCATAATAAGGCGGTTTCCGTATTCAATTGCGTGCATCATGTTGTGTGTAACCATAAACGCAGTCAAATGATCTTCTTCGATAAATTTTTTAGTCAGTTCAAGAACGCGAGAAGCAGTTTTTGGGTCAAGAGCAGCGGTATGTTCGTCCAAAAGCAACAAATCTGGCTTTTGCAAAGTTGACATCAAGAGAGTAAGAGCCTGTCTTTGACCGCCAGAAAGAAGGCCGACCTTGCTGTGCATACGTTTTTCAAGGCCAAGTCCCAAAAGCTCAAGTTTTTCGTAATAAAGGTTGCGTTCAGAATTTTTTATTCCCCAGGCAAGAGAACGTGTTTTTCCGCGCCTAAAAGCCATTGCAAGGTTTTCTTCAATTTCCATATTTGCGGCAGTACCAAGCATCGGATCCTGAAAAACTCGTCCTAGATATTTTGCACGGCGATACTCAGGCATATTCGTCAGGTTAATACCATTCAGTTCGATTTTTCCAGTATCGCAAGAATGAACTCCAGCAATCAGATTTAAGAGAGTTGATTTTCCAGCTCCATTTCCACCAATTACAGTCACAAAATCGCCGTCTTCGAGCGTAAGATCTATTCCAAGAAGAGCTTTTTTTTCTGTAATTGTTCCTGGATTAAAAGTTTTTGTTACATTTGTAATTTTAAGCATTTTATGCTACCTACCTGTTATGCAATCTTCCAGAAAATTTTATACTCTGCTGCTTTATGATTGGAATTGCAAGCGCAATCGTGATGATGATGGAAGTCAAAAGTTTTAAATCGCTTGATTTTAATCCAAGCTGAAGAACAACAGCAATTACAATTCTGTAGACAATTGACCCCAAAACTACAGAGATAAGAGTAAACCAGAACGGCAATTTTTTTGAGAACCAGCCAAAAATCGCTTCTCCAAGGACGATAGAAGCAAGACCTATAACCAAAGTTCCTGTTCCCATTCCAACATCACCGTAACCCTGAGACTGAGCAACAAGACCGCCGCTCAAGGCAATAAGTCCGTTAGAAAGCATAAGTCCCAAAATCTTCATCTTGTCGGTATCAACGCCCATGGCACGAACCATGTTGCCGTTATTTCCGGTAGCACGGAGGGCAGAGCCAATTTCTGTCCCACAAAACCAGTAAAGAGCGAGAATCAATACAGTACAGAACAAAAGCCCAGAAATAAGGGAAGCCATATTTGGTGTCATTTTATTAAATAAATTTTGAATACGGTTCATTACAGTTTCTGCGCCGAGCAAAGGTGTATTTGAACGACCCATAATTCTGATATTAACAGAATACAAAGCTGTCATTGAGAGGATTCCTGCAAGGAGTTCCTGAATCTTCAACTTTGTGTGAAGAAAACCAGTTACGCCACCAGCCAAAAGTCCAAGAAAAAATGCAGCAAAAAGTGCAAAATACGGATTAAAATTATTCATTACCATAACGGCACATACTGAACCGCCAAGAGCAAAAGTACCGTCACATGTCATATCTGCAATGTTTAAAACCCTAAAAGTAAGGTAAACACCCAAAGTCATAACGCCCCATAAAACGCCCTGGGCAACGGCACCCTGCATAGCCATAAAGATGCTTATAATATTCATAATTATTCATTATAACTTTTAAACAAAGCCTTGCAAGGCGAAAAAACAATAATTTTAGTAAAAAACAATGGAAAAAACGCCATATTCGTTTTAAAATAACATTGTATGTTTCTAATTAAAGAAGGAAAAATAATTTTTCCGGTAAAAGTAACATTTACTCTCTTAGTGGTTTCTGCATTTTTTATAGTTTCATACGTTCATAATACAAAAATCACTCACCTGCACCAGCAGTGTGAACTAATAAGTAAAACCGCCGCAACATTATTCACTTTCTCACTAGACAAGGCTCTTCCCATAAACGAAAATATCAAAGGAATGATAATGGCAACCAACGGAGACGTAAGCGGTTTTGAAAATATTATTCCAGCATTTATTCCTCAAAGCCCTTCAATAATGTGCATTCAACTGGCACCAAAAGGAAAACCAAGCCAGTTTTTTCCGCAAATGTCAGAAGACAAGATTATTACTGATTTATACAATTCCCCGTACACAAAAAAAATTTCCTCTTTTGCAGAGATTAACAGAAAATCCTATTTAACAGGACCTTACTTTTTCGACAAAGACCAGCCCATTCTAATTCTTCAAGATCCAATCTTTCTGAGGACAAAAAAAATTCAGGGAGAATTCTGGGGTTTTTGTACAGCTTACATAAAGATAAAAGACCTGTTTGATCAGGACACATTGAATTACTTAAATTATTCAAATCCGCCATGCAGCTACAAACTTTACAAATTTGATCCGTATGTCGATGAAGAAGTTTTACTTTCTTCAAACACAAACGAAAAGTTAATCGAACCTGTAATAACAAGATTCAACGTAAAAGAATCTTCCTGGGCGCTTTATGTTGTTCCAAAAAACGGCTGGTATTCGCCTTCAAGACTCTTTATAATTAGCATAATACTCTTTTTTATATGCGTAATCATTTCAATTTTGATTGGATTCTTAGTCACAACAAAGGACAGAAACGAAAACCTTGAAAAACTGACATTTATGGATCCTCTCACAAATCTCTACAATGCACGCAAATTCTCTTTAATTTTAAAGCAATATCAAAAATTGGCATTGCAATACACGATTGTCTATCTTGATTTAAACAATTTTAAGATGATAAATGACAATTTGGGACACGACACTGGAGATAAAATTCTTACAATCGTCGCACGAAAAATTTCAAACTGTATTCGAAAAGGCGACCTTGCGTTCAGACTCGGTGGTGATGAATTTGCAATTATTTTGCCAGGCGAACATGATGAAAATTTTGTAAAAACAGTTATAGAGCGCCTGAAAGAATCCATAAAGCGCGAAACTGTCTTGGAAACAGCAAGAATGCAGGTTACGGCGAGTGTAGGTTTTGCAAGATGTCCTCAGGACAGCAGCGACTATGAAGAGGTCGTAAAAATTGCAGACAAAAATATGTACAAAGACAAAAGGCTTGCGCATTCAAAAGAAAAGCTGTAACTGTTTTCTAAAAAAAAGGTTATTTTTTTAATTATGGAAAAAATTCTAATCGTAGAAGATGATACAGGAATTTCTGACTTTGTAAACGCAGAACTCAAACACGAAGGTTACACTACCTGCACAGCATTTGACGGACGCTCAGCTCTCGAAGTTTTTAAAAAAGAAAAACCAGATCTTATTCTTTTAGACATTATGCTTCCTCAATTGAGCGGACTTGAAGTTTTAAGACGAATCAGAAAAACTTCAAACATTCCAGCCATAATTCTAACTGCCCGCGGAGAAACTTACGACAAAGTAAACGGTCTAAACGCAGGAGCAGACGACTACATTGCAAAGCCTTTTGAAATTGAAGAACTTCTTGCAAGAATGAATGCGGTTTTGCGCCGGTCAATTACTCCAAATTCAAAAAATTCTCAATTAAAAAACGGAAAACTTCTCCTCGTTCCTGACAGCATGAAAGTAACTCTTTCGGGCGCAGACTTAAATCTTTCAAAAACCGAATATTTAATGCTCAAACTTTTTATGGAAAATCAGGAAAAAGTCCTGTCACGACCTCAAATTCTTGATTCGGTATGGGGCGAAGGACATTTTATTGACGAAAATACAGTCGATGTTTACGTTGGCTATCTCCGCTCAAAAATCGACCAGACAGCTGGCACAGAATACATAAAAACAATACGCGGAATTGGCTATAAAATGCTCAAATTGGAATAAAAAATGAAAAACTCCGTTGTTTTCCGGCTTTCGATTAAATTCTCTGCAATATTAACGGCAACTGTCTTTATAATAATTTTATTGTTCTTTATGCTTTTAAGACAGTTTTCGCATCAACAAGAATACAAAGGTTTTTCGAGAACAAGCGAAATCATAGTTCAGGCACTTTCAACTGGAAATTTTAAATTTTTAGACCGCAAACTTTCTGAACTGCCATTTTTCGTTTCATATATTATTTACGACACAGAATCGGGAGAAATTTTCCGTCAAAAAAACAGCATCTTCGGAAAACTCCCAGAAACAAAAGGAAGACCCGTACGTTTTTCAACAAAAAAAGCAGCTGGTTTTGAACCAATAAGTATAATCTATATGACAACCAGATATAATTTTATCGGCGGAACAACATTTACCATACAAATCGCGCAAAAAACAAACGGTGGCGCAGGACACAGGTTTTTCCGGGAAATGTTTTCTTTAATCGCAGTTGCAACAATTCCGCTCTTAATAATCTCGTTCTTCATTTCAAGATTTTTTATACGGCAGACAATGCATCCAGTCGTAAAAATAACAAAAACTGCGGCGACAATCAGTTCAACAAATTTAAATCAGCGACTTCCAGAAACAGGAAAAAAAGATGAACTCGACAACCTCGCAAAAACATTCAACAGCCTTTTTGAACGGCTAAAGGCGGATTTTGACCGCGAACGCAGTTTTACAAGCAACGTAAGCCACGAACTAAAAACTCCAGTCGCAGTAATTTTAGGACAGGCAAATCTTCTAAGACGCTGGGGAAAAAATGACAGCGAACAGCTTGAAAAAAGCCTTAACACAATTCTTCAGGAAACCCATTCAATGGATTCTATAATTTCAAATCTTTTGCAGCTGAGCAGAATTGAAAGCGGAAAAATTATACCTGCAACCGAAAAAGTCAGTATTCAAAAAATGTTTTTTCGCTTAAAAGAAGAATTCAAGGCTATAAACAAAAATATGACAATTCAATTTGAAGAAAAACCTCTTCAAGAAATATACACCGACAACGAACTTTTACATCAAGTTTTTGTCGCAATAATTTCAAACAGCAATAAATTCATAAAGCAAAATCCGCTAATTAAACTAAAATGCACGCAAACTGAAAATCAAACAACAATCGAGATTCTGGACAACGGCCCGGGTTTTGAAGAAACCGTACTTCCCCACGTGTTTGAACGCTTTTATCGCGGAGATTCGAGCCACAACCGCTCTGCAGGAGGAAGCGGCTTAGGACTGAGCATTGCTCAGGCGATTATAAAAAGTTTAAATGGAAAAATCATAGCCTCGAACGGCAAGAATGGCGGAGCATTGATTACAATCACGCTAAAAAATTTTACATAACATAAAAACCGGCCACTCTGGGTTCGCTATACGCTCATCGTCTGCATGGCAGACGACTAAAGCCCGGCGTGTCCGGCGTAAGTTTTCCGGGAATTGCAAAAAAAACAACAATCCCAAAACTATATTTTACATATTTTCTGGAAGAGTAAGTCCAAGTGCTTTTTCAGTATTTGAGTTTTTAGAAAAGTCACATTTTTCAAGATACTGAATTGGCATGTCGGCAGGATTTGCGCCGTTCTTAAGAATTTCAACAGCCATTGCGCCAGTCTGTTTTCCAAGTTCGTAGTAATTTACACCGTAAGTACAAAGTCCACCAGACTGAACCATTCCATCTTCTCCAACGATTGTCGGAATTTTTGCCTGATTTGCCACCATTGCAACGTTTGCCATACCTGCAGCAAGCATATTATCTGTTGGAATGTAAATTGCATCAACTTTTCCAACAAGACTCTGTGTAACCTGCTGAATTTCGTTTGAATTAGAAACAGAACCTTCAACAAATTCAAGTTTCTCAGCCTTGCAAGCTTCTTTTGCAAGGTTAATCTGGAAAATTGAATTCTGCTCGCTTGAACAGTACATAAGTCCAACTTTTTTTGCAGACGGAACAATTTTTTTAAGAAGTTTAATCTGCTGAGCAACTGGTGTAAGGTCAGAAGTACCTGTTACGTTTGTTTCAGGTTTTTCGTTAGATTTTACAAGTTTAGCAGATTCTGGATCTGTTACGGCAGAAATAAGGATTGGAATATTTTTTGTAAGGTTAGCAACAGCTTGGGCAGCAGGAGTTGCGATTGCAAAAATCAAGTCATCTTTATCGTTTACAAGTTTATTTGCAATTGTTACGCAGTTTCCCTGATCGCCTTGTGCGTTGTGCATATCAATAGAAATGTTTTTTCCATCTGCATATCCGGCTTCGGCAAGGGCATCGACAAAACCTTTGCATGTTTTGTCGAGAGCAGGATGCTCAACCAACTGAATTATGCCAATTTTAATAACTTTGTCCGAAGAACCAGCCTTCTTTGAACAACCTGTAAGTGCAAGTCCTGCAACAGCAATTGCAGCCATTATACAAGCAACTTTTTTCATTTTTTTCACTCCTTTTAAAAAGTTTGCAATGCAAACAAAAAAATATAACGCTTATTATAAAATTGTAACGGCATTGCGTCAAACAATAATCACGTTTACTTTTCCGTTTGTTGCATCAAAAAGTTTGTTTTTTAGGCTTTCTGCGTCTGTTTTTGAAATTTTTCCACTTACAGATACGCCTTCTGCAAACTTTTCTTCAACATCAAAAAGAGTCCAACCTTCCAGAATTTTCTTAACAACCTGATAAGACTGATAATCCGCACTAAAACTAAATTCAGACTTTTCAACAAGTTCTTCAAAAACAGTAGTTTCAAGAGCCGCCTTTGTGCAATCTTTGTAGGCATGAACAAGACCACCCGTTCCAAGCAAAGTTCCGCCAAACCATCTGGTTACAGTTACCAAAATGTTTGTCGAGCCACTGCCTTTTAAAACATCGAGCATAGGTCTTCCAGCAGTTCCTCCAGGTTCTCCGTCATCGCTCATTCCCATAATTTCTGCATTTTTTCCAAAAACAAAAGCATGGCAAACGTGTGTCGAATCCGAATATTTTTGTTTTTGAGATTTTAATATTGACCGAACCTGGTTCTGCTCTTCAAGAATAAAAGTTTCGCCTAAAAAACGAGACCCCTTTATCAAAAGCTGGGCAGAAGAAGCTTTTACAGGAATTTTCAATTATTGACCGTCCGAATTAGTTTTATCAGGATTTTTCTTTTCCAGCAAAATTTCATCATCATTTTTTTTAAGACTTAAAACAATTTCCACAGCTGGCTGACGCAAATTTTCGTAAAAAAACGGAACAGCAAGGCTCATTAAAGAAAGCGCCTTATAAAAATTTATAAAATACAAAAAATCAAAAATCAGTGAAAAAAACTGAACCGCTCCGCCCTTCTGCGCCGCAGAAAAAGACAATGTTATTCCAAAATAAAATGCCGCAAGAATCAAATTTCTTCCACCAACCATAAAAACAAAACCGATAAGTTTAAAAATATTTTTGAACAGAAGTCTTGAACTCAAAAAAGCAAGCGAAAAAACAGGACGTTTCGGATTATCATATTTTAAGAAAAAAAGAAAAACCTGAGGAAATATCAGCAGGAAAACCAATATAAATGAAAAAATAATCAGAAGATAGAGAAAAGCGTTTTCTCCAAATTTTGACTGCAAATTTACTATAAAATCAGGATTTGACTTTGTTATAAAATACATAGTTCCAGCAACTACAGCCGCAGAAATTCCTGTAAGCAGAGTATAGAAAAACGCTGCTGGAGCAAACTGCTTAAATCGCCTGAATCCGTAAAACAAAAAACCAATTGTCACAAATTCATCTCTTGCCATACGCAAGAGCATTGTAGCAAAACCACTTAAAATCAAAAACCAGAAAAAAACTCCGCAAAACATAAGCGCGTAACTAAAAAAAGTTACGGCAAATGAATCCTGCATTGAATTTAACAGAAGCGAAGTTCCGACAAAAAGCGCCGAACACAAAGATTCGAGAATTACGATTATAAAAAGCGTAAAAAATGTCTTATTTAAATTTTTTCTTGCAACAGGTGCGAATTTTACAATAAGTTCTTTGTTTTTCAATTATTTAAACAGCTCCATCTGCGTACCGTCAACTTTAACGGATTCAACTTCTTTTGTACACAATCGAATGCCAAGGGTTTTGAGTCCTTTTTCTTCAAAATTTTGTGCCTTAAAACTTTCTTCCAAAACTTTTACACGCGGCTTTTTTTCGTAATGCAAGGTAAAAGTAAATTTTTCGCGAGTATCAACATGCAAAACTTCCATTCCGTCTGGCGCAATAAAATAATCGCGGTTTAAAATCCAGCTTGGAATTCTCGTTCTTTTTATAAAGCAGTATTTTGTTTTTGGATCGCGAAATATCACCGTAAAAAGGACCTTATTTATAATTTCTTTTTCTGCAATTTCGCAAAACCACATTCCCCTGTCAACAAACATTTTTTGAGGAACGTCGCAAACCGAATACATTCCTGTTTTTCGCATTACAAGGATTCGGTCATAAGGCGAAACTTTTTTTATTTCCTGACCACCAGAAACATTTATTCCAAGATAGCCTTTTTCGTCATAACGCAAACTTTGGTCAGATTTTGCAACAGCCTTAACGTCGACTGCAGAAAAACTCGTGACTGTCGTTTTGCGGTGCAACATCTGAGGAGAAAGTTTTTTAAATTTTTCAAGCATTGAACCAAGATAATCGATTGCGCAACCAACAAGATTTTTTAAAAGTTTTGCAATTTCTTTAAGTCTTGTATTGATTGCAGCAACCTCTTCGCGGTTTTTGTTTATATCGTAGAGCGAAATTCTTCTGATTGGAATTTGAAGCAAATGTTCAACATCTTCGTCACTGATTTCGCGCACAAGCTTAGCCCTAAACGGCACAAAACCTTTGTAAACCGCTTTTACGACATCTTCCTGTGTTTTTTTAGTTTCGATCGCTTTATAAATTCTTTCTTCAATAAAAATCCTCTCCAAAGTGCGGATATGAAGTTTTTCCATTAAAGTTCCGCGTTCAAATTCAAGTTCGTCCTTTATTATTCCCGTGAGCTTTTGTGAATAAAACTCAATTATCTGTGTTGCCGTCATTGCAACTGGCATGTTGTCTTTTATGACGAGCATTTGACAGGCAATTGTTTTTTCGCAATCAGTATAGGCGTAAAGACTGTCAATTACATCTTTTGTATAAACTCCACGCGGAAGTTTTATTTCGATACAGCAATGGTCGGTTGTAAAATTGTCAACCGAACTGATTTTTATTTTTCCAGCACGATATGCATTATCAATCGACTGGAGCAAATCCTTTGCATTTGTATCAACCGGAAGTTCTGTAATTACGATTTTTTTGTCATCGCTAATATCAAACTTTGCACGAGTAATAATTTTCCCGTTTCCGTCGTTGTAATTTGAAACATCGATTAAACCGCCTGTTGTGGCATCTGGATAAATCTTGAATTTTTCACCTTTTAAGCATTTAATTTCCGCATCTAAAACTTCTTTCAGATTGTATGGCAGAATTTTTGTGCTCATTCCGACCGCAATTCCCTCCGCTCCCATTATCAGCGTAAGAGGGATTTTTGCCCGGTAGACTTCCGGCTCGGTGTCGCGACCATCGTAATTTGGAACATAGTGAGTAATTTTTGGATTTGTGACTAAAAAATCTTTTGCAAGAGGGTGAATCCGACATTCAATGTAACGGCCAGCAGAAGGTCCGTCGCCAGTAAATTTATTTCCGAAGTTTCCCTGTTTTTCTATGAAAATTTCTTTATTTGCAAGATTTACAAGAGCTCCGTAAATTGAAGCATCACCATGAGGATGATACTTCATCGTGCGTCCGACCACAAAACTTACTTTTTGAAAATATCCGTCATCAACTTCAAAAAGAGTGTGCATAATTCTGCGCTGAACAGGCTTTAATCCGTCTTCAAGATCAGGAATTGCGCGGTCACGGATTACATACGAAGCATATTCTATAAAATTTTTGTCGAATAGATTTTTTACAAATGCCATTTTTTTTCCTATACATCAATTTCAGCGTTGCTAAGCAAGTGCTTTTCAATAAAAGAACGACGTTCGGGAGTGTTTTTGCCCATGTAAAAAGCAAGCAACTGAGGAATTACCTTAAGTTGGCTAACTTCGACCGGGGTTAAATGCATTGTCTGGGGGTCAATAAACTGCCGGAATTCGCTCGGATTGATTTCTCCCAATCCTTTAAAACGGCTGGTTTCGCAATTTTTTCCAAGTTTTTTCTGAGCCTTGTCGCGTTCATCTTCGCTATAGCAATAAATATTTTCTCTTTTTGTGCGAACCCGGAAAAGAGGAGTTTCCAAAATCCAAACTCTGCCACTTGTAACAAGTTCTTCAAAATAACCAAGAAAAAAAGTAAGAACAAGGTTTCTGATATGGAATCCGTCATTATCGGCATCGGTTGCAATTACAATCTTTGAATAACGGAGGTCTTCAACAGAATTTTCGATTCCAAGAGCGCGCATAAGCTGAAAAAGCTCATCGTTTTTGTAAATATCAGTCTGCTTTTTGCCGTACATATTTTCTGGTTTTCCACGCAGAGAAAAAATCGCCTGAGAATTTGCATCTCGGCTGTGCGTCATGACGCCAGAAGCAGAATTTCCTTCTGTAATAAAAATCATCGAATTTTCGCCTTTTGTTCCGTCTTCAAGATGGAAACGGCAGTCATCAAGTTTAGGAATTCGAATGCTCACCTTTTTGGCAGCTTCTTTTGCTTCTTTTTTTACAGCGCTTAATTCTGTACGAAGTTTTTCGTTTGCTTCAATTTTTTTCTGAAGCATTTCCGCAGCCTTTGGATTTTTATGAAGCCAATCATCAAGTCCAGACTGAACTTCGCTCACAATCCACTGCCTTATGTCAGTATTTCCGAGTTTATTTTTTGTCTGACTTTCAAAAATCGGATCTTTTACTTTTACAAGAACTGCAGCCGTAATTCCTTCGCGAATGTCTTCAGATTTATAATTTTCCTGAAAAAACTCATTCACACCTTTTATAAAGCCTTCTTTAAATGCAGTCAGATGGGTTCCGCCGTCGCTCGTAAACTGTCCGTTTACAAAAGAAAAATAATTTTCTCCATAAGCATTTGTGTGGGTAAATGCAAACTGAAGGTGAGCGCCAGTATACGAACCAATTGGATAAATCGTATCAGCTTCGAGTTCTTTCTGCAAAAGATCCAAAAGTCCGTTTTGACTTGCAAAAACCTGTCCATTAAAGTTGATTGTAAGACCTGTATTTAAATAAGCGTAATTCCAGAGCCGTTTTTCAACAAATTCCATATTAAAGCTATACTTGCCGAAAATTTCTTCATCTGGAACAAATTCAAAATAAGTTCCGTTTTTTGCAGGTTTTGAAAGTTTTACAGTATTTTTTTCTGCAACTAATTTTCCTCGCTCAAAAACCGCTTCTGTAGCATAACCATCGCGAATTGCAATTACCTTAAAATATGAAGAAAGCGCGTTTACAGCTTTTGTGCCGACGCCGTTCATTCCGACAGAAAACTGAAAAACATCGTCATTGTACTTTGCACCAGTATTTATCTGGCTTACACATTCAACAACCTTTCCAAGCGGAATTCCACGTCCGTAATCCCGAACTTTTACGCGGTTTTCAACAATCTGAATATCTATTCTATTTCCAAACCCGACAATAAATTCATCAATTGAGTTATCGATAACTTCTTTTAAGAGAACGTAAATTCCGTCATTTTGGTTTGAACCATCGCCAAGACGTCCAATATACATTCCTGAGCGTAAGCGAATATGCTCCAAAGCATCCAAATGTTTAATCTGTGAATCGTCGTAAGCTGCGAGTTTTTTTCCTTTAGTTTTTAAAGACGGATCGATTGCCTTTGCCGCGGCAAGAGCTTTTGCTGTCTGCTCTGCACTAATTCCACGTTTTGCAGGAGTTTTTTCTTCAGTTTTTTTAGGCTTAGCCTTTGTTTTAGCGTTGTCCCACGCTCGAAAAGTTCCGTTTTCGTCAATTCCAGCAACAGGCTTTTTTGCTTTTACAGAAGTTTTTGCAGTTGTTTTCTTTACAGTCATCGTTTTTTCTGTTTTTTCTGCAATTTTAGAAGTTTCAGTTTTTCCACCCATATCTTTAAGTTTAGCGGAAATTTTCAAACTCCTCAACACAAGTATCACACAAGTGTTAACACTTATGTCAGCCGATTTGCGCTTATAGCAGTTTTACAGCGCCATATTCGCTATCCTTAAAACACAAGAGATTTTGAATCATTTTTTGAGCTCTTGGACTCGCCTCCGAAACACGCTCAATTTTTCCAGAAAAATGCTTTACAAGAGGATTTATATATCTTTTCTTTACTTCAAGATTTACGCTGTAATAATTTTGTCCAGGTTCCTGGCAAAACCGTTCAATCTGCGTCATTGTCCGCCATTTTTTTATAAGTAAAGAAAGATAATCATCATTGTGAACCGCATATTCGTCAAAAATTTCAATAACTTTTTTTTCGCTCAAAGCCATGCAATCTTTTTCAGTTATAAGTTTTTTTTCAATCGCAAGATTTACGATTTTTCCAAGCATATTTAGTGCAAGTTTATTTTCGTTATGCTGCAAAATCAAAGAGCAGTCGCAAAAACCTTCGGTGTAAAGTTCTGCGAGTTTTAAATCAGAAAATCCAAGTTCATCTTTTCCGCTCTCGTTTTTTAACACACAGATATTTTTATAAATTTCTTCAGTTTCTTCAAATGTCCAGACGTGCCCATTGTTCAAAAACGCCAGGGCCATATTGCTAGGAAACATATATTCCAACCTATCTGCACTCAAACGCGGAATTTCATTGTCGCACAAAGGATAAATGTGATAATCGGCAATTTCCTCAAGTTCAATCCTGTCTTTTTTTAAAAGTCCAGCAAGTTTTTCATCGCTAGCAAGAATATTTAAAGTTTCGTTTTCACTCAATTCCTGTTTTAAAGCATCGCCCTTCCTAAAATCATTTACGTGGCTAAAAACGCCAGTCGCAATGTCATGAAAAAGTGCCGCAAGTGTCTGCTTCTTATTCTGCGAAAACTTCCAAGCAACAAGGGCTGTTCCAACACTGTGATCAAAACGGCTGTAAAAAAATCTATTTCTGTAAAGCGCAGTCCAGTCAGTTCCGCACAAAAGTCCAATACCTTTAAGTCTTTGCAAAACCGGCAGACAAACATAGCCGTAAAGCCAAGAAGGAAACTCTTTGCAGAGGATTTTATGGTATTTTAAAGTAAAATCATCCATTATATTTTAAATATTCCAGAATTTTATTTTAAAAGCGAAGGTTTTCCTGTAAATAAAATCCGTAAATTCAATTTTATGTAAGAACAAATTTCGCGCGAATAAGAATTTAAAACAAAAAGTGCTGGAGTTTTTGAGGCAACTCCGTAAACATCCGTAAAACCGATTCTTTTTGCAAGCCGTTCCGCCCTGGCAAGGTGAAAATCGCTCGTCACAACAGCGACCGGCGAATTTAAAATTTCCTGAACAGTTTTATTTTCATGTTCAGAAAGAATTTTTACGCTAAACAAAAAATTTTCAATCGTATCTTTTGCCATATTTTCCGCCAGAACCCTTTTTCCGTCAATTCCATAAGATTCAAGCGCAGGTTTTAAAACGTCAGATTCCGGACAAGGGGAAAACCTTTCTTTTCCGCCTGTTACAACAGAAATCGCCTGAGGCTGAGTTTTTAAGTATTCGCCTGCTACACGCACGCGGTTTTGAACAAACAATGTCAATTTTGCGTCTTTTGTAATCCCGCCACCCAGCAAAATCACGTACTGAACTTTTTCATTTCCGTCAGAAAGTCTCGGATTACAGATAAAAAACAAGTTTACACCGCAAATTACGGCGCCTAAAAAGACAAAAACGAGCAAAAATATTTTTACGCTACGTTTTATCCTAAAAAAAATCGTTCTTAAAAGCTTTTTTTTCTGCAAAACTGCAAGAACTGCAAAAAATACGGCGCATAAAAGCCATATAACAGAAAAACCAAAAAAAGTCCCCAAAAAAGTTCCAGGAGACGCAAGCTGCATTGCGACAAAATAAAAAAAAGACAAGGCAGAAATTAAAACAAAAATTACAAAAATCATAAATTTTAATAAAAAAATGGAGCAAACTTTTACAGTCAAGTGGCTTTCCGCCCTTCCGCTTTCGCTCCATTACATTCTGGCAATTTCGCAAAGCTCAATCGCCAGAATGTAACTTCGGGGCTACAATCCAGGCTAGGATTCACCCCAAAACATTCAGTTACCGATTAACGACCAAATCCCGGAAATCCGCCAGGAAAACCGCCACCCATTCCTGCCATTCCCTGCATAAGTTTTGCCTGCATTCCGCGATTTTTTGTAAGTTTTTTCATTGTAAGTTTAGTTTTTTCGAACTGTTTTATGAGTTTGTTTACTTCGGCTACGCTTGTTCCGCTTCCTTTTGCAATTCTCTTACGGCGACTCGGACCAATAATCAAATGATTATTGCGCTCTTTTTGAGTCATCGCCTGAATAATCGCCTTCTGCTTTTTCATTCCAGAAAGGTCGATCTTGCTTTCGTCAATTTGTCCAGAAAGTCCAGGAATCATATCGAGCAGAGAACTTACGCTTCCCATTTTTCCGACATTTTCAAACTGAGCAAGCATATCATTCAAAGTAAATTCATTGCGGGTAATTTTTGCTTGAAGTTTTTTTGCTTCCTCTTCATCAACCGTCTGCTGGGCTTTTTCAACCAAACTTACAATGTCACCCATGCCAAGGATACGGCTTGCAATCCTGTCTGGATGGAAAGGTTCAAAATCATCTGTTTTTTCGCCCGTACCGATAAATAAAATCGGTTTTCCGGTGATTGTTTTTAAAGAAAGAGCCGCACCGCCGCGAGCGTCGGAGTCAAATTTTGTAAGAATTACGCCTGTAAGTCCAAGCTGTTCATCAAAACTCTTGGCAACGTCAACCGCGTTCTGACCAGTCATTGCATCTGCAACCAAAAGCACTTCCTGAGGGTCAACTGCTTTTTTTACAGAAACAAGTTCTTCCATCATATTTTCGTCAATTTGAAGACGACCGGCAGTATCGACAATCACCGTATCAAAGCCATTCTTTTTTGCAAACGAAAGACCGTTTTTTGCAACTTTTACAGCATTTTTTTCGCCATCTTCAAAATAAACACTTACGCCAATCTTTTCTCCAAGAGTCTTTAACTGTTCAACAGCAGCAGGACGAACGAGGTCGCACGCTACAAGAACAGGCTTTCTTCCTTCTTTTAAAAGTCTGGCTGCAAGTTTATGTGCAGCAGTCGTTTTGCCAGCACCCTGAAGACCAAGCAAAAGAATTACAGATTGTGTATCAGGACCTTTTAACTGCAAGTCAACCTTCTGGTCGCCGAGCATTTTTACAATGCGGTCATAGATAATTTTTACAAACTGCTGTCCAGGATCTACAGCACGCAGAACTTTTTCGCCTTTAGCCTCTTCAATCGTTGCATTAACAAAGCGACGCACTACACGAAGATTCACATCGGCTTCAAGAAGAGCCATTTTAATCTGTTCAACTGTGTCTTCAATGTTTTTTTCTGTAATCGTAGATTTTCCGCTCACAGTGCGGACAATATTACTGAAAGTGTTTGTAATTTTTTCAAGCATTTTTTATTCCCGTAAACAATCTGCTAGTTTTTAAATTTTAGTCAATTTTTCCTGTTGTCAAAAGGCTGTTAATCAAGTCAGCAGGTTTAATTTCTTTATTGAGAATTCTATAAAGACCTTCACAAATCAAAAGTTTAATGCCAAGCTTAGCAGCAATTTCGTGCACATATTTGCAGGCAACAGCACCTTCCGACAAATAGCCGATTTCACCAATACGTGCAATAAGATCATCAAGATTTTTGAATTTTTCAAGCATGTCTGTTTTAATCATATCCTGACCAAAACGGCGGTTACGTCCATATTTTGAGCGGCAAGTTACATCAAGGTCGCCTACACCAGCAATCGAAGTAAAAGTCTCTGGATGAGTTGCTCCCATAGCCATGCCGAGGGTCTGAATTTCGTTAAGTCCAGCAGCAAGAAGCAAAGATTCTGTATTATCGCCAAACTGATCCGAATGTTCAGCAATAGCGTCCAATGCACCAAAAACAATCGCAATTACGTTCTTTGCGGCAGCACAAATCTGAACACCAATAACATCAAGTGAAGAATAAACCATAAGTCCAGGAACATGCATAAGCTCGCGAAAGCGGATAGAATTTTTTGCATTTTCAGAAGCAGCAATCAAACCTGTAAGTTTTCCCATTGCAACTTCCTCCGCATGAGAAGGTCCAGCAATATAAACAAGCTGACCTTTATAGCATGGAGGCAAAACGTTTTCCAAAGTTTCAAGAACAAGTTTTGGTCCTTCAGCAGAAGTAATAAAACCTTTTGTTATTACGCCGATAGTAACTTTTCCCTGTTTAATATCATCAACTTCAAGCAACTGCTTAGCAGTTGAAGCAAGATAAAGAGAAGGAGAAGCAAGAATCAAAAATTCTTTTCCACTGGCAACTTCTTTTATATCAGAAGAAGCAGTCATATTTTCAGAAAGCGGATACCCCGGAAGATAGCGCTTATTTTCATGATTGTTATTTATGCCGTCAACTACATCCTGTTCGCGTGCCCACATCTGAACTTTGTGTCCACCACGAGCAATTGCCTGTGCAAGACCAGAGCCCCATGCACCAGCACCAATAACACCAACACTTTTAGATACCATTTAAAACCTCGTAATTTTTCTCTAATAAAGCCAATAAACCACAGAGATAGTACTTTAATTATAGCAAGTAATTTTAATAGGGGCAATTACAGCAATTTTCTGATTATGGGCGTTCCGGCAACAAGTTGCCGTCCGGCTTTTCAGGGTTGCATTGTTTTCTTCCATTATATTCCAGAAAACAACACCTCTGGTGCCCTTACAATCCGTAACGCATTTACACTTATTCCTTAAAGTTCAGGAATAAGTCTTCCACAGCCGTAAAATGTTTTTTTCCAGTAATTTTCATTC
>NZ_DAVZIU010000002.1:0-209667 GCF_052273165.1 Treponema berlinense | reverse complement strand
TAGATTATATAACTGTGTGCTAAAGCACACGTCCTGCCACTTTGTGGCAGGGATTGAAGCCGCGGAGCGGTTCGGACGTGCTTGCACGGCTGAACGGAAAAATTGCATAGCAATTTTATAACGCGAAAGCCCGGCTGCTGCGGTTTTGCCGCAGCAGTGCCACCCAAATAAATTTATATTGCTATATCTTCGAGTTTTGCTGTAATTCCTGTCTGTTCAAGAGCTGCTCGGATTTTTCCTGCAATTCCGTCTGAAATAAAAAGACCTTCCTTTGTTTGGCGTTCGTGATTGTTGTATTCGATTTCGCCAGGAACAAAGATTTCCTGAACACCTTCGCGTTTTTGAGAGGTTTTTATGCGTTCTATTGTGATGTCGATATTTTGCTTGAAACTTTCGATGTTCGTAAAACGTGATATGTCGATTGCTGCAAAGTTGTAGCCGATTTTGTCGGTGCATTCGGCTGTTGTGTCGCCTTGACCGTCCAAAACCGAAGTCCCGCTCAAAAGTGTTGTCATTATAAAGACGATTAAATCAAGTCCGTAGCCTTTGTAACCTCCGAACGGCAATTGAGGTCCGCCTCCTGTAATTACGTCCGCCGGATTTGTTGTTGTTTTCCCGTCTTTTGTCAAAGCCCAGTCGTCAGGAATTGATTTTCCTTCTGTGTAGGCGAAAAATATTTTGTTGAAGGCGACGTTGCTTGTTGCTGCGTCAAATACGATTGGCCGTTTTTTTCCTGCTGGAACTGCGACGCAAATTGGATTTGTTCCTAAAACCTTGTCGTATCCGCCGAATGGAGCTACTGCAAGTCCTGTCGAGGTAAATGCCATTCCAATCATATTTTCTGGCAGGGCGTCCATGGCGTAGTAGGCGGCAAAGCCAAAATGTGTTGCGTTGCGGACTGTTGTGATTGCAACTCCGTTTTTTTTTGCTTTTTCAATTGTTTTTGCCATTGCGATTTTTCCAGCGACAGAACCTGGTGCGTGGTCTGCGTCAAAAACTGTGGTTCCCGGTCCGTCTTGAACGATTTTTATTTGCGAATGAGGATTTATTTTTTTTGCGCGCATGAGTTTTGAATAATTTTCTGTCTGAATAAGTCCGTGCGAATGAATTCCGCGCATTTCTGCCTGAACAAGGTTGTCTGCTACTGTGTCGGCTTCTTCTTTTTTTAATCCTGATTTTTGAAAAATTAAAGATTCAAGTTCCAGCATTTTTTTTGGATCTACGGTAAGGCTCATAATTCCTCCAGTTTTTTGAATTACACTGAGACGGCTTTTTGTTGCAGAACTGTAAAATTGCTGTTTTTTGAGTCGGAACAGTGCTTTTTTGTGAGTTCGACTTTATCACCAATTAAAAAAAATGAAAATATTTTTTTAACGGATTTTTTACGGACGTTTTATTTTTTATGTCGAATTTTCTGATGATTTGAAAACAAAAATTCAGTCGTGGCAGGTTCTTCCGCCCCATTCTTTTGAGTGTTCGCGTTCGTGTGCGATTAGCGCGTCGAAATCGGCTTCTGGTTCGCAGTTTTCTTCGACATAGCGGGCGGTTTTTTCAAGGCGATAAAGGCATTCACTTTTTTCTGAATAGCCCATCTTGCTTTCTTCTATTGATTCTCCTAGGATACGGATGCTTTCGTCGTAAATTTTGGTAGTGACAGGAAAAGGATGGCCGTCTTTTCCTCCATGTGCAAAACTAAATCTTGCTGGATCTGTAAAGCGGCTTGGAGTTCCGTAAATTACTTCGCTTACAAGAGTAAGGCTCTGCAAAGTTCTAGGACCAAGTCCAGGTGTTAAGAGAAGGCTTTCAAAATCTGTATTTTCGCTTTCGTAAGCTGTGGCAAGGACTGCTCCGAGCCGTTTTAAATCTACATCTTCCGCGCGGATTTCGTGATGAGATGGCATAACGAGGTTTCTGTCGTTTTTTATGAGAATTTGCGTTTTTTGCCATTCGTTGGAAAGATTACTTTGATTTGAAGGCGGATTTTTATTTTTTTCCGCATCATCAAAGAGTTCAAGCTGAAGGCTTTCGCTACCGCCCATTTTTTTTACTTCGCGAATTATGCGGTCTGGATTTTCCTGTGTCAGAGTCAAAATTTTGGAGCGTGTGGAAGAAGCGTTTATGTCGGTCAGATTTAAAATCAGTCCCTGATTTTCGCCAGTTACGCCAGTATGCGGATTTTCGACAAAGCTTTTGAGTTTTTCCGATGACCAGTGGTAGCGGCGCGCTTTTTTTTCGTTTATGTTCATTCCTTGCTGCACTACTGTCCAGTCGCCTTGGTCGCTCAAAATAAAATTATGCTGGTAAAGCTGAAAACCGTCCTGAAGTGCGGTTCCGTCGACTTTTGCAGCAAGCCGGGAGCAGTTTATGAGTTTGTTTCCGTCCATTCCTGTCATGTCGGCAAGAATTTGAAGTTCTTCTGGCGTGCGTCTGCTGTATTTTCCTCGTCCACCGCAGACGACAATTCCAAGTTCTTTTGCACGCCGGTTTAGTCCGCGTTTTAAGGCATACATTACGCTTGTTGTAATTCCAGAAGAATGCCAGTCCATTCCCAAAACAGCGCCCAGACTTTGAAACCATAACGGATCGCTTAGTCTGATTAAAACTTCTTTTTTTCCATATTTTAAGACAAGGGCTTCTATAATCAGCGTGCCGAGCCTCATCATTCTGTCGGCAAGCCATTTTGGAACAGTTCCCGTGTGCAACGGTAAATCCGCATAACCTGAACGCTTTATCATAAAATTAACTATTTATATTTTTCTTGATTTCTCCAGAAAAAGCTTCTCCCTGGCTTTCTTCAAATGCAAAAACTGATTCCCAAAAAAAGTTTTTTCATAAAAAAAGTCTAGCATAAAACGCAAAAACTGTCAGAGTTTTTTATAAAAAATTTGGAGCGCAATTAGTGCACAAGCCCGTCTTGCATGGTTTTATTCCTTCGCTGTGCTTCGGAACGGCTTTGCCGCCATTCCAGCCGGGGCTAGTTTTTTCCGTATAAAACGCAAGTTATTTTCTTTTTTTTATGATTTGGATTTTTTTATTTTTTTTGTATAGAATCATCTTTATGCTAAAAATATTATTTGTTTGCCACGGAAACATCTGCCGTTCGCCAATGGCAGAAATGTTTATGAAAAACCTTGTAAAAAATTCTGGTCTTGAAAAAGAATTTTTTATCGAAAGCGCAGCCTGTCGTACAGACGAAATCGGAAATCCGATTCACCGCGGAACAGTTTTAAAATTAAAAGAAAAAAATGTTCCTTTTACGGATCATCGCGCCCGGCTTATAACTCAGGAAGATTATGGCTTTTATGATTTAATAATCGCAATGGACGAAGAAAACCTGGGCGACCTTGAGCGGAAGTTTGCAGGCGACAAAGAAAATAAATGCCACAAACTGCTTGAATATGCCGGACTTTCCCGCGATGTAGCAGATCCCTGGTACACAGGAAATTTCGACGCCACTTGGAACGATGTGGAAAAAGGCTGCAAAGGATTGCTGAGTTCTCTAAAAATTCCAGAATTCGCACAATAATTAAAAAAACTGTTAGAAATTAAACAGAAAAAACACTCATAATGGAAATTTTGGCATTGTTGGGTTATATTAGTAATATCGTATCTGTAAAAAACAGAACGAAAGGAGATTAAAATGAAACTTTCAAAGAAAATTCTTAAGACATTCTCTGTGATTGCAATGTTAGCTGCTTCAATGGCTGTTGTTTCTTGCGCTGCAGAAGAAGATGATGATGATGAAAATGCTATTACTGGTAGCAATAACGATTATTCAATTAATTTTACAAATAACTCATCTGCGATGTACAGAGCATATCACTCTACATTTAATAACCATCTTGGTGGTCTTTGCCAAATTACTATTGACAAAAACTCAACAGGAGAAGGCACTATTGGATATATTTTTGATCTTGAAACAAATCCAAATCGTGCAGTAAAAGATCCTCGTACGCTTTGTATTGTAGGTTTTAACCTCGGTACTTCAGGAATTGCTAAGCCTTATGTATCTCATTACACAAATGTAACTGATATTCAGGCAGATAATTTTGGAACAAAACTTACTGAAAATACAGCAATAGAAACAGAATATCTTAAACTTGGAACTATGTCTATAAATCTTGCTGACTGTGAAGTTGAGGGAAAGTATGTTCTTACTGTTGATGTAAACGGCAAGGATAATGCAGATTACGTTGTAAAAATTTATAAAGGAAAAGTTGAAAAGGCTGCTCTTGCAACATCAACTCCAGTTAAAACTATAAAAATTCCAAAAACTGATATTTATCCAAATCTTGCTGCTGATAAAAAAATTCCACAGAAAGCAGCCGCTGTATATGTAAATGTTTTTGCTGGAAAAACAATGAAAGCTTCTTGGCACTATGCAAATACATATGCTGAAGCAGAAGTTGTTGAAGAATAATTTTCCTAAACAAATTCAATTAACTTAAAAATAAGCGGTTTTGAGTACTCAAAACCGCTTATTTTTTTTGAAATAAAATTGTTTTATTTTGCAGTTCGACGCTTTTTTGTTAGCAATCCCTTGCGTCATATTCTGTAAGTTTCTCTGCTTTTTGGCGGAAAACTTTTCCGGCTTTCGAATAGAGCGTAAGCGGAACTGTGCAGAAGCTGGTTTGTGGTTGTGTTATGCTCCTTTAAAATAAAAAAAGAGAAGCACTGATTTTTTAGCACTTCTCTTTTTTAAGTCAGAAAACTAGTTCCTGAGTTTTGTCATATGTTTTTTGTGAAAAACTTATGCTCTTTTTAAGTGGATTGCAAATCCGCCTACTTCTTTGTCGAGGTAAACAACCTTGAGTGGAGAAGCGTTTTCTTTGCCTGTCCATTTTTCTGTTCCTGCTACTGGGTTGAAGCCGAACTTTTTGAGGTAAGCAAGTGCACGTTCTACGTTGTTGCAAACCATTGAAATGTGGCCGTTTGTTCCGCGTCCGTTTTCTTTCATGATTTCAACCTGTTCTGAAGCGAAGATTGAAGAGTTGCCGAATTTTGAAGCGAATCCGAAGAGTTCGAACTGTGCTGCAATTTCTTTTGCTTCTGCTTCGTTCTTTGCGTTGATACCCATGTGGTCAATGTGGAAGTTGTGCATTGCTTTTACTGCGTCTTTACAGATCTGGGTAATTTCGTCCCATTTTCCGCCTTCGATCAATGGTTTTTTAACCATCCAGGTTCCGCCCATGCAGAGAATGTTCTTGCGTTTTGCATATTCAGATACGTTTTCTGTGTTTACGCCACCAGTTGGCATGAATGTGCACTGTGGGAAAGGACCACCGAAGTCGTCGATGATTTTGTATCCGCCCTTGCGTTCTGCAGGGAAAAGTTTAAGATGTGTAACGCCTTTGTTGATACAAGCAGTGATTTCTGATGGGTTTGAAATTCCAGGCATTGTTGGAACGTTGTGAGCGATACACCAATCAACAACTTCTGGGTTGTATCCTGGAGAAACGATGAATTTTGCTCCAGCTTTTACAGCACGTTCTGCCTGTTCAATGTTGAGAACAGTTCCTGCTCCAACGAGCATGTCTGGTTCAGCTTTAATCATAGCTTCGATAGCTTCTGCTGCGCATGCTGTGCGGAATGTAACTTCTGATGCAGGAAGTCCGCCCTTTACGAGAGCGTGTGCCAAATCTGCTGCTTTTGAAGCGTCTTCGATTGCGACTACTGGAATAATACCAATGTCACGGAATGTGTCATAAACATCTGCCATTGTAGGACCTCTAATTAGATTAAATGTAATATTTATAATATAGTGAATTTTGAAACAAGTGTAAACGACAAGAAAAAACTTGCAGTTTTATTCCCAGATACTTTTGTCAAAGACTGACTCTGCCGCTTTTTCGGCCGTGTCTTCGAGTTCATAGAAAAAGTCGATTCCTGTGCGTTTTTCCACTTCTGCGACAGTTACGGCATAATTAAAGATTGTGTCTGTGCATTTTTGGTTTGGAAAAATGAATCCGATTGTTGCAATGTTTTTTGCGTCGTCTGGTGTGTTTTTGTCGTTTTCGTCTTCGTAGAGCGGTGCCAATATGACTTTGTAGTAATATTCGGGAACGCTTACCTTATTTGTGCCGATTGATTTGTAGCTGTCAGCGTTTTTTTCGAGTATTGGACCTGAAACGACATAGACTTGTCCAAATTTTTTTGCCCAGTTTCTGACTGAGGATTCGAGGTCTTTCCAAATTCCGCGGTTAAAACTTCCTGTCTGAGGGCTCATGTTTGTCATGTAGAAAGTTTCGCTCATGGCTGTTTTGTCGAAGGCGAAGTCGGCTGCAGGAGAAAGGTGTCCGCGGTCGTAGCCTGTTTTTTTGTAGTCGTCTGGAGTTGCAGATCCTGTTGAAATTTTCGGGTCGGCCCGGAAGTCATCCGAGCGGCTGGCGTTTTTTACGAGATGCTTGTCTGTAAGGCAGTAGGCGCTCCATTCTGCCTGTTCGTAACTTTCGCGGTAGCACAGTGAATAATATTCGTAGGCGCGATGTTCGTGGTCTTTGACGATTTTGTCTGTTCCTGCGCAGCGTGGTTCTGCCAGATTTTGAGAAAGAAAAATAAAACCGTCTGAGGCTGGAGAAGTTTTGTCCGTGGCTTTATTTTTTGACGGTGGATTTTGATCTTCTTGGCTCTGAGGTTCTGCCGGAAGAAATTTTGAAATTGCAGTCTTTGCCTTTTCGATTTTTGGATCTGCAAAGTTTCTTACTTGAGGAACTTTTTCGTAAAGAAAAATGCCGAGAGCGACAATAAAAATTACTGCCGTAACAATTTTATTGAATCTGGAATTTCGTTTTTTTCGTGATTTTGAGTTTTTTGCCATAATGCGTGAATAATAGCACGAATTTTCAAAATATAGAAGAAAAACGGACATATCTGTGATTGGTATTTTCTAAAAACAAAAAATTCAATAAGATTGAAAATGCGTTTTTGCGCAAGGAATTTGTAATGTCTAATTTAATTTTTCCGGAAGGTTATAAATCTCTGCTTGGCGAAAAGGAAACCGAGCATGCCATTGTTTTGATAAAAGATTTTTTTCAGCTCCAGCTTTCTACCGCCCTTAATTTAACTCGTGTTACGGCGCCTCTTTTTGTTGAAAGTGGAAAAGGTTTGAATGATGATTTGAACGGCATTGAGCGTGCCGTAAAATTTCCTGTAAAAGACATGGGCGACGCTCAGATGGAAATAGTTCATTCTCTTGCAAAATGGAAGCGCGTAAAAGTTACCTCGATGGGGCTTGAGCCAGGTTTTGGTATTTATACGGATATGAACGCAATTCGAGCTGACGAAGAAATGGACAATATTCATTCTCTGTACGTAGATCAATGGGACTGGTGCGCTGCGATTACCGAAGAAAACCGCAACGTTATGTATTTGAAGCAGACTGTAAGAAAAATTTATGACTGTCTTAAACACACTGAATTTTTTATTTACGACAGATACGATATGATTGAACCAATTTTGCCTGAACAGATTCATTTTGTTTTTGCTGATGATTTGCAGAAAATGTATCCGGCTTTAACTCCGAAAGAACGCGAAAATAAAATTTGTCAGGAATATGGTGCTGTGTTCCTGATTGGAATTGGCGGAAAATTACCTGACGGAACAATTCACGACGGTCGTGCTCCTGACTATGACGACTGGATTACGGAAACTGGAGATGGACACCGCGGTTTGAACGGTGATTTGCTCGTCTGGAACCCTGTTTTGAAGAATTCTTACGAGCTTTCTTCTATGGGAATCCGTGTTTCTCCTGAGTCGCTTAAGGCTCAGCTTGAAGAACGTGGCTGTCTTGAGCGCAGCAAGCTTGAATTTCATAGACGTCTTTTGGATGGTGAACTTGCCCAGACTATGGGCGGTGGAATCGGTCAGAGCCGTTTGTGCATGTTCTTTTTGAGAAAAGCTCATATTGGCGAAACTCAGGTAAGCATATGGCCTGAGCAGATGAGAAAAGACTGTGGTGAACACGGAATTTTTCTGCTTTAGGTGAATTTTTGCACTAGCGCTGGTAGGGGCGCAAAGCGTTGCCGGGCTTTTGCACGGCAATGAACGTTAGTGAACCCCGGACATAGCGGCGGCTTTAGCCGAAGTGCCAGTTTAAAAAGACATTTTTATGGAAAAAACTTTTACTTTTAATTCGCAGCAGCTTGAATCTTCTCTTGCGTCCTTTTCTGAAAAGGGAATTACGGAATTTACCTTGCAGGATTCTGAAATTTTGGGACACAAGGGACGGCTTTTGAAATTTTTGCAGGCGGTCAGAAAAAATGCGCCGGATTTGTTTGTTACTCTTCCTGTTGATGCGAAAATTCTTGATATGGATGTTTGTAAGGCGTGTGCCGAATTGAATTGTTCTCTTGATATTGTTCTTGATGGCGAAAATAAAGGCGGAAATTTTCTTTTTGACAAGAAATTTTTTGCCAGGCGTGCGCAAATGCTCAATACTCTGGGACTTGTCTTTGGTTTTGACCTGAGTTTTGCCTTTCATGAAGGCGATAAATTAAAATCTTTTTTTGACAGACTTAATTTTTCGGTGAGTTTGTATCCGAATCACATTGATTTTCCGCAGCTTGAAGCTGAAATTTCGGACAGAAAAAAAATTGAAGCAAAGCCGACATCTACTTTTTCGACGCAGGATATAAGGCGTTCTGAAAATATTGCCCGTTCTGCCAGCGTTTTTTATTCGTACGGTCGGGCTGTAACGTGGTTTTTGGCGGTTCTTGCTCCTTTAAAAATCGAGCCTGTAAAATTTTTTGAAGATTTTTTTGAATGGCAAAAGTTGAATAATTACGGGCTTGAAAATGGAATTGAAAAAATCGCTGGCTTGCATTCAGAAATTGAAAAAATGCAGCTTGAATTTTTAAAATTCAAATATGAAGAAAAAAACAAAGGTCAGCTTTTTGAGGTTGTGAGCAATATTGTGCGTTTGAACGGAGCTTTGAGCCGGTGTTTTGGAGAAGGAGAGGAGAGTATTGTCGAAATGTCTTATAATCCCGATGAAGTTTTGAGCGGCCAGGCTATGAACGTGCAGTCTTTTTTTGACAATGCGTTTATGGAATACAGTCGCGTAAGGGTTTTTATGGGAAGCGATGGTCCAGATTTTAAGTATTGTTAAAATTATTCTAAAAAACGTATTTTTTTGTTGACGATTGAACCTTGAAATTGTTAATTTTTAAGTATGGATAAGAAAAATCATAAAGCAGAAGAAAATTCTGCTGAAAATCAGAATGAACACAAAGCGCAGGACGCTGAAAAAACTGAAGAAAAAGGTTCTCAGTCAGAAGAATCAAAAACTTCTGAGCAGAAAAATGACGAGCCTGCTGTAAAGACTTCGGAAGAGCGCATTGCAGAGCTTGAAGCGCAGATTGAGCAGATGAAAAAAGATGCCCTTTACAAGGCTGCCGAAAACGACAACTGGCGCAAACGTATGTTGCAGCAGAAAGAGGATGCTGTTGCATACGCAAATGAAAGTCTTTTGAGCGATCTTCTTGACAGTCTTGATAATTTTGATCGTACTCTTGATGCGGCAAAAGACGTAAAGGAAGCAAAACCGATTGTTGACGGCATTAAACTTACAAACAAATCGCTCGTAAGCATGCTCGAAAACAAATACAATCTGGTTGCTTTTGGAAAAGAAGGTGATGATTTTGATCCTGAACTTCACGAAGCAATTGGAATGCAGGAAGGTGATGTTAAAAAAGAGCAGCTTTTACAGGTTTACCTTAAAGGCTACAAGCTTAAGGACAGAGTAATCCGTCATGCAAAGGTGATGGTTATAAAGCCAAAGGCTTAAAACTAAAATTGTAAATAATTTCAAAAACTGATTCCGTTGGTTTTTGAAGAAAATAAATATAAAAAGCGGAATTGGTTTTTCGGAGGCTTAATATGGGAAAGATTATTGGTATTGACCTTGGTACTACAACTTCAGAAGTATCAGTTATGGAAAACGGACAGGCAACTGTCATTCAGAATTCAGAAGGCGGAAGAATTACTCCTTCAATCGTTGGTTTTACTGCAAAGGGTGAGCGCATTGTAGGTCAGGCTGCAAAAAACCAGGCTATTACAAATCCTAAAAATACAGTTTATGAAGTAAAACGTCTTATTGGTAAACATTACGGCGATCTTAAGGACGAAGTAAAACGTGTTCCTTATGGAATCGTTCAGAAAGGCGAAAATGTTGCCGTTGTTGTAACAGATAACGGTCAGCAGAAGGAATATACTCCTCAGGAAATTTCTGCATTCATTTTGCAGAAAATGAAGAAAACTGCTGAAGATTATCTTGGCGAAACTGTAACAGATGCTGTAATCACAGTTCCTGCTTACTTTAATGATGCTCAGCGTCAGGCTACAAAAGATGCCGGAACTATTGCCGGTCTTAACGTAAAACGTATCATCAACGAACCTACTGCCGCTGCCCTTGCTTTTGGTCTTAAAGAAGATAAAAACAAGGAAAAAGTTCTTGCAGTAATCGATGAAGGCGGTGGTACTCTCGATGTTACAATTCTTGATATGGCTGACGGCGTATTTGAAGTAAAGTCTACTAACGGTGATACTCACCTTGGTGGCGCTGACTGGGACAATGCTATTGCTGACTGGCTTGTAAATTCATTTAAGGCTGATACAGGAATCGACCTTACAAAAGATCCAATGGCTATGCAGCGTATTAAGGACGCTTCTGAACAGGCAAAAATCGCTCTTTCTAACCAGACAACGACAGACGTTAACTTGCCGTTTATTACTGCGGATGCTACAGGTCCAAAGCACCTTCAGAAAACTTTGACACGTGCAGAATTTGAAAGAATGACACAGAGCCTTTGGGACAGAGTTTTGATTCCTTGTCAGAACGCGCTTAAAGATTCTGGATATACAAAAGATCAGATTGATGAAGTTCTTTTGATTGGTGGTTCTTCTCGTATGCCAAAATTCCAGGAAGTTGTAAAGAACTTCTTCGGAAAAGAGCCATTGAAGGGAATTAACCCGGACGAAGCCGTATCTATGGGTGCTGCTATTCAGGGTGGTGTTCTTGCAGGCGATGTAAAGGATGTTCTTCTTCTCGATGTAACACCTCTTTCTCTTGGTATTGAAACAATGGGTGGAGTTATGACAAAACTCATTCCAAGAAATACTACAATTCCTACAAAGAAGAGTCAGATTTTCTCTACAGCTGCTGATGGTCAGACTGCCGTTACAATTCACGTATTGCAGGGTGAACGCGAAATGGCTGCAGAAAACAAAACTCTTGGAAACTTTGACCTTGTTGGTATTCCAGCCGCTCCTCGTGGTGTTCCACAGATTGAAGTTACATTTGATATTGATGCAAACGGCATTGTTCACGTTTCTGCAAAGGATATGGGAACAGGCAAGGAACAGCATATTCAGATTACTTCTTCTTCAGGCTTGAGCAAGGAAGAAATCGAACGCATGGTAAAAGACGCCGAGGCTCATGCTGACGAAGATAAAAAACAGCGAGAAGCAGTTGACGTTAAAAACGAAGCTGATAGCTTGATTTACGCTACTGAAAAAACACTCAAAGATTTGGGCGACAAGGTAGACGGTGCTGAAAAGCAGAAAGTTGAAGACGCTGTTGCTGAACTTAAAAAGGCTGTTGAAGGTGGAAACACTGAAGAAATCAAGTCAAAAACTGAGGCTTTGAAACAGGCTTCTTACAAAATTGCTGAGGAAGTTTACAAACAACAGGGTGCAAGCGGTGCTCAGGGTGCTGCTGGCGCTAATCCAGGAAGCGATGCAGGTGCAAATGCTAGTGGAGATGCTGGTGCAAACAAGAGCGGTTTTGATAAAGGAACTGCTGACGACGTAGCTTACGAAGTTCACGACGACAAATAAAAATAAAATGAATGGAGGCTTTGAAGACTTTTAGTTTTTGAAGCCTTCTTGCAAAATAAGGCTGTTAAAACAATATTAAATAGACAGCTCGAAAATGAATCAGCCGGTGTCATTTTGACAGGGCTGATTTGTTCTTTTAAAAAGGTTTAGAAAAATGGCTGCAAAACGTGATTATTACGAAGTATTAGGCGTACAAAAAGGTGCTTCTGCTGATGAAATTAAAAAAGCATATCGAAAACTTGCTATAAAATATCATCCAGACAGAAACCCTGGAAATAAAGAAGCAGAGGAAAAATTCAAGGAAGCAACCGAAGCCTACGAAGTTCTTTCTGATGATAAAAAACGTCCGATTTATGATCAGTACGGCTTTGCAGGATTAGACGGAAGTTCTGGATTTGGTGGTGCCGGCGGATTTACCGGTAGCCATGCATTCCATGATTTTTCTGACCTGTTCGGCGGAATGGGTGGCGGTTTTAGCGATATTTTTGAAGGAATTTTTGGTGGTGGACGCTCTTCTTCAAGAGCGAGAAATCCAAATGCTCCTGAGCAGGGACAGAGTCTGCGCTACGATCTGGATATTTCCTTTAAGGATGCAGTTTACGGAACTAAGGCCGAGATAAAATTTGCCCACAACGAAGCCTGTCCTGACTGTCATGGTTCCGGGGCGGCTGCTGGTGGAAGTAGAAAAACCTGTACAGCTTGCGGTGGAAGCGGTCAGATAAGAAGACAGGCTGGTTTTTTTGCTGTTCAGCAAACTTGTCCTACCTGTCATGGCGCTGGAACTGTAATTGACAAACCTTGCAGTTCTTGCCGTGGAAGCGGAGTTCAGGAAAAATCAAAACGTGTAACCCTTACAATTCCTGCTGGAGTTGATGACGGAAAAAGAATTGCAATCCACGGAGAAGGCGATGCCGGAAAAAACGGTGGACCTGCCGGCGATTTGATTGTTGTTCTTCATGTTGAACCGCACACTTATTTTGAGCGAAGCGGTCAAGATCTTTACTGCGCTGTTCCTGTTACAATGGTTCAGGCGGCTCTTGGCGAAACGATTTTTATTACGACTTTGGACGGAAAAAAGATTGAATTTAAATTGCCGGCTGGAACTCAGAACGGAAAACTTCTGCGCATAAAAAACGAAGGTGTTCCTGTTTTCAATACAAGCCGAAAAGGCGACCTCTACATAAAAATTTTGGTTCAGGTTCCTTCACGGCTTTCTTCAAAACAAAAGGAGCTGCTTGAAGAATTTTCAAAACTGGACAATGCGACGACAAGTCCAAATCCAGTTCCTCTTTCTTCGCTTAACAACTAAAAATGAATTTTTTGCCGGAAGATTACGAAGCTTACCTTGCCCTAGATACAGACAGGCTTTCTTTTTTGAGAAAATACTTGTCTGACCGTGGCGTGCAGACTTCTGTAATTTATCTGGCAGGAAAAAAGCACATTTATGTAAATTTCCCTTCAAATTCATATAATCCACAATTTAAAATAAAAACGCTTATTTCTCATTACGACATTGTTTCTGGAAGTCCTGGAGCAAATGACAACAGTTCTGCAAATTTTGCTTTGGCGGATTTTGCCGTAAAAGTGAACGGATTGGCTTTAAAAGGCAAAGTTTTGAATATCCGCATGTTTTTTACAGATGGAGAAGAACTCGGAGAAGGCGGCGTGAGCGAGCAGGGCTCTTTTGCTCTGGCAGAGCTTTTTAAAAAACTCGGAATTGAAAACGATGATGTTTTTGTCTTTGATTCAGTCGGACGAGGAACAGTTCCTGTTCTTGCAAGGGCTGGACTTGATGTTTTAATGAACTTCAAAAAAAACAGATCTTTTGCAAAACGCTTTGTTTCGCTTTTTGAGAGAACTCAAAATATTTTAAAAGAAGTTAGTCCTCAAAAATGGATGACTTTGCCAGTTCCTTACAGCGACAATGCTGGTTTTTTGGCCTGCGGAATTCCTGCCGTAGCGATTACTATGCTTCCGAAAGAAGAGGCGTCTTTGTATTGTCTTGAACTTATGAAAGACAAAAATCTTGAAAAAACGGTTATGAACGCAAAACTCAGCGAAAATGCGGATTTTGCCTTTAAATACCGCGAAAAAATGCCTTTAACCTGGCGACTTTTTCATACTGAATACGACAATTTTTTGAGTCTGACTCCCGAAAGTTTTAAAATAATTGAAAAAATTCTCGAAAAACTTTTGCCTTTATATGTCTGAGTTTTTCGTTTCTATTGCATAAAGTTGCATAAAACACTAGAGTATTTTGTATAAATATACAGTTTACCGTGCAAATTTTTGTACGGACGGGAGAAATAAAATGGCAAAAGATAAGGTTGTTCTTGCTTATTCTGGTGGATTGGATACAACGGTTATCATTCCTTGGCTTAAAGAAAATTATGACTACGATGTTATCGCTGTGTGTATTGATGTTGGTCAGTGCGATGACTGGGAACACATTAAGGCTCGTGCACTCAAAACTGGTGCTTCTGCCTGCTATGTTGTAGATGCCCGTCAGGAATATGTTGAAGAATACATTTGGCCGGCTCTCAAAGCAAATGCTGTTTACGAAGACGAATATCTCTTGGGAACTTCAACTGCTCGTCCTTTAATTGGAAAAATTCTTGTTGAATATGCAAGACAGGAAGGTGCTGTAGCAATTTGTCACGGTGCGACAGGAAAAGGAAATGATCAGGTTCGTTTTGAACTTGCAATCAAGGCTTTTGCTCCAGACCTGAAGGTTATTGCCGCTTGGCGCGATCCAAAATGGAATATGGACAGCCGCGAAGCAGAAATCAAATTTTTGGAAGATCGCGGACTTGAAGTTCCAATGAAAAAAGACCAGTCATATTCCCGCGACGAAAACATCTGGCACATCAGCCACGAAGGCCTTGAACTTGAAAAAACTTCAAATGAGCCTAACTACAAGCACATGCTCAAAAATACAGTTGTTCCAGAAGAAGCGGGCGACGGCGAATACGTTACAATCGAATGGGAAAAAGGAATTCCTGTAAGCTTGAACGGCAAAAAAATGAACGGTCTTGAACTTATGCTTGAGCTCAACAAAATTGCCGGAAGAAACGGAGTTGGAATTGCCGACATCTGCGAAAACCGCTGTGTTGGAATGAAGAGCCGCGGAGTTTACGAAACACCGGCCGGAACAGTTCTCTACTTTGCTCACAGAATGATGGATCATATCTGCCTTGACCGCGATACTTACCACTACAAGCAGCAGGTTGCACTCCGCCTTGCAGAACTTATCTACGACGGAAAAGTATTTACACCGTTGTACGACGCTTTGATGGCATTTGTTGATTCAACTCAGCAGACTGTCACAGGCTGGACAAAAGTAAAACTCGTAAAGGGAATGATCCGCGCCGCAGGTTCAGATTCAAAATACAGCCTTTACAACGAAAATATCGCTTCATTTACAACAGGCGAACTTTACGACCACAAGGACGCACAGGGCTTTATTACCTTGTTCGGCTTGCCTCTTAAAGTGCGCGCAATGATGGAACAGAGTGTTGGCGAAGGTCGCGCGATTGCAGAAAGCAAAAGCCTTAAAAAACGCCCGACAGAGTAATAATTTTTAACAACGAACGTCCTGAGATTTTTTTTCGGGACGTTTTTTATTTTTGGAGCACAATCTGCCGTCTAGCCGGCTCTTACTGCAAGTCCTCCTTCGCCGTGCTCAGTCCGGTCTTTCCGTGACGATCCGGGCTAAGTTTTTTGGAAAAACTTCAATTTCGTTTGAGCGCAAATTGTGCTTCTGAATTTTTATAATTTTAGTTTTCTGTGCTATAATTTTTCTATTATGAAGATCAAACTTTCTTTTTTGGCTTTTTTTGCTGTTTTTTTTGTTTTGGGCTGTCAGACTTCTTATGTAGAAAAAATTGAGGATGAGAATTCTAGTGTCAGACAGGCGGAATTTGAGAATTTTACTCAAAAAATGTATTCGCCTGTTTCGCTGAAAGAGTTTTCTGACGGTTTTAATCACGCTCGCTACATTTACAAAAATTCTGTTCCTCCTTACAGGCTTTATGACGAAGCTCAGATTGCTGGCATTGCCGAAAATATGGTCTTTTTGCAGAATCCTGACGGCGGCTGGGCAAAAAACCTTGATTATCAGCGGATTTTTACTTTGGAAGAACTTAAAGTTCTTCAAGAAAAAAACAGCAGGCTCAAACCTGTCACTTTTAATCTTAAAACCGAATCTCACGGAAGCACGACGGACAACCGCAATATTTTTTCTCAAATTCGTTATCTTGCAAATGTTTACCTGCAGATTCCTGAAAAGCGCTACGCAGAATGCGCAAAACGCGGAATTTTGTGGATTTTGAATGCGCAGGAACCTAAGACTGGAGGTTTTACCGGAGCGGACGTTTTTGCTATAACTTTTAACGACGATGTAATGGCGGACGTTCTTACTTTTTTGAACGAGGTTGTTCAAAATCGGGAACTTTATGCTTTTGTTGATGAAGAAACTCGCGACCATGCTCAAAATGCGTATCTTCGCGGAATTGAATGTATCTTAAAAACTCAGATTTCGGTTACTTTGGACGACGGCTCTAAAATTCTTACGGCTTGGTGCCAGCAGCACAGTTACGAAAATTATGCTCCTGTTTGGGCGAGGAAATTTGAACCGCCTTCAATCTGTTCAACGGAATCTAAAAATGTGGTTAAGTTTTTGATGAAAATTGAAAATCCTTCGCCTGAAATTCAAAATGCAATTATTTCTGCCTGCGAATTTTTTGACAGACCAGAAATTCGCATTCATGGCAAAAAACTTGTAAGAAAAACACTCAAGGCTGAAGTTTTGAACGGACGCTATTACGATTATGAGCAGGTTCTAGTTGATGAGCCGTCTGCTCCAGACTTGTGGGCGCGTTTTTATGCACTGGATTCTTCTTTTGACGTTGAGACTGGTGCAAGAAAACCTATCTCAGGAACTTATCCTTCTGTCTTAAAACCTGTTTGGTGCGACCGCGGATGTAAGTATGTCGAAGACTTTAATTTTCTTTCTGTCGAAAGACGCAACGGCTACGGATATACAACTTCTTCTATGGAAAGACTGATTTCGACCGACTTTCCTGCATGGAAAAGGAAAAACGGAATTAGCCGCTAAAAACTGAGCCGATTTTTTACATTTATCTCATATTTTTTTCATCATTTTATAACAATTGGGTTTTATCTTTTCGTTAAACCATTTGGAGGTACAAATAAAAATGATGAAAAGAAAAGAAATTTCACAGGAAAGTTTTCGTGGAATGATGAAACTTGCAGTAGGAGCGGCAATGTTTGCTGCAATGGCATTTACTTCAAAAGTAGATGCTCAGCAGATTCAGGTAAATCCTACTGGAAAGGGAACTCCTAAATACGTCTTTTTGTTCATTGGCGACGGAATGAGCTATCCTCAGATTCAGAGTTCTGCATATTACCTTGGAAAAGACGCAGCAGGAATTGTTGACACTGTTAAAAAATCAGAAAATCCAAAAGATTCACCTTATGGCAAAAATCTGAGCTTTATGAATTTCCCAGTTGCAGGAAGTGCCCAGACTTACGATGCGACATCTTTTGCGCCAGATTCCGCTTCAACCGCAACATCAATCCTTACTGGAAAAAAAACGCATTCTAGTTCTATCAATGTTGACATTACAAAAAAACAGAAATTCCGTACGATTGCAGAACAACTTCGTGATCAAAAAAACTGGAAAATCGGTGTAATTACAAGCGTAAACCTAAACCACGCAACTCCAGCGGCTTCTTACGCTCATCAGGCAAGCAGAAAGTCAAACTATCCGATTGGACTTGAACTTGTCGCTTCAAACTTCGACTATTTTGCTGGCGGAGCCTTGATGGAACCTCAGGACAAAAAAAATGACAAGGAATCAATTTATTCTCTTGCTCAAAAAGCCGGATATAAAGTTTGCTTTACACAAAAAGATGCTTCATCTCTCAAAAACGGAGACAAGGCTCTTGTAATTGCAGAAAAACTTGCAGATTCAGACTCGATGAACTATGCTCAGGACGCTCAAAAAGGCGAATGGACGCTCCGCGATTACGTAAAAAAGGGAATTGAAGTTCTCGACAACAAAAAAGGCTTTTTTATGGAAATTGAAGGCGGAAAAATCGACTGGGCTTGCCACGCAAACGATGCCCGTTCAACAATTGCCGACACTGTAGCTCTTTCTGACGCCGTAAAAGAAGCGATCGACTTTTACAACAAGCATCCTAGAGAAACTCTCATTCTAGTAACTGCTGACCACGAAACTGGTGGACTTACAATTGGATTTGCCGGAACGGACTACAACTTGTTCTTCAATACGCTCAAAAACCAGAAAATCTCATATGCAAAATACGATTCTGACTTTGTTTCAAATTACAAGAAAAACAACACTGCTTTTGACGATGTAATGAAAGACGTAACTGAATTGTTTGGACTTAAAGTTCCTGGTTCGGAGGGAAGCAGCAAAAACGGTGGACTCGTGCTTACAGATTACGAATATTCAAGACTTAAGGATGCATACTCAAAAACAATGTCTGGCGACAAGAACCGCGATCAGCGCGAATACGAGCTTTACGGAACTTATGAACCGCTTTCTGTAACAATCACACACATTTTGAACAATAAGAGTGGAATCGGATTCACCTCTTATTCGCACACAGGTCTTCCAGTTCCAGTTTTCGCACTTGGCGCAGGTCAGAACGAATTCGGCGGATATTACGATAACACCGACATCTACAAAAAAATGGCTGCTTTGACAAAAGTAGTTCAGGATTAGACAAACGTACCAGTAGTTCAGAATTAAATAAAAATAGATAAGGAAATTAAAAAAATGTCCAGATTATCACGTTCAACAGTTTCTGTTATTGTTTCGCTTGCGTGCATTGTGGCTATGCTTTTTATTCCTACGGGTTTTGAAGGAGCCTTGCAGTTTAAGGATGCCGTAAAATGCCGTGCAAAAATAATCGAAGTTGACAACAGCCGTTTTATTGATACTGGACTTATTCGCACTGGACAGCAGGTGTGCACTGTCCGCTTCTTATCTGGAAGATTTAAAGGAAGAATTGCAGAAGGCTGGAATATGCTCAACGGCTCTCTTTCTCAAGACAAAATCTTCCAGACGGGAGACACGGCTCAGGCTCTCGTTCAGTGGGAATTTTCCGACTTAAAAAATCCAGAAAAGGGAAGTGAGCAGATAATTTCGGTCAATCTTATCGATCACTTCCGCCTTCGAGGCGAACTTATCCTTGCTCTTGCGTTTTCTGTATTCCTAATAGTTTTTGCAGGAGCAACAGGAGTTCGCTCTGTCCTTTCTTTTATTCTTACAGTCCTTGCGCTTTGGAAAATCATTGTTCCGCTTTATCTAAAAGGTTTTGATCCAATGCTTACGGGGCTTTTAGGAACCGCATTTTTAACGCTCGTTATAATTGCGCTCGTCTACGGTTTTGACCGCCGTCTTTTTTCTGCTGCCAGTGGAGCTATGCTTGGAATCGTTTTTTGCGCAGTTCTTTCGATTGTGTGCACAAAAACTCTAAAACTTCACGGTGCGGTCATGGCCCATTCGGAAAGCCTTTTGTATTCAGGATTTCAGTATCTAAACCTTACAAAAATCTTTATGAGCAGCATTTGCATTGGAGCGAGCGGTTCAGTTATGGATCTTGCGGTCGATATAACATCTGCCGTCAACGAAGTTGTAAAAAAATGTCCGTCAATCAGTCGTCTCGAAGCGATAAAATCTGGTCTTGCAGTTGCACGGGCCGCAATGGGAACTATGACGACAACTCTTCTTCTTGCATATTCCGGAACCTGTCTTGCGCTTTTAATGACTTTTATGGCGCAGGGAACGCCTCTTTACAATATTTTGAATAACAATCAGGTCGCCGCCGAAATAATAAACACTGTCGCAGGAAGTTTTGGACTTGCAGCGACAGCTCCGTTTACAGCGTTTTTAGCTGGAATGATTCTTGCAAAAAACTCAAAAAAACGCGTCGATTGATTTTTTACAGCTTTTTTTTCATAATTATACAAAAAAATTGGGGTCATTTTTGTGGCTGAGCCACAAAAAACGGGCTGTACGCCGTTGCGCTGTTCGCTTCATTAAAACGCCAGTTAAAAAACTGCCGTTTCAACGCCTTTGGCGCGGCTCCCATCCCTTGCCCGAAAAATATATAAAAATGAAAACTTTTAAAATCCTTTCCGAAAAAAAAATTCGCCTCGATGAACTTTTGCGTCAAAATCTTCCTTTGCTTTTAAAAACAGAAATTTCCAATTCAAAAATCCGTCGTCTAATTGTTGCAGGAGCGGTAAGCGTAAATCAAAAACAAGTTTTTCTGCCTTCTTTTACGGTTTTTGCAAAATCTTCCGTCTTTGTTTCTGTCGACGAGGAAAGACTTTTTTACGAAAAACAGCCTGACGACATAAAATTTGAGCTTACAGAAAAAAATGTTCTTTTTGAGGACGAATACATAATCGTAGTGAACAAGCCATCGCATTTTCCGACTGAAAAATCCATGGTCGAAACTCGAGATAATCTTCACGCGGCTGTCGTTCGCTATCTTTTTGCAAGACAAAAAATTCAAAATCCGAATGCAAAAAATCCACCTTATTGTGGCATAATGCACCGTCTTGACCGCGACACTTCCGGCATAATTCTCTTTACCAAAAAACGCGAATCAAATGCTGCCTGCCACGACATGTTTGAGCAGCATACCGCAAAAAAAACTTACGTTGCTGCCATTTTAAAAGAACCTGCCTCAAAAAAAATTACAGTTGATTTTCCAATGGGTAGAATAAGCCCGAAAGGTCAAAGCGCAAAATGGGGAAAACTTCCCGAAGTAAAAGGGGGCTTAAAAAGCCGCACGGAATTTGAGTTTTTTAAGGCAAATTCCCGCTTTTTTTTGTATTATTGCAAACCTCTTACAGGACGCACTCATCAGATCCGCGTTCATTTAGCAAGCCTCGACTGTCCGATTTTGGGAGACGAGTTATACGGCGGAAAACCTTATAAGAGAATTATGTTGCATGCAGTAAGCCTTAGTTTTCCGCATCCAGTAACAAAAAAAATAATAACCGTAACCGCCCCTCTTCCAGGTGATTTTTCAGATTAAATAAATTTGCGCTTAATTTTGATTTTACAGTTTTTTAGTTTGGTTGTATAATTTTATTCATGCAGGATACTACAATTGTAACTAGTTCGCCTGTCGGTCAGCATTTGGAAAAAATTGCTGATTCCAGTCAGGTTTCGTATTTAATGTTTAACAAAAAGAAAATCAATCTGGTTGCCAAAATGACAATCGGTCGTTCTCCAGATTGTAATATCGTAATTGACAACAAGCTTGCCAGCCGTTTGCATGCTTCGATTCAAAAAATCAAGGATGTTTTTTTTATAAAGGACGAAAATTCTACAAACGGAACTTTTATTAACGGAAGACGCATTCCAAATGACAAGTACGTTAAATTGAATCCGGGAGACAGGATTACAGTCGGTTCTGTAAATCTTGTTTTGGCGTAAAAAATTGCCAAAAAGGGCTGTCCGTGGATTTAAAAACTGAACTTTTTAATATTTACCGCTCCGAAAATTTTCCTGAGTATGATGGTTTTAGGCATCTTCTTGAGAATGCTTTAAATCTTTTGGAGAATGAAAATTCACTTTACCGCCCGAAAGAAAAATATGGCGAAAATTTTTCCGGGGGGCTTTTGGATTTTTGCTCAGAAAAAAAATTCGGAAAAGAAAAAAAGCCTGTTGTCGTAATTCCAGACATTCATGCACGCGAATATTTTTTGTGGCACATTCTGAATTTTAAAATTGAATTGGAAGATCTAAATAAAACCTCTGCTTCTGAAAAAAAATCAGGGCAAGAAAACGAAGTTTGCTTAATTTCCGAAAAAATGAGCATTTTGGAAGCTTGCCAAAAAAAACTGATTTACCTTGTCTGCGTTGGAGACATTTTTCATTCAGAACTGCGTTGTTATGAGCGCTGGAAAGAAGCATTTGCCGAATTTAACCGTGGCGTAATAAAAAGCGAGGCGATGAATCAGGAAATGCTGGAAAACCTGAAAGTTTTGCAGATGATTTTAAAATTAAAACTTTCATGTTCGGAAAATTTTCACTGTTTAAAAGGAAATCACGAAAATATTCTGAACGAAGAAGGTCGAGGTAATCATCCTTTTTATAAAATGGCCGCGGAAGGAGAAATGTTCTATCAGTTTATGGCAGAACAATACGACGATGCTGTCATTTATATTTTAAGCTGCCTTGAGCACGCTTTGCCGCTATGTGCGGTTTTTCCAAATCTTGTCATAAGCCATGCCGAACCATTTTTTGAATTGACTCGGTCAAAAATCATAAATTACAGAAAATTTCCTGAAGTAACGCTTGCGCTTACCTGGACGGCAAACGGTGAGGCAAAAAAAGACAGCGTTTCCGAAAGCATAAAAAATCTTCTTGGAAAAAACTGCGAAAATGCCGTGTGGATTGGCGGTCACAGGCCTGTAAAAAACAAATACGAACTAAGGCAGAATGGAAAATATGTGCAGATTCATAACCCGGATGAAGAAAATATTGCTGTTGTCAAACCAGATAGAAAATTTAATCCGGAAACTGATATTTTGAGAGTGGATGTAGAAATTTAGAACTAAAGTTTTAATCTTGACTTTTTATGGGAGCGTAAGTTTTATGGCAGAAAAAATTCCTGAAAGTATCGGAAAATACAAAATTCTAGGACTGGTTGCAAAAGGCGGAATGGGAGCGGTTTATAAAGCCGTTCATCCTTCGTTAAAAAGACTTGTAATCTTAAAAAAACTTACAATCCGAAACAATAAAATTGTCCGCGAACGATTTAAACGCGAAGCTCAGATTTTGCTCGATATGCAAAGTCCTTACATCGTCCATCTTTTTGACTATTTTGTTGAAGGTTCAAGCCATTATATTGTCGAAGAATTTGTCGAAGGGCTTTCACTCGCTCAGGTTCTCGAAAAACAGGTTGCTCTCGGAACAGAACTTGCGCTTTTGATTTTTCAGGATGCCTGTCTTGCCTTGAAATTTGCTCATGTAAGGGGAATTGTTCATCGCGACATTAAGCCTGGAAATATTCTCATTTCAAAAAGAGCGGAAGTAAAGCTTGCAGATTTTGGAATTGCCTCAACCGAAAGCGAAAATGAATCGTCCCAGAAAAACGAAAGTGTCGCTGACAGTTCTGGAAAAACGGTTGCAGAAACTTCAACCACCCAGATTACGGGCGAATTGACAAGCCACGGCGTAACTTTGGGAACTCCTGCTTACATGTCTCCAGAACAGATTACAGACAGCAGAAGCGCAGACAGAAGGGCGGACATTTATTCGATGGGCGTAATGCTTTACGAAATGCTTACTGGAACAAAACCATTTCCTTCAACCTTAAATGCAGAAACTTTGGAAAAAATCCGCAAAGGAAAATACGTAAATCCACGGAAAATTGACAGAAGTATTCCCCCTGTAATTGCCAGAATGATAAAAAAAATGCTCAAGGCAAATCCTTCAAGAAGATTTCAGTCGATAGACGCAGTTCTCAAAATCGTAAAAAAATATCTTTCTCATTACGATACTCACAAAATAAGAATCGCCCTTGCGCAGACTGTCCTTACAACAAGACAGTTTGCAATTCCTTCGTTTGAACAGCGTGACAAAAAATTCAAAAAAATCGTCTGTGGAGTTTTGTCTGGACTTGCCGTCTGTGTTCTTTTTGGCTTTGTTTGGAGTCGTGGTTATGTTCACAAAACTGTTTTACGGCATTGGTATAAGAGCGTTGTTTTGAATATGGAAATCCCCGTTGCTTCGTCTGTGGACTCCGACCTTCCTTTGCGTGCATTCTTTTTTGCAGATGACGGAAAAGAAATTCCGGAAATAAACGGAAGTCGCCGGATTTTTACTCAGAACTCTCAAAATAATTCAAAAAACGTAAAAAATTATTCAACTTATCCTGTTTACCTGCGTTCTGGAAAATACAGAATCAAAATTGCAGTCGGTCCTTACATAATGTGGCAGACAGTTGAGGTTGAAAAAGAAAATTTGAACTTAAAAATTAACAGCCTTCGAAATGCAACCCGGCCTGTAAAAGTTCATACAGAAAGTTACGACCGTTTTGAGGGAAAATCGCTTACTTCAAAGACAAAATTCTTTATTTCTTATCGAGGAAAATGGGTTTTAATGGACAGTGTTCCGTCTGGAAGCTTAAAAAGCGGTACTGTCGTAAAAATTCTTGCAAAATGTGAAGGTTACGAAGATGCTTTTTATTCTCTTATTCTTGACTGGTATCAGGATGAGCTTTTTTTGAATGCCGGACTTGAAAAACTGCAGGACAAAAGCAAAGCCAAAGCGGAATAATTTTGTTGCCTACAGCCATTTTTATGGTTAAATTATAATTATGGCTAAAAATAATAACGACAATAATGACGAAAATAAACAGAATGACGCTTTAGAAAATGTTGCTGAAAATTTAAAAAATGCAATAAACGAATTGATTTCAAAGCATACGGACGCCGACGGAACTCCTGTCGATGTAGAAGTGACGGTTGAAAAAGATTCTCCGCAGAAAGAAAAAACAGAAGGCGAAATTTCTGCAAAAAAAGACGAAACTGAAAAAAACGAAAAAGATACAGTCTCAGGAAAAGAGGAAAAGTCTAAAAAATCTTCAAAAAAAGGTGAACGGCAGACGGATGATCCTGCAAGTTCAATAATTACGGTTGAACAGATGCTTCCTCTAAAATTGCCTTTGGTCGTGCTTAACGGGCATCCGATTTTTCCTGGAATTTTTACGCCGCTTATGCTTTCAAACCCGGACGATGTAAAAATTGTCGAGGATTCGTTTGAAGCAAATGGCTTTATCGGTCTTGTACTTGCAAAAACGGAAGATGAAAATGCCGTTGCAAGCGATTTGTACGATATTGGAACTGTTGCAAGAATTATAAAAAAAATCAACCTTCCTGACGGTGGAGTAAACATCTTTGTTTCGACAATAAAGCGTTTTAAAATCCGCCGGGTTTTGTCTGCAAAAAATCCAATTGTTGTTGCAGTTCAGTATCTCGATGACGAGGAAGGCGATACATTCGAAACAAAGGCCCTTACACGTGCGCTTATAAGCGAAATGAAAGAAATAAGCGACAATAATCCGCTTTTTTCCGAAGAAATGCGTTTAAATATGGTGAATATCGACAATCCTGGAAAAATTGCCGATTTTGTTGCTTCGATTTTAAATGTTGAAAAAGCCGACCAGCAAAAAGTTCTCGAAGAGCTTAACGTGCGCTCTAGGCTTGAGCAGGTTCTTGTTTTTATAAAAAAAGAACAGGAACTTTTGCGAATGCAGAAGAAAATTCAAAATGAATTAAACGAAAAAATCGAAAAAAATCAGCGCGAATATTTTTTGCGCGAAGAAATGAAATCGATTCAAGATGAACTTGGAATAGGCGCCGATGGAGAAGGAAACGATTATTCAAAATTTAAGGAAAAAATTGAAGGATTTAAATTTGAAGGCGAAGTAAAGGAAGCTTTGGAAAGCGAACTCGAAAAATTCAAATTGATGGATTCCAGTTCTTCTGAGTATTTTGTAAGCCGCAATTATCTTGAACTCGTCTGTGCTCTTCCGTGGAATGAAGAATCAAAAGAAAATCTCGACCTTGCAAAAGCATATAAAATTCTTGAAAAAGACCATTACGGCCTTGACGATGTAAAAAAGCGAATCCTTGAATATCTTGCAGTCCGAAAAATGAAAAAAGACAACAAAGGTTCAATTTTGATTCTCGTAGGGCCACCAGGAGTCGGAAAAACTTCTATCGGGCATTCTATTGCAAATGCAATGAATAAGCCTTTTTATCGGTTTAGTGTCGGTGGCATGAGAGACGAGGCTGAAATAAAAGGACATCGCAGAACGTATATTGGCGCAATGCCTGGAAAAATTTTGCAGGGATTAAAAATTACAAAGACAAAATCGCCAGTCTTTATGATTGATGAAGTTGATAAAATGGGTTCAAGCGTTCAGGGCGACCCTGCAAGTGCGCTTCTTGAAGTTTTGGATCCTGAGCAGAATGTAAGTTTCCGCGACAGCTATTTGGATTTGCCGTTTGACGTAAGCAATGTTTTCTTTATTTTGACGGCAAATACACTGGATTCAATTCCGGAGCCGCTTTTGGACCGTGCTGAAATCATTCAGCTTTCTGGTTATATCGATCAGGAAAAACTTGAAATTGCAAGAAAATACCTTATTCCAAAAAATCTTGCAAAAAACGGACTTGCAAAAGGCCAGGTAAAATATACAAAGGCCGCTCTTTTGCGTATTGCGGAAGAATATGCGCGCGAGGCCGGTGTCCGCAATTACGAAAAATGTATTGATAAAATTCACAGAAAGATAATTACACGGCAGCTTTCTGGAATTCCTGAGAACATCAAGACTTTGAGCGAAGTTAAAGAAATCGTAAATAACGAATGTGATTCTTTGGACGGAAAACAGTTCAATATTGATGCAAAAGATTTGGATACTTATCTTGGCAAGCCTGTTTTTGACGAAAGCGAAATCAAACGGGCAGAAATTCCTGGAACCTGTATTGGTCTTGCCTGGACAAGCATGGGAGGCGACACTCTTCTTATCGAAGCAATCAGTTTCCCGGACAGCAAAGGCGGACTTGTCTTGACTGGACAGATGGGCGACGTTATGAAAGAATCTTCTCAAATAGCCTTTAACTATGTAAAGCAGTACGCAATTGAACACAAGATAAAGCCACAGAACTGGTTTGATCAGAACGTAATTCACTTGCATATTCCAGAAGGAGCAACACCAAAGGACGGACCGAGTGCAGGTATTACGATGGCAGTAACATTTATGTCTCTTTTGACTGGCAGGGTTGTAAAAAGCGATGTTGCAATGACCGGAGAACTTGATTTGACAGGTTCTGTCATGGCGATCGGCGGTTTACGAGAAAAAACTGTAGCTGCCAAGCGAAACGGAGTGAAGACGATTTTTATTCCGAAGAGCAATGAGCGTGATCTTGAAGAAATTCCTGAAATCATAAAAACGGGAATAAAATTTATTCCTGTAAAAAAAGCATTTGAAGTTTTTCAACAGGTTTTCCAGCCAGAAAAAGTTGTGCAGGAAAAAAGCGACTACGGATTTTAGCGCACGACGGGGCTTATAGCCCCGATTGGAACAGCGCCGGAGGCGTTCGGCTTGCCGAATGTAGCGTATAGCGGAACTGTGGAAAGCGGGTTAGTGCGAAAAATGCGCTCCAAAAATTTTGAATTCTGATACACTTTTGTAAATTTAATTTTTTTTGTATTATTTAGCGTAAATTTTTGATTTTGTCAGGTGAATTATGTTTCCAAGAGTGTTTTTAAATCCTTCCGAAGAGATTGAAGTTGCTCAGGGGTTTCCGTGGGTTTTTGATAACGAAATCAGCCATGTAAAATTTGAAGAGAAAAGCGGTGTAAAGCAGGCTTCGCTTGCCGATTGTTCTGTAAAAGACGGCGAAGTTGTTGAAGTTTTTGCAAATGCGGGCGGTTTTTTTGGAACTGGTGTTATAAACCGCACTTCAAAAATTTCTGTCCGCATAATCGGAAGAGAACATGCCGACCAGATTATGAAAGACAGCCGCGCTTATTATGCAAAAAAAATTCAGGATGCTTACGACCTTAGAAAGCTTTATTACGACAGAAAAGACAGTTATCGCCTTGTCTATGCAGAAGCAGACTTGATTCCTGGCCTGATTGTTGAACGCTACTGCGATGTAAAGAAAAATATTTATCTTGTTGTTCAGTTTTTGTCTTTAAGCGCAGAAGTTTTTAGAAAAGAAATTCTCGAAGCCTTAAATTCGATAATACGTCCTTATGGAATTTTTGAGAGGGATGACGCTTCTGTCCGCGAAAAAGAAGGTCTTGAAGAAAAATCCTGCTGGATTGGCGAAGCCCGCGATGAAAAGATTATGATTCGCGAAAACGATGTTCTTTTGGAAGTTGATATTGCGCATGGCCAGAAAACCGGATATTTCCTTGACCAGAAATTTAACCGCAAACAGGTTGCAAAACTTGCTTCTGGAAAAAAAGTTCTCGACGCTTGCAGTCACACCGGCGCTTTTGGTCTGAACTGTTTTAAGGGAGAGGCAAAAGACGTTACCTGCGTCGATTTGAGCCCGGAAGCCGTTGCAATGATTGAAAAAAATATTGAGCTCAACGGAGCCGGAAAAAAGGTAAAGGCGGTTTGTGCGGATATTTTTGACAAATTAAAAGAATACGAAGCGGCAGGCGAAAAATTTGATTTGATTATACTCGATCCTCCTGCGTTTACAAAAAGTGCAAAAAATATTCAAAAAGCGTACGGCGGATACAAAGAAATAAACCTTCGTGCAATGCGCCTTTTGACAGAAAACGGGATCCTCGTAACCTGTTCATGCTCCTACTTTTTTGATTCTGAGCATTTTTACGGAATGATTATGAAGGCGGCTGAAGATTCGAAAAAACGCGTTCAAATTTTGGCAAAGTACGGGGCTGGACCTGATCATCCGGTTCTTGCAGGTTATCCTAAGTCTGAATATTTAAAATGCGCCGTTTGCCGCGTGCTTTAATTTTTTTAGGAAACAAAAAATGAACTATAACTGTATTTTTGTAATTGGACCTACAGCTGTCGGAAAAACCGAAATCGGCGTTCGCCTTGCTGCAAGTCTCGGAGGCGAAGTCTTAAGCGCAGACAGCCGTCAGGTTTACCGCGGACTCGACATTGGAAGTGGAAAGGATTTGTGCGATTTTAAGATGAATGAAAATCTCGCGCTTTCCCTCAATCCTGCGTTAAAGGATAAAATTACTGACGGTTTTTACAATGTTCCGTACCATATAATCGATGTTACGGATTTAAGTCACGAATACAGCCTGTTTGATTTTTCGGCAGATTTTTACAATTCGTTTGCAGACTGTCTGAAACGCGGAGTTTTGCCGGTTGTTGTCGGTGGAACTGGAATGTATCTTGATTCAATACTCAGAAATTACGATATGATTCCGTTTGATGAAGATGCGGCCGAAAGACAGAAACTTGAATCTCTATCGTATGAAGAATTAAAGTCGATTTTAATAGCAGAAAAAGAAAAACTTCATAATACGAGCGAATTCGGCGACAGTGAGCGCATAATAAAGGCGATTCTCTTAAACCGTTTTACAAAATCAAAAGAATATAAAACTCTGCGCGAAAAGGTGATTTCAGCTCGTCCTAAGGTTAATCCTCTTGTTCTTGGCACAACCTTGCCACGTCCTTTAGTTCGCGAAAGAATTTCAAAACGTCTTCACGACCGTCTTGAGGAAGGTTTAATCGAAGAAGTTCAAAGTCTGCATGAAAATGGAGCGTCTTGGCAGAGACTTGAAAGTCTTGGTCTTGAATATCGTTTTGTGAGTGAATATCTTCAGCAGAAAATCGAAAGCAGGGAAAAACTTTTTGAGCTTTTAAACCTTGCAATCGGACAGTTTGCAAAAAGACAGGAAACCTGGTTTAAGGGAATGGAAAAAAAAGGTGTAAAAATAAATTGGCTGCCTCAAGAAATGCCTGTTGAAGTTCGTTTTGAGGCAGCTTTGGATTTAGTTAAGCAACGGCTTCAGCAGGAGACTTGATTTTTGTAAGATAGCCGGTGCGGATACAAGAGTCGAACAGAGCCTTGCTAATAAAATCTGTTGTAACGTCATCATAGCCGTCTTCATCGCGTACAATGCGAACAATGTAGCCGTCGTCCATTTCGCGTACAACAGTCATGTAATCAGTTTTTTTACCAATGCTTTTAAGTGTGTATGTTCCCATTTTGAATTCCTCCCGCGTTTTTAACGCAAAAAAAATGTTACGTACATAATTATTTTCGGTATAATAAAAAAAACATTAACAAAAAGTTTAAATATTCGGGTGCTTTTGCTTATAGACAGTTGTTATGCATGAGCACTGTCAAAAAATGGGGTTTTTAGTTGATTTTTGATGCGCACCTGCATTTAGTTCATTCTTCTCTTCCTGATTTTTCTAAAATTGGCAAATCTGTCGGTTTTTATTCTGGCGTTGCCTGCGCGCTTTCTGAGAACGAATTTATAAAACAGGAAAAAATCATTGCTTCAATTCCTCAAAGCTCCAGAATCAAGTTTTTTAAGTCTTTTGGAATTCACCCTCAAAACCCGGATTTTTCATATTCAGAATATTTGATTCAGCTTCTCGAAAATAAAAGAATTGATGCAGTCGGGGAGTGCGGTTTTGATTTTTTTACGCAGGATTTTCGTGCTATGACTCAAAAACAGGAAAGAGTCTGGAAGTTTCAGCTCGAAGCCGCAATAAAATACGAAAAGCCTCTTGTAATTCACGGAAGAAAATGCACAGAGCGTTTTTTTAAGGACATAAAACTTTTAAGAAAGGTCAAAGGCGTTGTCTTTCATTCGTGGGCAGGAACTTTAACAGAAGCAAATGCGCTTTTAAAAAAAGGTGTAAATGCTTATTTTTCTTTTGGAAAGCCTATTTTAAATGGCAAAAAAAGTGCAATCGAATGCGTAAAATTTCTAGAAGAAAGCCGGATTGTCTTTGAAACCGATGCTCCGTATCAAACCTTAAAGGGTGAAGAAAAAACTCTTCCCGAAGATATTTTAAAGGTTTATGAGCAGGCAGAAAAACTCCGTGGAAAAAAAATTGAGCCTGATATAACGTCACTTTTCAAAAACTAGACTAATCTTTATAATTTTAAGGTGAAAGTCGTATTTTTTTGCAGTTTTGAAAAATAGACTTCGTCTTTATCAAAAATTCACTTTATAAAAATAAATAAAAATTTAAGGAAGAAATAAAATGAAAATTGCGCTTGTCGGATATGGAAAAATGGGGCACATGATTGAAAAATGTGCAAAGGATGCTGGGCACGAAGTTGTTGCAACAATCGACGTCATGGCAAAAGACGCTACAAATATAGTGCCAGCAGGAGATGGAAAAGCCGTTGCCGATGCTGTAAAAAACAGCGGAGCCGAAGGCGTAATCGAATTTTCTCATCCGACTGCCGTTCTCGGAAACCTCAATGCCCTGATTCCTCTGGGGCTTCCAGTAGTTGTTGGTACTACTGGCTGGGCAAAGAGCGAATGCGAAATTTCAGAGCTCTGCAAAAAAACTTGTGGAACTGCAATGCGCTCTTCAAATTTTTCAATCGGCGTAAATATGTTCTATAAGATTGTAGAAGAAGCGGCAAAAATTATGGCAGAATACTCTGATTATGACGTTGCCGTTTGGGAAGCCCACCACAATCAGAAAGCCGACAGTCCTTCAGGAACCGCGCTCGAAGTTGCACGTCGCATAATGCTCGGAAATAAATCGAAAACACAGATGGTTTTTGATGCTTTCCACGAAAAACCAAAGGTAAATGAACTTCATGTAAGTTCAACCCGCGTTGGTTTTGTTCCTGGAACTCATACTGTTTTCTTTGATTCTCCTGCGGACGAAATCGAACTTACACACAGAGCTAGAAGTCGCGAAGGTTTTGCAAAAGGAGCGGTTGTTGCCCTTGAAAAACTTGTTGACAAACTTGCTTCTGGTGAGCTTGAAAAAGGCAGACTTTACGGAATGAGCGATTTGTTCTAGTTTATTGGATTTATTGGAAGAAAAAGAGATTGAAAGAGGAAAGGAAAACTTTTTAAGGTGTCCTTTCCTCTTTTTTTTATTCATTTTGCAGTGTAAAAAAATCGTTAAACAAGTCTGGAATCATTGAATAAAGATTTTCAATAATTTATACTTTTACTAATATTCAATCATTTTAAATAAAAGTATTTCACTTATGGAGGAAATATGACAATCCAAGAAATGCTGGGACAGAGTGCAATTCTTACTGTCCTGGGTATGTGTGTTGTTTTTGCCTTCCTCATAATCATGATTGGTTTTATGAATTTGCTTAGAGTAGTTATTCATGTGGCCAAACTTGACAAAGAGGCGCCAAAAGCCGAAAGTGCTGCTCCTGTAGCTGCACAGGTTGACCAGAATGCAGTCGTTGCCGCTATTGCAACTGCTCTGCACAACAAAAACTAAAATTAGAGGTATTTGACAAAATGGCAAAAAAAATTGGTATTTCTGAACTTGTTTTGCGTGATGCTACACAGTCTCTTCACGCTACTCGTATGACGACAGCTGACATGCTGCCAATCGCTCCAAAAATTGACCAGATTGGTTACTGGGCTGCAGAAGCTTGGGGTGGAGCAACTTATGACTCTTGTATCCGCTTCTTGAATGAAGATCCATGGGAACGCCTTAGAAAGCTCCATGCTGCAATGCCAAACACAAAAATTATGATGCTTTTGCGCGGACAGAACCTTCTCGGTTACCGCCACTATGCTGATGATGTTGTTGATAAATTCGTAGAAACTGCTGCAAATAACGGTATCGACGTTTTCCGTATTTTCGATGCCTGCAACGACCCTCGCAACCTTGAACGCGCTACAAAAGCTGCTAAAAAAACTGGCAAACACGTTCAGATGGCAATTTCTTATGCTACAACTCCATATCATACAAAAGAAATCTACGCTGACCTTGCAAAAACTTATGCAGATTTCGGCGCTGATTCTATCTGTATCAAAGATATGTCTGGTCTTCTTAAGCCATATGAAGCTTATGACCTTGTAAAGGCAATCAAATCAAAAGTTGACCTTCCAGTTGAAATTCACTCTCACGCTACAACTGGTCTTTCAGTTGCTACTTTGCTCAAGGCGGCAGAAGCTGGTGCTGATGTTCTCGACACTGCGATTTCTGCAATGGCAATGGGAACTTCTCACTCTCCTACAGAAACTGTAGTAGAAATGCTTAAGGGAACTGAATACGACACAGGTCTTGATATTTCTGCTTTGCTTGAAATCGCTGCATATTTCCGCGAAATCCGCAAACACTATGCTTCTCTTGAATCAAAATTCTTGGGAGCTGATACACGTATTCTTAAATCTCAGGTTCCAGGCGGAATGCTTTCAAACCTTGAAAACCAGCTCAAACAGCAGGGTGCATCTGACAAAATCGACGATGTATTGAAAGAAATTCCTCTTGTTCAGAAAGATGTAGGATATGTTCCTCTCGTAACTCCAACTTCTCAGATTGTAGGAACTCAGGCTGTATTCAACGTTCTCTTCGGACGTTACAACAATCTTACTCAGGAATTCCGTGATCTTCTCGTTGGAAAGTACGGAAAAGTTCCAGCTGCTCCAAATGCTGACCTTGTTAAAAAGGCTCTTGAGCTTAACAAAATGGACAAAGTTATTGACTGCCGTCCAGCTGACCTCATTGCTCCAGAATGGGACAAAATGGTTGAAGAATCTAAGAAGAACGGTGGAAACGGTTCTGTTGAAGATACTCTTACATACGCAATGTTCCCGAAAGTTGCTGCAAAATTCTTTGAAACTCGTGCAAACGGTCCTGTTGATGCAGAAAAAACCTTCGGCCTTAAAGAAACACCAAAAACTGAAGCTAAGTCTGCAAACGGCTCTTACACTGTAACTGTAAACGGACAGAGTTATCAGGTTACTTCAAACGGCGACAATATCACTGTTGACGGAACTCCTTACAATGTAACATTTGGTGCCGCAGGTGCTCCTGTTGTCGCTGCTGCTACAACTGTTGGCGGTGAAGATGTAAAAGCTCCTGTTGCAGGAACACTCCTCAAACAGTGCTTTGCAAACGGTACAAAAGTTTCTAAAGGACAGACAATCATCATTGTTGAATCAATGAAGATGGAACTTGAAGTAAAATCTCCTGCTGACGGTACAATCACATATACAGTTCCTACAGGAACTCAGATTGCAAACGGCCAGGTTATTGCAACAATCGGTGGAGTTGTAAAAACTGCTCCTGCGCCTGTTGCTACTCCAGCCCCTGCTGCCGCCGCTCCAGCCCCTGCTGTTTCTGCTGGTGGAAAAGCTGTAAAAGCGCCTGTTGCAGGAACTTTGCTTAAATATGCAGTTGCTGAAGGTGCTTCGGTTCAGGCTGATACAACAGTAATCATTATTGAATCGATGAAAATGGAACTTGAAATCAAGGCTGGCGCTGCTGGTAAAGTGCACTTTACAGTTCCTACAGGAACTCAGGTTTCTAACGGACAGACTGTTGCTGAAATTCAGTAAGAATTAATCGTTGTTGCAAGAATTATGCCGTAAGATATCTTTCTTGCAATGACGGATTTATTAGGAAATAAAACGAAATGATCGATTTGAACAAAAATTTTAGAAAGCAGGTTCTTGGCGTTACTTGTGCAATCATGGCAGTTGCTTTTGTTTTGAGCACAGGTTCTAAAGTTCTTGCACAGACAGCAGGCGATTCTGCTCCTGTTGCGACTGAAACTGTAGCTCCTGCGACTTCGGCTTCTGAAGGACACGGTCTTGACCGCGTAATTAAAGGAACTGAAAACTGGGGCGAAGAACACGAAATCAACGTTGGAAAATTCATCCAGAATATTGGAAAATCAACTGGAATTTACCAGATGATTAAACAGCAGAGAGTAGACCCTAATCCAACTGGTGTAATGCCAGAAGTAAAAGAAGCTCCTCAGACTGACTGGGGAAAAGCTCCTGGCTGGCAGTCGTTGATAATGATCGCTATTGGATTCTTAATCGTTTATCTTGCTGTAGGAAAAGGTTTTGAACCTCTTCTTTTGATTCCGATTGGATTTGGTACAATCTTAGTAAACATTGTAGGAGCTGGAATGGGTGATCTTCCAGACGGAATGCTGGCAATCATCTATAAAGCGGGTGTTGGAAACGAATTCTTCCCTATGTTGATTTTTATGGGAATTGGTGCAATGACAGACTTCGGACCTCTTATTGCTAACCCTAAGACAGCAATTTTGGGTGGTGCAGCACAGTTTGGTGTATTCTTTACATTGTTCGGTGTTGCAATCATGAATATGTTCGGTTTAAACTACAACATCATGCAGGCTTGTGCAATCGGTATTATCGGTGGCGCTGACGGTCCAACATCAATCTATGTTTCTGGAAAACTCGCTCCTGAGCTTATGGGTGTAATTGCTGTTGCAGCATACTCTTATATGGCTTTGGTTCCGATGATTCAGCCTCCGATTATGAAGCTTCTTACAACAAAAAAAGAACGCATGATTCACATGGAAAACCCACGCCAGGTTTCAAAGGCGGAAAAGGTTTTGTTCCCATTGATGCTTCTTGTTTTGACAATTATCTTGTTGCCTCCAGCAGCTCCTCTTATCGGTATGCTCGCTTTTGGTAACTTTGTAAAAGAATCTGGTGCTGCAGCTCGCATTTCAAAGACTATGGAAAATGAATTGATGAATATTGTTTCAATTCTCCTTTCTTTGGGTGTAGGTTCTCAGATGACACCAGAAAAAATCATCAAGGGTGAATCCCTTGGAATTATCGTTCTTGGTCTTGTAGCATTTGCAGTAGCAACAGCTGGCGGTCTTTTGATGGCAAAATTGATGAACGTTTTCCTTCCAAAAGGAAAGAAAATCAATCCTCTTATCGGTTCGGCTGGTGTTTCAGCAGTTCCAATGGCTGCCCGCGTTGCACACAAGGTTGCTCAGAGCGAAGATCCTTCAAATTTCATCTTGATGAATGCGATGGGACCAAACGTTGCAGGTGTAATTGGAACAGCAATGGCTGCCGGAGTGTTTATCGCTACATATGGCGGACTTCGCTAGTTGCTGCATATGCTGACTTCTACTAGTCTAAGTGTTAATTTTTTTGGTGATAATGCTTTGCAAAATCACCACATTTTATAAAATATGAAACGCCGTCTTTTGTACGTTATTTTTTCTTTTCTCACTTTGTTTTCTTCTTATGCGGGAATCGGTGTGCAAAGGGCGGTGTTTTCTTCTTCCGACGATGTAGAAATCGTTACGGTTCATGCTCCTTTGCAGGAATTTGTTTCTGCGACTTCAACTGAATCAAAAATCATAGAACGTGTTTTTTCGCGTTCTCAAAAAAAAGCAGATTCCTTAAATAAGTTTTCAACAGGTCTATTTTTTGACAGAATAGAATTTGTTTCTGTTTATCTTCCTTTCTTTACTTATGCTTCTTTTAACGCTTCACGCGTGCTTCTTCTTCCAAAATCAATTCAAAATATTATCTTTCTTCAGACTGTCATCTAAATAAAACGTAAAAATCACAATTTTGACCTTATTTTAAATTTTTTCTCAGAGGTTTTATATGACGGGTTTTATTATCGTGCTTGTTATTTTTGCAGTCATGACTGTTGGTTGCATTGTGTTTTTTAAATAATTTTTTTTAGTCTGCAAAAAATCTTTATTTTGCAGTTTTGATTTTTTTATTTTTTGATTTGGAGATTATTATGTTATTTGGAATTATATGCGCTGTTTTGATTTTAGTTTCTTCTGTTGTTTTTGCTCTTTTTGCCGTTTTAATTGACAATTTTGGCGACCGATGTATTGAAAAAATTGACGGAAAATTCTAATTCAAACTTGTAGTTTTATTCTTTATTTGATATATTGAATCAAATATCCGTATTTTAATTTTTAGACAAAGAGGTCTGTATTTTATAAAAAAATGCAGACCTTTTTTGTTTTTAAATTGAATCAGACGGAAATTGATAGTATAATAGAAAGGTCTTTTTTTTGTGAGAGGTATTAAAATGAAAAAAAGTGTTCTTGTTGCATTAGCCGGTGTTTTGTCGGCTGCTCTTTTGGTTAGCTGTGGAGAAAAAACTCCTACTGTTAAAATTGGTGTTTTTGAACCAGCTTCTGGCGACAATGGTGCTGGTGGTAAACAGGAGACTCTTGGTATTCAGTATGCAAACAGCATTACTCCGACTGTAAATATTGGTGGAACAGAATACAAAGTTCAGCTTGAAATCGTTGATAACGAATCTTCAAACGATAAGGCTGTTTCTGCCGCTTCTGAGCTTATTTCTAAAGGGGTTTCTGTGGTTTTGGGATCTTATGGTTCTGGCGTTTCTATTGCTGCTTCTGACACTTTTGCTTCGGCTGGTGTTCCTGCAATCGGTGTAACCTGTACAAATCCTCAGGTTACCGCTGGAAATGACCATTATTTTCGTATCTGCTTTCTCGACCCGTTCCAGGGCTCTGTTCACGCTTATCTTGCAAAGTCTGTTTTTAATGCTAAAAAAGCCTATGCTCTTGCAAAACTTGGCGATGACTATTCTGTAGGATTGTGCAACTACTTTATCGAAGCTGCAAAAAAACTCGGAATTGAAGTTGTTTACGAAACTTTCCCTGACGGCACAAGCGACTTTGCAGCCTATGTTGCAAATGCAAAAAACTGTGGCGCAGATGTAGTATTTGCTCCAACTTCTATCGAAGCTGCGGCTCTTATTATTGAACAGGCAAATACACAGGGACTTTCAATTCCGCTTCTTGCAAGCGATACCTGGGATTCTAACGTTATTTTGGCTTCTGCAAAAGGAACTAATATCGGCATTTATGTAACGACTTTCTTTGTTGAAGGCTCTGACGATCCTCAGGTTGTTGATTTTGTAAACGGATTCCGTAACTATATCAACACAAATGCTACTGCAAAAACAAATAACGGTGGTGATGATGAAATTGCCGCTGTTTCTGCAATGGGTTTTGACGCTTATTACACAGCTCTTGAAGCAATTAAAAATGCTGGTTCTGTAAAATCAGACGCTGTAAAAGTTGCTTTGCCAAAAACTTCATATAAGGGAGTTTCTGGAAGCATTGCTTTTGATGCAACTGGAGATGCAGTGCGCGATGTTGCCTATATTAAAAAGGTAAACACACAGACTGGAAAATGGGATTTTGTTGCTCAACAGAGCGTAAAATAATTTAATAAAACAAAAAAAACATCTGCAAGAGTTTGTCATAAATTGATAAAACCGCAGATGTTTTTTTTATGATAAAATATTGGTATGGCTGAAAAATGCTTTTGTAAGTTCAGCCTGGCTGAGGGATGGTAAGGGCGCGGAGCGTTCTAAAAAAATCAATTCGCCTGCGGATTGATTTTTTTAGAATGAAACCCTGGACAGCCCGTTTTCTGTGCTTGCACAGAAACAGCTCCAAAAATTTAAAAACAATGGAAAAATAAATGGATTTTTTACAGAGTAATTTGCCGTATCTTCTTGCAGGAGTTTCGACTGGCGGTCAATATGCGCTTATTGCCATTGGCTACACGATGGTTTATGGAATTTTAAGGCTGATCAACTTTGCGCACGGAGATGTCTTTATGGCTGCTGGGCTCATAATGGTTTACAGTTATACGATCTTGCCGTTGTGGCTTGCTATCATTTTTACTGTTGTGCTTACCGTTTTTCTTGGTTTTTCAGTTGAAAGAATTGCATACAAACCTTTGAGAAATGCGCCTCGTATGTCGATTATGATTTCGGCAATCGGAATGTCCTATCTTTTGCAGAATATTGCCCTTTATATTACTGGTGGTCTTTTAAAAAAGTATCCGACTATTCCGTGGATTTCTGATTCAATTACGATTGCTGGTGCAATTACAAAGCGTGTTACTGTTATTACTCCCTTTTTGACGATTTTTCTTGTTCTTGCCCTTGTCCTTTTGATTAAAAAAACAAAAATTGGAATGGCAATGCGTGCTGTTTCGAGAGATTTTGAAACTGCCCAGCTTATGGGAATTAAAATCGACTCTGTTATAAGTACGACTTTTGTAATCGGTTCTTTTTTGGCAGCCGTTGGTTCAATCCTGTTTTTTTCTAATTATCCTGGAGTTACGCCTACTGTTGGAGGTATGCCTGGTTTAAAGGCCTTTGTCGCGGCTGTTTTTGGAGGAATTGGTTCTGTTCCTGGAGCTGTAATTGGTGCATTTATAATTGGTATTTGTGAAAATATTATAAAGGGAATTGGCTGGACGACTTTTAGCGACGCTTTTACTTTTGTCCTTTTAATTATTGTCCTTATGTTTATGCCGACCGGCATTTTTGGCGAAAAGAAAACTGATAAAGTTTAGTGCGGGAATGAAAATGCAAAATAAATTGTTAAAATTAAATGATTTAAAAAATAAAAAGGATTTGATTGCCGGTTTTTGTCTGCTTGGCATTCTTTTTGTTGCGCTTGCTGTTCTTGAAGCTGTTTTGCCTCGAACTTCAATTTTATTTACTGTGCTTAAAAAAGGCGCAATTTATTCTCTTGTTGCCGTAAGCATGAATCTTCTTAACGGTTTTACAGGACTTTTTAGTCTTGGTCAGGCCGGATTTATGCTTCTTGGAGCGTATACTTATGGAATTTTTACAATTCCTGTTGCTGCAAGGGCTCAGGTTTATCAGTATTTTGACGGCGGTTTGATTCAGTTTTCTTTGCCGGTTTTTGTTGCTTTGATTCTGGCTGGAATTGTCGCCGCTCTTTTTGCCTTTTTAATTGGTCTTCCTGTTCTTCACTTAAAATCCGATTATCTTGCTATTGCAACACTTGGTTTTGCCGAAATCGTGAGGGCGCTTTTCCAGTGGGACAAAATTGGCGCGGTTACTAACGGTTCTAATCTTTTGAGAAAATATCCGGTTTTTCAGAGCTGCTTGTTTTATTTTTTTGTCTCCGGAATATGTATTGCAATCATAATGCTTTTAATCAATTCAACTTATGGACGCGCTTTTAAGGCTGTTCGAGACGACGAAATTGCGGCCGAAGCGATGGGAATAAATCTTGCCCAGACAAAACAGTTGAGTTTCGTTGTAAGTTCATTTTTTGCAGGAATTTCAGGCGCGCTTTTGGCAATGTTTCAGACGACGATTCAGGCAAGTCAGTTTAAATCTGCCATGACTTACGAGATTTTGCTGATTGTAGTTATCGGCGGAATGGGGTCGATTACAGGAAGTTGCATTTCTTCATTTCTGTTTATTGCCTGCTCTGAATGGTGGCTTCGCTTTTTGGACAGAACTGTTACGATTGGTTCGTTTACTGTTCCTCTTTTGAGGCCTGGATTTAGAAAAGTAGTATTCTCAATTGCGATTATGGCGATTGTTCTTTTTTATCAAAAAGGAATTATGGGCGAGAATGAATTTAGCATAAGTGGAATCCTGAAATTCCTTAAAAAATTAAAATCGAAGTTTTTTAACAAAAAAATTGACGAACAAAAAGAAACTGAGGAGGCGAAGTAATGGCTCAGAACGTTTTAAAACTTGAAAACATTACGATGCAGTTTGGCGGTGTTGTTGCCGTAAAATCTCTCAGTCTTGAAGTAAATAAAGGCGAAATCGTTTCTTTGATTGGACCGAATGGTGCTGGAAAAACAACGGCATTCAATGTTATTACGGGTGTTTATTCTCCTACAAACGGAGCGGTTTATTTTAACGAAAAAAAAATCGTTGAAAATCATCCGCGCGGGAAAATGAAAAAACTTTACGCAGGAAGCGAAAAAGACCAGTATCACGGTCATCTCGAACCGACCCCGGACAAAATTACAAAACTCGGAATTGCGCGCACTTTTCAGAACATTCGCCTTTGGAAAAGCCAGAGCGTTTTTAACAATGTCTTGATTGCAATGCATTTGCGCCGTACAAGCAATATTTTTACGGCGACTTTCCGTCTGAACTTAAAAGAAGAGAAAAAACAGAGGTCAGAAGTTGAAAGGCTTTTAAAAATTCTCGGTTTGTATGGAGTTAAAGACGAAATGTGTACATCTCTTCCTTACGGTTTACAACGCCGTCTTGAAATTGCGCGTGCTCTTGCAACAAAACCTCAGTTGCTCTTGCTTGATGAGCCTGCCGCCGGAATGAATCCTCAGGAAACGGCCGAACTTACAGAATTTATCCGCAGAATTCGCGACGAATTTAATTTGACTGTTTTTATGATTGAACATCATATGGATCTTGTAATGGATATTTCTGACAGAATCTACGTTTTGAATTTTGGTGCGCTGATTGCCAGCGGAATTCCTGAAGAAATTCAAAATAACCCGGAAGTTATAAGCGCATATCTTGGAGAATCGGAGGACTCAAATGCTTAGCATAAAGGATTTACATGTTTCTTACGGTGGAATAAAAGCCCTTCGCGGTGTTGATGTTCAGGTTCCTGACGGAAAAATTGTTACACTGATTGGTGCAAACGGTGCCGGAAAGTCAACTTTATTGCGTACAATCAGCGGTCTTGTTAAGGCAGAAAGCGGTTCAGTTGAGTTTTGTGGAACTGAACTTACTGGAATGAAAATCGATAAAATCTGTTCGCAGGGAATTGCCCTTAGTCCAGAAGGAAGACATGTTTTTGCAGATTTGACCGTAAAGGAAAATTTAAGTATAGGAGCTTATTTGCGAAAAGATAAGACCGAAATCGAAAAAGACTTGCAATGGGTTTATTCTCTTTTTCCGCGCCTAAAAGAAAGAAACTGGCAGTATGCAGGCACACTTTCTGGCGGAGAACAGCAGATGCTTGCTGTTGGACGCGCTCTTATGAGCCGGCCTAAACTTTTGATGATGGATGAGCCTTCTTTGGGGCTGGCCCCTCTTATCGTTCAGCAAATTTTTGATATAATAAAAGAAATCAACAAGGCCGGAGTGACGATTCTTCTGATTGAGCAGAACGCGAATATGGCTCTAAAAATTGCAGACAAGGCTTATGTTCTTGAAACTGGTTCAATTGTTTTAGAGGGCAGCGGTGAAGAACTTTTACAGAATGAATCTGTACGGGAGGCCTATCTCGGAAAAAAGAAATAAATGAAACTTTCAGATTTTGAACTTAACGCTTATTTAAAAAATTCTGCTGGAAATTCCGGTTCTGAAAAATCAGTTGCGGATATGGTGCTTTCCGACCGCTTAAAAGATGAAAAAAAAACGGTAAAGCCTTTTAATCCAAAACGAATATATTCAAATCCTGTAGTTCAAAAATCTGAAACCGATAAAGCCAGAAAAACTTTTGATGGTGAAAATTTTTCGACGGCTGGATTTCAAAAATCTTTTGAACCAGCTTCCGGAAAAAACTCAGTTTCGGACTTTGCTTCGGAAAATGCGATAAAAAACGGCGGACTTTTAAAAGTTCCTGTACAACAGCCTTCTCCAGACGGAAAAGACAATGTTTACAGGCGGGTTGCAAAGTTTTTAATGCTTATTGGAATTGACGAGGCGGCAAAAATCCTTCCGCACCTTTCGTCAGCCCAAATTGAAAAAATAATTCCTGAACTTGCGACAATTCGTTCAGTCGAAAAAGACGAAGCTATTTTAATCCTTAAAGAGTTTAAATCTTTAACGGAACGTGCCCGCGAAGACGGCGGAGTGAACACTGCCAGAAATATTCTTGAAAAAGCATTTGGCACTAAAAAAGCAGGCGAAGTTTTAGAAAAAGCAGTTCCTTTTAAAAACGGAAAGCCGTTCAATTATCTGAGCGAAGCGGACAGCGAAAAAATTGCCGCGCTTTTAAAAGATGAAAGTGCAAATGTTCGCGCCCTTGTCTGTTCTAACCTTCCGCCAAAAAAAGCTGCCCAGTTTATAAATTCACTTCCTGAAAAGGAAAAAACGGAATTGATTTTACATCTGGCAAAACTAAAGAAAATGAATCCGGATATTGTTGCAAGAATCGACGAGGCGTTGCTCAAAAAAATGAATTCGCTTGTAACCGAAAAATCTGATTCAATTGACGGAAAGAACGTGCTTGCCCAGATTTTAAAACAGATGGACAGCGCAAACGAAGAAAAACTTCTCGATAAAATTTCTTCTTCAGATCCTCTCTTGAGCGAAGAACTGAGGGAAAGGCTTTTTACAATTGATGATATTGTTAATGCTGACGATAAATTTATTCAAAAAAAGTTACAGCAGATGCAGAATGAAGAAATTGCATTTGTAATTCATTGCAAAAAAGAAGATTTTAGAAATAAAATTTTATTCAACGTGTCAGAAAACCGTCGAAAAATGATTCTTGACGAAGAAGAAAGGCGCAGCCCAATGCGAAAAACAGATGTTGAAAAAGCAACTTCTTTGTTTTTTGCTTATATGAGACGCGCCTGGGAAGAGGGAAAATTGATTATAAAAGGAAGGGATGACGAAATTTATGTCTGATATAAAGATTTTTGAAAAGGGAAGCGAGTATAACGGTTTTTGTGTTTTAAATGTTTTTGAACTAAACGATTATCATTCAACGGCAATATATCTACGGCACAAAAAAACAGGGCTTGAAGTTTTGCACCTTGTGAACGATGAAACCGAAAATCTTTTTTCTTTTACTTTTCGAACTCCAAATCCTGAGGGAAACGGCGCTGCCCATATAATGGAACATTCCGTTTTGTGCGGGTCTGAGCGTTATCCTCTAAAAGATCCTTTTACACAGCTTTCAAATCAGAGTGTAAAAACTTATTTGAATGCCGCAACTTATGCAGATAAAACGGTTTATCCTGCGAGTTCGACTGTAGAGACCGATTATTTTAATTTGATGAGCGTTTACGCCGACGCAGTTTTTTTTCCACGGCTTTCGCCTGAAATTTTTGCACAGGAAGCCCATCGTCTGGAAATTGACGGAGACGGAAAACCTTCTATTCAAGGAGTTGTCTACAACGAGATGAAAGGCGTTTATTCGTCTTTTGAATCGGTTGCAATGGACGTGCCTGTAAGAAATCTTTTAAAAAATTCAATTTATGGAGAAGATTCTGGTGGCGATCCTTTAAAAATTCCTTTTTTAACTTACGAAGAATACAGAAATTTTCATAAAAAATGGTATAGACCAGAAAACTGTTTTGTTTTTTTATACGGAAATATTCCGACAGAAAAACAACTGGATTTTTTGCAAACAAATTTTTTGACCAGGCTTGAAGAAAAAAATCCTGACTTTGAATGGACAGATAATGTAAAAAATTCAATTTTAAAAACTCATCTTGAATATGTAACTCCAAAAAAACTTGAAACTGAGCTTTTTGTAAAGACAACCGGACCTTCTGGCGAAGAAAACGAAAAGAAAAGCACGGTTTACGTTACCTGGAATTTGGGAGAATCAAAAGATGCCGAACAAAATATGGAAAAAATATTTTTGACCGGCGTTCTCCTAAATCATGACGGTTCTCCGCTTCAAAAGGCTCTTGTCGAAAGTGAACTTGGCGAAGATACCGCTCCTGGAATGGGACTTGACGGACTTTTTCATACTCTTTTTACAGTCGGATTGCGTGGTGTTAAGAAAAACAGCGCCGAAAAAGTAAAGGAACTCGTTTTTGCAACCTTGAATAAAATCGTAGAAAACGGAATTAATAAAGACGATATTGATTCAACTTTGATGGGGCTTGAGATTTCTCATCGCGAAATTGAACGTCATAACGGACCTTTTGCAAAATCTCTGATGATGGCACCGATAAACGCTTGGCTTTACGGAAATAAAATCGAAGACAGTTTTCGCTTGAGAAGTGTCCTTGAAAAAGTAAGACAGAAAATTCAAAACAAAAAAGGCTATCTTGAAGAGCTGATAAAAAAATTCTTCCTGGAAAACAAAAAATTTGCCGTTTGCGAAATCGTTCCTTCAAAAAAATATACGACAGAAAGGACAAAACAGGAAAATGCGCTTGTAAAAGAATTAGTTCAAAAAACTTCTTTGGAAGCCATTAAAAAAGAAAATGCTGAACTTCATGCTTTTCAATGTAAAAAAGACGATACTTCCTGCTTGCCACACCTTCGTCCTTGCGATTTTATTATTGAAGGAAAGAGAATTTCTGACAGCTATTCGCTTAAAATCAAAACACTCGAAGGAAAAGACAATTCTTCTGTAGATTATTTTGAAAGTAGCGAAAATACCAACGGTGTTACTTATGTTGATGTTGGTTTTCCCGCCGACGTTTTAAGTTCGAACAAATATAAATATCTCTCTCTTTTTGCAGAAACAGTATGTGATTGTGGCTGGGGAAAACTTGACTGGAGCGAAGCTGCCGCCGAAACAGCCCTTTATACAGGTGGAATTACCTGTTCTATTTTGACGAGTGAGACTCCACTTACAAAAAACAATGCTGATTTTAGAAAAAAACACAAATTTACGGCACGTGACTGGGTTATTTTTAAACTTAAGGTAATTGATGAAAAACTTAAGGAAGGACTTGGACTTTTTGCGGACAACATAAACAATGTTGATTTTAGCGATTATAAACGTTTAAAAGATATTGCTGTTGAAACGAGAAATGATTTTGATTCAAGCGTTGTGCCTGCTGGTCATCAGTATGCAATGCTTAGAAGTTTGAGAAAAACTTCTAAGGTTTCTGCGGTTGATGAAATTTTAAACGGTTTAACACAGATTTTTTGTCTGCATGAACTTGCTGAGACTGACCCTAAAAATAATTCCGCCGTCTTTAATGAAATTTTACGGCAAATCAAAGCTGGTGGCGGTTTTATTCACGTGACTGCCGAACCAGAAACCATTGAAAAAAATAAGGAACTTATTGCTAGTTTTGTAAAATCAATTGGACTATGTTCTCTAAAATCTCCAAAAGAAAATAGCCTTGAAGATTTTGTAAAATTAACAGAATTAGATGATAAACAGAGTTTAGAAAATTCTGACGATGAAAAAATTGTAATTCCGAGTCTTGTTGGTTTTGCAGGAGAATCGTTCAAAACGATTGCTTACGGTCAAAAAGGAAATGCGATTCTTGAAATCTGCTGTCATTGGCTTTCTAATATTCTTCTTTGGGAAAAAGTCAGGACAATTGGTGGCGCCTATGGCGCTTTTTGTGACATTGATTCTACTACTGGAAACGTTTTGTTTGCTTCTTATCGAGATCCGACACCGCAAAAAACAGCAGATGTTTTTGAAAACTGCTTAAAAGAGGCAGCACTTATGGATTTTACTCAAGACGAAACAGAAAAAGCTGTAATGGGAACTTATTCTCATTTTGTTGTGCCAAAAACACCTCGCGCACGCGGAAACATAGAACTTTTGCGGACTTTGTATGCAATTGACGATGATGATCGGGAAAATAAGCTTCTTGAACTTTTGAACTGTACTCCAGAAGAATTAAAAAAAGGTTTTAATGAACTTTTAGAGTTTTCAAAAAAAATAAAATATCGTGTTATAATCGGACCTGAGAATGATGATTTAGGTGGCGAAAAGATATTTTTGCCATTATAATAAACTATACGGGAGATTTATAATGAATCATAAATATGAAACTTGTATAAAAATGTTAAGACAACTCGTATCAGATATTCAGGGAGCGCCGTATCCAAGTGAGAATTTTGAACCTGAATTATATAAAATTTGGTATGAACATGTTCAAAATGCTGCCGTAAATTGTTTTGAATATCTTGATGATAATTTTCCTCAGGAAAAGGAAGATTTTGATAAAACTTTGAATAAAATCTTTAAATAAATCTAAATCAATAATCCGTTTTTGCCGAAATTTAATTTATATAAAAGAAGAGAAAAAATTCTTTTTTGGCAAGGCGGGTGCAATGGCGGCATCAAAAAAGTACAATCGTTTTGATAATTATTTACTGAAAGGAAAACTGCGCCGTAAAGGTTTTGAATGGTGGCGTTATGTTTTTACAGGAATCAACAGGGCAACAGGAGCGCAAAAGACCTTTTTTGTTGAATTGTATTATGTAAATCCGTTGATTTCGCCCAAAAAAGCGATAATAGCACAAAAATCCCAATTAAAAATTTCTGATTCTGATTTACAGTATGCGCTTGCAGGGACTTTTGCCGCAAGTAAAGCTAACGAAGAAGAAAATTTTATTCCAAGTTATGCTCTTTTGAAAGCTGGATTTTATGGAGAAAACGGCAGACAGTTCAACTGTTTTTATCCAGCGGAAAAACTTAGTTATATAAAAGCTGATCAGTCTTTTAAATTGGAGAATTGTATTTTTGGAAAAGACTTGATTTCTGGCAATATCGAAGTTACGGAAGAAAATTTGTCCGAAACGCCAGAACTTTTGTGTTCGATGGGAACGATGAAATGGAACCTGCACTTTGAAAAAACTATTGAATCAGGTCCTTTGTATAAAAAGAAAAACGATTTATGGATTCCGCTTGGCGCAAAAACAGTATTCGCTGGAATTGTTGAATTAAACGGAACGGAATACACAGTTGTTCCTAGAAGTTCTGCCGGCTATATTTCTAAATCTTGGGGCGAAAAGCCGATTGAAAATTATTTTCATCTTTCATCGACAAATTTTACGAGTTCAATTTCTGGAAAAAATTTGGGAAAATCCTGCTTTTGTATTGAAGGCGAATTTGAAAAAAAAATGAACGCCTTTGTCGAACTCGAAGGACGAAAAATTTCTCTGGATGGAAAAGGAATTTTTAACAAGTACTCTGAAATTCATTCCTGTTCTCAAATGCCAGTAGATGCCGATGGCGAAAAACTGCACTGGAGCGTAAGCGTTCATTGGAAAAAATATGTAATCGATGTTGATGTTTACTGCAGGACTTCGCAAATGCTCATAAAAAATTATGAACTTTTGGAAGGCGAAAGGGATTTAATCGAAATATGCAGTGGCGGAACAGGCTTTGGAGAAATAAAAATTTTTAAAAAAATCAGAAAGAATCTTGAGCTTTTGGAGCACGCAACTATATTCGACGTAATCTGCGACTTTGGTTCGGTTGATTCAGCGGAAGACTAAAAGCGCACGACCGGGCTTATAGCCCGGATATGAGTCCTGGAGTTGCTGGAAATTCTGGAATATGTCTTTTAGGAACAAAAAATGATTTTTTTTGCAGCAATTGTGCTGCTTTTTTTTTGCCTTTTTTTTATTTTATGAGTATTTTGAAATTATAAGAACAAAAAATTCTCTTAAAAAATTTTAGAGATGTAAATAAAAAATTTTGGAGGCGAAAAATGAATTTTGATCAGTTTACGTTAAAAGCACAGGACGCTCTCCAGGAAGCCAGTGCTCTTGCTCAGCAAAATGACCATGCGGAAATAGGACTTGAACATCTTTTGATTGCACTTCTTGAACAAAAAGATGGGCTTGTTAAACCGATTGTCGAAAGAATCGGGGTTAGTGCTAGAGATTTGGACAGTGCGGCAAAAAATCTTTTGGCTTCGTATCCGAAGGTTACTGGAAATGTTCAGATTGGTCTTTCCTCTTCGGCGCAGAAAGTGCTTGCGAAGGCTGAAAAGGAAATGACTTCTCTTAAGGATCAGTATCTTTCGGTTGAGCATATTTTGCTTGCTATGAGCGAAAGTGAAGACCGGACTGGGGAACTTTTGCGGAAATACGGAGTTACGAGGGAAGCGATTCTTGAGAGTTTAAAGTCGGTTCGTGGAAATCAGACAGTTGATAGCCAAGACCCGGAAAGCAAAATGCAGTCGCTTGAAAAATACTGTACGGATTTAACGGCTCGTGCCAGACAGGACAAAATTGATCCAGTTATTGGGCGAGATGAAGAAATTCGTCGTGTAATGCAGGTTTTGATACGCCGGACTAAGAATAATCCTGTTCTGATTGGTGAACCTGGTGTCGGAAAAACTGCAATCGTCGAAGGGCTTGCGCGCCGTATTGCTAGTGGCGATGTTCCTGAAAGTTTGAAAAACAAAAGGCTTTTAAGCCTTGATATGGGAAGCCTGGTTGCTGGTGCAAAATTCCGCGGTGAGTTTGAAGAAAGACTTAAGGCTGTAATTACGGAAGTTTCAAAGAGTGAAGGCCAGATAATTATGTTTATCGATGAACTTCACACTATTGTTGGTGCTGGTGCGAGCGAAGGAAGTATGGACGCTTCTAATCTTCTAAAACCAGCACTTGCTCGCGGAGAACTTCATGTAATTGGTGCTACTACTTTGAACGAGTATCGCAAGTACATTGAAAAAGATAGCGCGCTTGAAAGAAGGTTTCAGCAGGTTTATTGCGCTGAGCCGACAGTTGAAGATACAATTGCGATTTTGCGTGGTTTGAGAGATAAGTATGAAATTCATCATGGTGTTAAAATCAACGATGAAGCTCTTGTTGCTGCTGCAGAACTTTCCAACCGTTATATAACAAACAGATTTTTGCCAGACAAGGCAATCGACCTTGTTGATGAGGCTGCAAGCCGTTTAAAAATGGAAATAGAAAGTGAACCGACGGCTCTTGATCAGCTTGAGCGAAAAATTTTGCAGTTACAGATTGAAAAACAGTCGCTTTCAAAGGAAGATGATAAGGCGAGTCTTGAGCGTCTTGAAAAACTTGAAAAGGAACTTGCGGACGTTACGAACAAACGCGATTCAATGAAACTGGAATGGCAGAACGAAAAAGCTCAGATTGATAAATCGCGCAACCTTAAAGAAAAACTGGAAAATGCCCGGTTTGAAGAGGAAAAGTTTACACGCGAAGGAAATCTTGCAAAGGCTGCTGAATACAAATATTCGATAATTCCTGATTTGCAAAAACAACTGGCAGAAAGTCAGGCTGCGGACGAAAAAAGAGTGAATTCTGCTGATGAGTCGCTTTTGCGTCAGGAAGTTACAGAAGAAGATATTGCCTCAGTTGTAAGCGTTTGGACAGGAATTCCTGTAAGCAAGATGATGACGAGCGAAAAACAAAAATATGTTCAGCTCGAAAGTGTTTTGCATAAACGCGTTATTGGTCAGAACGAAGCGGTAAAAGTTGTAAGCGATGCAATCAGACGAAACAAGGCTGGTCTTAACGATCCAAACAGACCTCTCGGCAGTTTTATGTTTATTGGTCCGACTGGTGTAGGTAAGACTGAACTTGCAAAAACTTTGGCTGATTTTTTGTTCAACGATGAAAAAGCCCTTACCCGAATCGATATGTCCGAGTATATGGAAAAATTTAGTGTGAGCCGTCTTATCGGTGCACCTCCAGGATATGTAGGTTACGACGAAGGCGGACAGTTGACAGAAGCAGTTCGTCGCCGACCGTATAGCGTAATTTTGTTCGATGAAGTCGAAAAAGCTCATCCAGATGTATTCAACGTTCTTCTTCAGGTTCTTGATGATGGACGACTTACAGATGGACAGGGACGCGTAGTAGATTTTAAAAATACGATAATCATTATGACTTCAAACCTTGGAAGTAATTTGATTCTTGAGGCTGGAGAAAATAACGAAACGGACAGTTCAAAACTGAAAGGCGAAATTGATTCACTGTTAAAATCAACCTTTAGACCAGAATTTTTGAACCGTATTGATGAAATCGTAATGTTTAACCGTCTTGACAGAAGTTGTATTGGCGATATCGTAAAAATTCAGCTTGAAAGAGTTACAAAACGCCTTGAAGACAGAAGAATTTCGATTAAGTTTGATGATTCTGCTGTGAACTTTATTGCAGAAAAAGGTTATGATCCATCCTTTGGTGCCCGTCCAATAAAAAGAGCCGTGCAGACCTGGGTTGAAAACCCTCTTTCAAAAGAACTGCTCGAAGGTAAGTTTGGCGAAGGTAGCGTGATAAATGTTTCTTCTGACGGAAAAGAGCTTTTTTTTAAGTAATTTGAACTTAAAGAATCAGTTTTTCAGAAGAAAATTTAAAAACGAAAAAGCGGTCTGATATTTCGATCAGACCGCTTTTCATTTTTTATTTATAAAAGTTTACAAAATTTCGTTAGTTTCGATTACTTTCTCTTCAGGTATTTGATTGAATCAAGTGCAACTGCTGCAATAATAATCAATCCTTTAAATACAAACTGAAGGTTTGTATCGATATGAAGGAAGGTAAGGCAGTAGGTAAGACTTGTAAAGATTACAACACCGATTGCGGCTCCTCCAATTTTTCCTATACCGCCGTTAAACGAAATTCCACCGACTACGCAGGCTGCAATCGCATCCATTTCGTATCCCTGACCAGTTCCTGCACTTGCGTTTGCACGGAATGCTTCCAAAAATGCTCCGCAGCCGTAGAAAATTCCTGCCATAATGAATACGCCCATCGTAACCCAGAAAACCGAAATTCCAGAAACGCTTGCAGCTTCCGAGTTTCCGCCTACTGCGTACATGTTTTTTCCAAAAGTTGTTTTGTTCCATATAAACCAGGCTACTATAATTGCAATTATTGCAGGAATAATCAGTTTAGGGAATGTAACAAGTTCACCGTTTATAATTCCCAAAACCCAACGACCACCGATTAAATCTTTTACAGAAGCGTCGATTGAACCGACCGGAGTTCCAGTTGTTCCGAAGAATAAAAGTCCGTAAATTATAAGCTGAGAGGCTAGAGTAGAAATAAACGGATGAATCTTTAGTTTTGCCGTAAATATGCCTGCAAATGCACAGAATGCCGTACAAAGCAGAATAGAAAGCAATAGAGCAAAAATAAGGCGAACTCCCATTGGAAGCGCTGTAAAGTTCCAGGGCCCCATATTAAAGAATTTTACAATGTTCGTGCCAGGATGCAGAATAAGTCCAGTCACAACAGACCCCATAGCAACCATTCGTCCGACGCTCAAATCAGTTCCAGCGAGCAAAATCAAACCAGCAACTCCGAGGGCGTAGAACATTCTTGTCGATGACTGCTCAAGAATTGTAAAGATATTTGGCAAAGTCAAAAGGTTTCCAGCTCCGATTGCAGGGGCGATTATAATGCAGACAACAAAGAAAATTGCAATTGCAATGTAAAGTCCGTTGTCCAAAAAGAATTTTGAAAGCTTAAAACTGTTTTTGTAGTTAATAAAGCCGAGCTGAGCATCTTCAATAAAATTTGATTTTTCGTTGCGAAGTCCACGGTTAATTGTGACATGATCCGTAAAAGCCTGTTTTTTTGCATCTCGACAACGCTCAATTATCGTCTGGCTTCTGTTTTTTTCGTCAAAAAGCGAAGTTTTGAGTTCGTAGCGTGCGGTTTCCTTTTCTGACGGCGTCTTTGCGTTTTCAATTCGGGTTTTTCCTTCCGCTTTTATTTTTCGAATTTCCTGAACAAAATTTGCTTTTTCAGTTTTTATTTTTTCGTTTTCGGTTGCATTTATGTTTTTTATGTAGTCTTTTGCAGCCAAATTCGCATAGGCAACAGCTTCTTTTGTAAGAAGTTTGTCCTGTGCTTCGTTTTTCTTTGCGACAGATTTAGCCTCTTCAAGCTGTTTTTTGTAGTCAGCCAAAATTTGAGGTTTTTTGTCGTATTCAATCATCGGATTTTTTTTGACTTTCGCAATAGACTGCTTTACTTCTGTAATTTTATTTACACCGTCTGAGCGCAAGCCGTGGAGTTTTTCCTGATATTCTTTAATTTTTGGATTTTCTTGAAGTGTAACAAATTCTGCCATAATTTTCTCCCTTAAAAATCTTTTAGTCGGGCGTTCCCCTCTCTTTCGTTCGGGTCGCTATGTTCGGAGTTCCGCTTTCGCTCCATTGCTTCGTTTCGCTATTCTCCACTTCGCAATAAGCCTTCGGCTTACTCCTACCAGCGCTAACGCTTTTTTATAGGTATTTATCCGAAAGTCTTAAAAGTGCTTCCTGATCCGTTTCGTTTGTTTTTACGATTCCTGCAAGCCTGTGGTTTGACATTACAGCAATTCTGTTTGTAATTCCTAAAATCTCAGGCATTTCGCTGGAAACTACAATAATTGTCTTTCCTTCTTTTGCCATCTGGATTATCAACTGGTAAATTTCGTATTTTGCTCCAACGTCAATACCACGAGTTGGCTCGTCAAGCAGAAGAATATCTGGTTCTCGTTCAAGCCATTTTCCGATGATTACTTTTTGCTGGTTTCCACCAGAAAGAGAAGTAATGAGTTCGTCTGCTGAAACGCATTTTGTGTGCATTTTTTTTATTTCTCGGTTTGCAGCATCGCGCATCTTTCTTGACGACAGAATTCCGAATTTTTTGTACTGTTCAAGGTTTGTTATGCAGGTGTTAAATTCTATTGTGTCTTTTCCGAACATTCCATTGAGTTTTCGTTCTTCTGTAACCATTGCAAAATTATAGGCCATTGCATCTTTTGGGCTCGAAAAACGAACAGAGCGACCGTTCAGAATGATTTCTCCTTTTGAAATTGTTCTTACACCAAAGATTGATTCCAAAAGTTCGCTTCTTCCTGCGCCGACAAGTCCGTAAAGACCAAAAATCTCGCCTTTTTTTACCGTAAACGAAATATCTTCGAGTTGCGGTGAATATTTTGTCGAAAGATTTTTAATTTCCAGATAATCTTCTCCTGGAGTATTGTCTACGTCTGGAAAACGTTTGTCCAGCGAACGGCCGACCATCGCAGATATCAGTTCGTCCATCTTTGCGTCGAGCGTTGTTTTTTGATAAACCATATTTCCGTCGCGCAAGACTGAAACTTCATCACAAATCTGGAAAATTTCGTCCATTTTGTGCGAAATATAAACAAAAGAAACGCCTTTTGCCCTTAAGTCGCGGACGATTGCAAATAATTTATTTATTTCTGGTTCTGTCAGCGAAGATGTAGGTTCGTCAAGAACGATGACTTTTGCATTGTAAGACACAGCTTTTGCAATTTCTACCATCTGTCGCTGAGAAACAGACATTGTTCTCATTATTACATTCGGGTTTACGTTCATTTTTAAAGAACTGAAAAGACGGCTTGACTCCCGGAACATCCGTTTTTCATCTACTACGCCGAATTTTTTTGGATACCTTCCTAAAAAGAGATTGTCCATTACAGTTCTGTCAAGACACTGATTTAATTCCTGATGAACCATCGAAACTCCATTTTCGAGAGCTTCTTTTGGACTCTTAAAATCGATAGGTTTTCCGTCTAAAAAAAACTGACCTTCGTCCTGTTCGTATATGCCAAAAAGGCACTTCATCATTGTAGATTTTCCAGCGCCATTTTCGCCCATAAGACCTAAAACTGAGCCTTTTTTGAGCGTAATGTTGATTCCGCTAAGAACCTTATTTTTTCCAAATGATTTTGAAAGATTTTTAATTTCAAGCAGATTATCATTCATTTAGATGTCTCCCTAAAAAGGAATTTGAAAAACTGCTCGTAAAAAACGAGACTTTAAAAAGAAACTGTCCGCTTTTGTTTTATATGAAGCTTTGAACTTTGTCAAAACAACAAAATTGATTTTTGACAGATTCAAACGCCACTTTTTTATTATAGAACTTTTTGGACAGTTTCTTGGCAAACTTTTAATAATTAGTATTTAAGTTTATCCGTATAGTCTCGTCCTGAGTTTGTTTTTACCATGTTGATTGCATAAGCATCAAAACTGTTGAGGTTTGTAAACTTATCAAGACAAGAAGCTTCGTTCTGACCGTCACCCTGAACTACTGTAAGGTCAAGGTTTAAAAGTGGAGCATAGTAGTTTAATGCAGGAAGGTAAGAAGAAGACAGGAAGTTGTCTGCCGCATTATAGATTGTAAGGAGAACCTTTTTCTTTGCAGCATTTGTCTGTTTAATTCCTTTGTCTCTGTTTCCTGCTGTGTACTGTTTCCAGTTGTCAGAATTAACGCCTGCGTTCAAAGCGAGCACAGCCTTTGTTTCTGGAATATAAGTGATTTCTGCTGAAATTTTATTTCCGTTGCTGTCTGCTTCAAAAATACCTTTCTTATAAACATCTTCGCCTTCAAGACCGTCGAGAAGGTTTCTGATAACCTGCAATGTTGCTGTAGCCTGTGCATCTACGTTCTGAGAAACTGTTCCTGTAAGTTTTCCAGAACCGATTGCTTCGATTGCATCTGCGTTTGCATCGTATCCAAAAATTGGAACTCCTGCAGGGTAGTTAGAAGCCTGGAGACAGCCCATTGCCATTCCATCGTTGTTTGAAACAACCATATCAAGCTGTGTGCCGTATTTTGTTGCCCATCCGCCCATTGCATCTGTAGCGGCATTTGCATTCCAGGTTGAACCGTCAGTTCCAGTCATAGCTTTTCCTTCAAGTTCTACTACTTTGAGTGTTTTTCCGCCAATTTTTACAGAACCGATTTTTGAATCTGTCGGATCTGTTGTTCCGTTCCATGTTCCAAGCGCCTTTCGGATTCCTTCAGTTCTTGCTTTAGAGTCGTTGTGTCCTACGTCACCTACGCAAAGAACGTATCCGATTGTTCCGTCTCCATTGCGGTCAATTTTAGAAGCGTCCTGTTTTGCAAGCCAGTCTGTGATAAGTTTTCCCTGAACTGCACCGCCACCTGCTGCGTCGAATCCAACGTAATAAGTTTTGCTGTTCCAGTTCATAGTATCTTTTTCAATCTGGCCTGTTGTCGGGTCCGATGGCTGTCTGTTAAAGAATACAAGCGGTTTGTCTTTGTTTAATACCACAGAAGAATTTCCGCTCTTCTGGCAGCCCATAAATCCTGCGGCAGTCATCACGAGTGCCGAAACTGTTACTAATGCTTTTTTCACAAAAAACCTCCTTTTTGTAACTTGCAGTGTAAAAATTTTAAAGCCTCTAAAAAATTACAAATGTCGATTTTTTAGAACTGCTTCGTACATATTCAGTCTAAAGCCGAATTTTAGTGCCGTCAAACAATTCTTTTTAAATCCAAGAAAAGCTGACAGATTCAGGAAAATTTATTTGAAAAGTTGCAGTTTTTTAACAGGAATTTTTCAAAATCCTTATTTTTTGAGGTTTTTGTTTTGTCAAAATTATCGAAGAGCTTTTTCGATGAGAGGAATTGCTTCTGCTATTTTTTCGTTTATTCCATAAGGCGGATTTACGGCGAGCATTCCGCTTCCGTACATTTTTGCAAGACCTGTCATTTCTTCTTCTTTTTTGATATTGATTTCGTAAAAGAGAGCCTTTTTGTCTTCCGTATTGTTTGTTTTTTCGACGGTGGCGATTACGGTTTGCTTTAGGTATTCAATTTCGTGCTGGCGATGAGAAAGAAGAGGATACCAGATTAAATAAGTTCCTGTTGACCATTTTTTGTAAGCCGAAACAAACATTTGAGCCGTCTGTTCATAATCATTTGCGTCTTCGTAGCTTGGATCGATTATTACGCAGCCTCGTTTAATTTTTGGGGGAACATTTGCATTGAGCATAGTTTTTGCGTCTTTTTGGTTTAAGACGATTGAGGGAGAATTTGTTTTTGCATTTTGCGTTAAAACTGGACTTTTTATGTTAAGTTTTAGTTCTTCAAAAATTTTGGGATGAAGTTCGTTTAAAATCAATTGGTCTTTTTCGCGGAGAAAAGTCCGCGCAATTTCCGGGCTTCCAGGATAAAGTCCTTTTTTTACGTATAGTTCGAGGATTGAAAGAAAATCTTTTCCAAAAATTTTTTCCAAATCGGAATACGGCGCCTTCAAAAGTTTTTGAATTCCACACTGGGCTTCGCCAGTTTTTAAAAGGCGTTCGTCGGTCAAGGCGTATTTTCCTGAGCCAGAATGTGTGTCAATTACGCAGAATGGTTTTTCTTTTTTGAGAAGATGTTGGAGTGTAAAGGCAAAAACTGCGTGTTTTAAAATATCGCCGTAATTTCCGGCATGAAAAGCGTGGATGTAACTTAGCATGACAGAATATTATCTCAAAAAATGCTCTGATTGAATAGAGATAATTTTTTTATTAAAATGAGAGAATGAAAAAAAGAGATTTAAATCCTCTTAACTTGCAGGATTTTTTCAGAAAAATTTATAATTTTAAAGATTGAATTTAGTTTTTTCGATTGATTTAACGCGGCAGGGGCTGGAGTGGCGGCAAAGCCGTTCCAAAATTTATTTTGGAATAAAACCACGCAAGACCCGTTTTTTGCGAATGCAAAAAGCCGCCCGATAAAATTTTCTGAAATTTGGGAGATATAAAATGAATAAAGCACTTGAAACTTTAAAAGAACGTGGTTTTTTTGCTCAGTGTACGGACGAGAAGGGACTTTCAGATTTGATGGATAAAGGACCAGTTACTTTTTATGTGGGGTGTGATCCGACTGGACCTTCTTTGCATATTGGACATATGGTTCCTTTTTTTGCCTTAAGACATTTGCGCGCTGCTGGACACAACGGAATTGCTCTTATTGGTGGCGGAACTGCAAGAATCGGTGATCCGTCTGGAAAAACAGAAATGCGTAAGATGATTTCTTATGAGCAGATTGATTCGAATGTTGAGCACATTAAGGCTCAGCTTGATAGGTTTATTGGTTTTGATGGAAAAACAGCTCTCAGCGAAAATAACAAAAATTGGCTTGCTGACTTGAACTACATTGATTTTTTGCGAGATATTGGTTCTTGTTTTTCTGTAAATAAAATGCTTACTTTTGAAGCTTATAAGCAGCGTCTTGAGCGCGGACTTTCTTTTATTGAATTTAACTATCAGCTTTTGCAGGCTTATGACTTTTACTGTTTGCATCAGCGGCACAATGTTGTTTTGCAGATTGGTGGCGATGATCAATGGGGAAATATTACTGCTGGAGTTGATTTAATTCGCCGTAAACTTGGTGGAACTACAGAGCTAAATGCTCAGCATCAGGCTTATGGTCTTACATTCCCATTGATTACACGTTCTGACGGTAAAAAAATGGGCAAGACAGAAAAAGGAGCAATCTTCCTCGATCCTGCCCTTACTCCTGTTTTTGACTTTTTCCAGTATTGGCGCAATGTTGCTGATCCTGATGTTGAAAAATTCTTTAAATTGTTTACATTTCTTTCGCTTGATGAAATTTCCAGTATTTGTTCAGGCAATATCAACGAGGCTAAGGAACGTCTTGCTTACGAAGTTACTTCTCTTATTCACGGAAAAGAGGAGGCAGACAAGGCTCTTGCAGGTGCAAAGGCTGCTTTTAGCGGAGAAGGAGACAAGTCGCATATGCCGACAGTTGAACTTTTGAAGGCGGATCTGGAAAAGGGGCTTGGACTTCTAAATCTTTTTACTACGACAAAACTTACTGCGTCTAATGGAGATGCACGCCGCCTTGTTCAGCAGAATGGAGCCGCTGTTAACGGAAATGTAATTACTGACGTAAAATACAGCGTAACTTCAAAAGATTTGGATTCTGACGGAGAACTTGTGCTTCGCGCGGGAAAGAAAAAGTTCTGCCGCGTTGTATTTAATTAGAATTTTTTGACAGAACTTTTTGAAACAGCTTGAATAAAAAAATCCGGTTTTAGGACATTTTGTCTAAGACCGGATTTTTTTTGTTTTATGTAGTTATTTTTGTGCGGAAACTTTCTGTAGTTTTTTTTAGTCCATGAGATAGTTGTAATTTGGCGCTGCTCCATTTTCGTCAAGTTCCTGACTGTCTGTTGGACTGAGTTTTGTGTCAAATACGCCAAAATCTCCGCTTTGAAGTGGCTTGTCGAGGTTGAATGAAAGAGTAGAATTGTCGCGAATTATGAGTTCGCTTGCAAAGCCTGCCTTGTAAAGTTCTTTTTCCAGACGGTAAATTCCGATCGTTCGGCTTGAATTTGCTGTTGAATGAACCGAGCAGACTTGTGTTGGCTGCGTTCCTTCAAGATACCAAGCTGTAACTTTGTGGTTGCCACATTCTGGAGTGAGAATTCCACCGCTTACAGAGCAGACTGTTGCTTCGATTACGCCAGTTGCTGGTTTTGAAAAGTCTTTCATAGGAAGACCGTTGTGGACTTTTTTCATGTAATCGGCCCAGGCATAGCCAGAAAGAGTTGAACCTGTGAGCTGAAGTCCGAGCGACTGGCCTGGTTTGTCGAATCCAAACCAGAATACAGAAGTGTAATATGGCGTAAAGCCGACAGCCCAAGCATCTGCCCAGTTTTGGGTTGTACCTGTTTTTCCTGCGGCAGGAATTTTGTATAGGCGTCCGTTTGAATCTCTGTAGCGGAGTTTGTCTCCGTTTGAAGAAGGACCTGCAAGAGTTCCAGAACGTACGGTGTTCTGTAGCAATTCTGTCATGACAAAAGCTGTCTGTGGCGAAATCACCTGTGCTGCCGAACCCTTTGCCTGTAATGCGGTTCGAACTTCTTTTTCTGGATTTAAGATAACGTTTCCATTTTTGTCTTCTACCGAACGTATCGCAATTGGAGTTACTTCTTTTCCGCTACTTGCAAATACAGAATATGCTCTTGCAAGTTCTATCGGTCTTACAGAGCAAACTCCAAGTCCAATCGGATAACCAGGAACAAAACCTCGGTATGGAACTTCTTCTTTAGGAATTCCCAAAAGCTCGATTGAACGGTTGATTCCAGCTTCAAAACCGATTCCATCAAGAACTTTGAGCGAAGGAACGTTCATTGAGTGGGCGAGCGCATACCAAAGTTCAACATCGCCCTTCCATTCGCCACGGAAGTTTTGAGGAATATATGGTTTTCCGTCAGCCGTGTGGAATACGACTGGCGTGTCTGAAATTATCGAAGTAGGAGTAAAATTTCTGCTGTCGATTGCGGCAGAATAATAAAGTGGCTTAAAAGCAGAACCTGGCTGAAGTTTTGCCTGTACGGCACGTATAAATTGGTTTTCGCTGTCGAATTTGCTTCCTCCAACAAGTGACGTAATGTAGCCTGTGTCGTTTTCGAGGGCAATCATCGTGCCTTCGATTGTAGTTTTGCTTACCTTAACTTTTGCCTGCTGATTAGCCTTGTTTACGATTCCGAGTTTTAGAGAATCGACTCCAAACATGAGCGACATGACGTCCATAACAGGATTTATCTGGCTTGTATAAGTTGCCTTTGAAATGGCTTCGTTGCGCTGTTCGCTTACTTTTAAGCTGTTTAGGTTAAATGTAAGGGCAAGCAGTTCTGTCATTGGCGTATAAACAGAAAAAGCTTGGTTTGTCCGTTCTCCAGTTGAGCGCTGGTAAGTGCGGTTTGCGTAGCGGATATATCTGTCCATTACATCCTGCGCAACTGCCTGATTTTTTAGGTTGAGGGTCGTGTTTACTGTAAAGCCGGAAGAATAAATATCTTCAGTTCCGTAGATGAGGTTTCCAAGTTCACGCCTTACATATTCCGAAAACCATGGCGCGTTGTCGTCGTGGTTGAATACAGCCGCCGTAGCAGTTCTTGTGTAGTCAAAACCTGCCCAATAGTCGTCAAAACTTTCATCTGCCTGTTCTTTTGAAATATATCCTGCGCTGACCATTGTGTTTAAAACATCTTTCTGACGATCCATTGCGCGGTTTGGATATTCAAACGGATTGTAAAAGGCTGGGTTTGAAAGTTGAATTACGAGAATGGCTGCTTCTGCTGGAGTAATTTCTGTTGCATCGTGACCAAAATAGTATTTTGACGCAGCACTTACGCCATACGTTCCACCACCAAAATAAATTTTATTCAGATAGAGTTCTAGAATTTCGTCTTTTGTGTAGCGCCTTTCCATTTGAATTGCCCACCACAATTCCTTTAATTTTCGGCGTATAGACATGTCTGTTCTGTCGCAAAAAAGAGTTCCTGCAATCTGCTGTGTTAAAGTTGAACCGCCTCCAAGCGACATTCCTGTGAGTTTTCCGAAAACTGCACGAAAGAGAGCTTTTACTGAATATCCGTGGTGGCTGTAAAAAAGTCTGTCTTCGCGCGTTATAAGGGCATCGAGCATACACTGTGGCAAATCCCTTATGCTGATTATTTCGCGTTTTTCTTCCGAAGCGAGTTCAGTTATAAGTTCTCCATTTATGTCTAAAAGTTTTGTTGGAAGCGAAGTTGAAAATTCCGTGAACTGTTCATTATCTTTTATAAATTTTGTATTGCTCAGTGCAAGTCCAAGACCTGCTCCAAAAAAAATGGCGCAGAAAAAAAGGCCGAAGACAAACACGTATGTTGACTTTTTAATTTTCATATTCTTATAGAATAAGAAATTACGGCTCTTTAGTCAATGTAATGGATTTGTTACCTTTGAATTTATAAAAAAAGACCGGCGTTAGATAGCCGGTCCATGCCCATCAGGCAGTCGGGCTCAATGGGTGGGAGGGGATAATTGACGCCCGACAATATATATATCGTCACTTTATTTAAAAATCTTTAACTGTTTTTTATTTTTTTGTGAGGAAAATAAGAAAATCTAAAACAATTTTATTCTTCTTCGGTTACAGAAGCGTCAATGTTTAGGTTTACAGAGTACGAGCGACCGTTTATTGCATCAAATGTTTTTGTAATTTCGTAGTCGCCGATTGTAAATCTTACAGTGTGAGGTCCTTGTGTAATTGCAAAAGACTTTTTTGGAGAAGAGATTTCTTCACCGTCAAAATAAATAGAAGCGTTTTCTGGCGATAGAATTTTTACTTCAGGCTCAATTCCACGAAGAGCAATCTTTAACGAAGTGAGTTTTGCCTGTTCTACAATAAAAGTGCGGACTTCGTTTCTGAAAGTTTCTCCAGTTACGAAAAGGTGATGTTCGCCTTCTCGTAAAAGCATTTTTCTGGGAACTGACGGAATAAAACTGTCGTCAATGTAGATGCTGAAATTTTCGTTTTTTTCTTCTGGTTTTGAAATTTCAAGACTGAAATAACCTTCGTTGCTCAAAACAGGTCTTGCCGTAACCTGAATATGTGCATTTTCGAGTTCTTCGGGAGCGCCCTTCATTGCAAGCATATAGCGCAGAAAAATTATTCCGTTTTCCGCAGAAATTTTTTCTTCAAGAATTTTTGCATAAGGATTATTTTTAATGTTGAATTTTTCGTTTAGTGGAATGTAAATCGTATTGACGATTTTTCCAGGAATTGTCGATATGCTTGTCCTGCTTCCTGCATAATCTATGATCTTTTCTGTTGGAAGCGGAGAAATTCCGTCATAAAAGCTATATGCAACGCTGTCCCGCCACGTTGTCATTATTTGAGGAACTTTCATTGTAAGTTCAAGTCCTGTAACAAAGGTTTTGTCTTTTGGAAGTTTTATTGCAAGCGCGTCAAAAATTCCAAGGCTTGCAGAAACTTCGCTGTAATTCTGCGGAATTGAGATTACATGTGTTTTTGCAACGCGAAAATTTTCCGCATAAAGCGCAAAAAAATTTGCCGTAATCAGCAACAGAGAAAATAGAATTATTTTGCATGGCTTTTTACAGTTTTTCATAAATCTTTCCAAAAGTAAAAAAAATAACATTTATTTTATAACTATAAATATTTTACAGTATACTATTTTTTATGTATATAAAACATAATGCAAAAAAAATAAAAAATCTAAAAAAAATCTAAAAAATGGAGATATTATAAATTTTTAGTTAAAATTGATGATTTTTCCGGGATCTGTCGGACTTCCGTCTTTTCTAAGTTCAAAATGAAGATGGGGGCCTGTGCTTGCGCCGCTCGATCCTGATTTTGCTATGAGTTCGCCGGTTTTGACTTTTTGACCTTTTTTTACAAGAATTTCGGAAAGATGAGCATATACGCTTGTTAAATTGTTGTAATGTTGCAAAATAACGAAGTTTCCATAAGTTGAGTTAAATCCGCTCTGACTGACTTCTCCGCTGCAGCAGGCAAAAACGCTACTTTTTAATGGTGCTGCCAGATCTATTCCCGAATGAAATTTCCATTTTCCAGAAATCGGGCTTACTCGGTAACCGAAACTGCTTGTTAAAACATTTGTTGAAAGCGGACTTACAAGTTTTGTATCAAGAAAAAAAAGCGCTGTTGTCGGATCGAACCTTTCATTTTTAAAAAAATAGAAAATTTTTTCGTCAATTTTAAAAATTTTTGCGGTTTTGATTTTTTCTTCAGTCATATATTTTTTGAAAAGAAGCTGTTCCCAGGCTGAATCGGGATTTTCTGGAATAAAAATTCCGTTAAAGGTGGAAGCGAGGATTATTTTTCCAGAAATTCTTGAATCTGCCGAAGAAAATCTGTTTAACGTAGCGAGCGTGTCTTTGTAAACTGGGCTGAGCCTTGAGGAAAGCCAAATAAAATCCATATTTTGAGGTACGAGGATTTTATAAAAACTAAAAACTTGGTTTTGAGAGGAAGTTTTTGTGGAAACTGAATATTTTGAATTAAAGACTGCTTCTTCTAAAAATTGCCTGAAAATCAAATCTTTTGAAGCGTCTGGAACTTTTATAAACGGAAGTTTTTCTGAATTGATTTCAAAAATCTCAGTTGAAAGCTGTTCTTCGTTTGAAAAAGCATAAAAAGTCAAAAAAAAGAGCAGAGCTGGTAAGAAAAAGAATTTTTTGATTTTTTCAGAGTGAATCATTTTCTGAAAAGTCTTTTGTTTTTTGCGAAGGCTTAAATATGAACGAAACAAAGCCGTAAAGAAAAAATGCAAAGATGATTTCAAAGATTGTAAAAAGCCTTTTACCTGCAAAGACTAGAAAAACAAAGCCTAAAACTGTAGATGAGATTATCAGGAATTTTGTAAAGAAAATTAGGGAATTTTTAAGTCCAGCAGAGCGGATTTTTAAAATAAGCCAAATAAAAAATAAAAAGCAAGCGATTGCTGTAACACAGAGGGTGTAGGTCTGCGGAAGTTTAGTTGCAAAATACCATAAAGGATAGACGAGCGCTATTCCGACGAGTGCGCAAATTGCAAGAAGTGCCAGAACCTTTAAAATTGAATTGAGAATCTGGCTGTAGCCTTTTAAAATTTGTCTGAACATACATACAAATATAAACAGACAAAAAAAAATCTGCAAGAGTAATTCTTACAGATTTTTAGAATGTAAAACTATTCTTCTGAAATTGCTGTTGCTGGACAAACGCTTGCGCAGGTTCCGCAACTTACGCATTTAGAAGAATCGATTTCGCGATGACCGTCGTTTTCGCTGATTGCTCCAACTGGACAGTCTGGTTCGCAGGTTCCGCAGTTTACGCATGCTGAAGGATCAATTTTATAAGCCATAATGTACCTCTTTTTAAGGGAAGTTTCCCAAATTCGATTGAAAAGCCAAAACAGTTTGATTCAATCTGTTTATAATTTAGCATATAAAATTTTCCTAAACAAGAAAAATAAAGGCAGATTTGAACGAATTAGACTGTGCTAACAAAAATCGCAATGAAATCGAGTTAGCGATTGTAGCGGCAGTCTTGTTGCGTAGTGAAACGGAGCAATGGAGGCGAAAGCCGGAACCGCGGAAAGCGCGGCGACAACTTTGTTGGCGAAACTCCAATAAAAATTTTAAGAATTATGTTATAATAAACGCTGTTTTTTTTATAAACGGGAGAAAATATGGAAAGAAAAGAAATTGCGAAATTTATTGATCATACTCAACTTTCTGCTTGTGCTACAGAAAGCGACATTAAAAAACTTTGCGAGGAGGCTGTAAAATACGGATTTGCGAGTTGCTGCGTTAATCCTGTTTATGTTCCTTTTGCGGCGGAAATTTTGCGCGGAAGCGGAGTTAAGGTCTGTACTGTGATCGGTTTTCCTCTTGGGGCGAATTCTGTTGATGACAAGGCGAGTCAGGCTGCTATGTGCGTGAGCGAAGGTGCGGACGAAGTTGACATGGTTGTAAATCTAGGTGCTGTAAAAGACAGGCGCTGGGAAGAGGTTTTTGAAGAGATTTATGCGGTTCGCTGTGCAATTGATGATGTTGATTGCGGTGAAAATAAAAAAATCGTCGAAAAAGTGATTCTTGAAACATGCTATCTTAATGATGAAGAAATTGTAACGGTTTGCGAAAAAGCAAAAGAAGCTGGCGCTGATTTTGTAAAGACTTCAACTGGATTTGGAACTGGCGGTGCGAGCGTTCATGCCGTTGAATTGATGAGAAAAACTGTCGGAAAAGACATGGGAGTAAAGGCGAGTGGCGGAATCCGGACTTTTGAAGACGCTGTGGCAATGCTAGACGCTGGTGCAAACAGACTTGGTTGTTCTGCCGGTGTAAAAATTGTTGAAGGCTGAGTTTTTTGCGGAAATCAGGCGAGAGACCAGTACATCAAGTTGTCTTTGATTTCGTACTTGATTTTTCCGCAGTCGCTTAGGGAACTTAAATATGAGCGCAAGGTACAACCTATAAGGACGTATTGGCTTAGTTTGAGAGAAATTCCATTTCGGGTGCTTACATTTTGGAGAAGTTGTTCTGCCGTTTTTGGAGTTTTTAATTCGTCCAAAATCATATTTTCTGTTTCGAGAAGGGCAATGAGGTTTAGTTCGACCAGTCCTTCAATTTCTTCGACGCCATGACCGTGCCCTGGAACATAAAAATCGGCTTGGATTTTTGAGAGGGTCAAAAGGCTTTTTTTTGATTCTTCTTCGTTAAAAAGATATTGAATCCAGTATTTTTTTATTGCATCGCGTCCGCTCAGGCAGTCGCCTGCAAAAAAGATTTTTTTCCCGTCTGTATCGGTGATTAAAAATCCTGTCTGGTCGATGTAATGACCTTTGAGCGGAACTGTCTGTACGTGAATTTTATCTTCAATGTAAAAATCTGAGCCGCTTTTAAATGTTTTGTCGGCAATGCAGGGAGAAGCCGTAAAATACTTTGTTTCGAGTTCTTTTACTGGCATTCCTCCCCAGATTAAGCCTGTTTCGAGAACAGGACACTCCATGATTGCGGCTTCGCCAGTGCTTGCAATAATCTGGCATCCGGTTTTTGAGCGTAAATATTCGTTTCCGCCGCAATGGTCTGCATGCGAGTGCGTGTTTATTACGGATTTTATTTTGGGAGAATTGAAAGAACTGTTTACTGTTTCGAGTATTGCCTTTGCATAGCGTTCATCGTTTCCGCTGTCGATTAAATAAATATTTGTAGAGGAATCTGACTGCTTTAGGGCTATAATTCCGATATTTGTTGGCAACGCAAGAAGATAAATGTTTTTTGAAAGTTCAGTAAATTCAGTTTTTTCGTTCATTTATTATTCTCCCGTAAAAAATTTATCTAATACAAATCTCAATTTTTATATTATAGAACAGTTTTAGTTATTTTCCAAAACTAAATCGCCGTCTTTTATCCAATCGAGTTTTCTGAAAAAAATTCCAAAAAGCCAGGTTAAAATTCCTGGTAAAACAAAGCATACGAGGATAAGTCCAAGCCAGTCGAATCCTGAAGGCGTAATTGCTGACGCCCCGTGAGAAAGCGCTGCCTGAGATGGATTGAACCATCCAGAAATGACGCCGATTTGACCTACTAAACCGCAGGTTCCCATTCCAGAGCTTACAGCTGCTCCGTTCATTTCCATTTTGAAAATGCAGGTTGCAACAGGACCTGTGATGAGAGAAGAAAGGCAGGCGGGAATCCATATTTTTGGATTTTTGATGATATTTGGCATTTGGAGCATGCTTGTTCCAAGTCCCTGGCTCAAAAGTCCTGACCAGCGGTTTTCCTTAAAGCTTAGTACTGCAAAACCGACCATTTGCGCGCAACAACCAGCAACTGCGGCTCCTCCAGCAAGACCTGTAAGACCGAGTGCTGCGCAAATTGCAGCTGAACTTACTGGCAAAGTGAGCAAAACTCCTACAAGAAGCGAAATTATCATTCCCATTAGGAAAGGGCGGAGCGTTGTTGCCCAGACAATTATGTTTCCAAAGGCGCTTGCTGCTTTTCCAATATATTTTGCTGTAAGAACGGTTAACAAGGCTCCTGTTAAAAGCGTGACAAGCGGAGTAACGATAATATCAACCTTTGTTTTTTTGCTTACGAGGCAACCTGCTTCTGCTGAAAGAATTGCGATAAAAAGAACTGCAAGAGGTCCTCCAGCTCCACCACTTACATTTGCTGCGCTTCCTGTTGCTGCAAGCGTAAAAAGAACAAGGGCAGGGACTTGCATTGCAAAACCGATTCCTACGGCCATAGCCGCTCCGACAACATGAGCATCTGAAGCGAAAGAGCCTGCATCAACTAAAAAAGTAAAAATTGGATTTGAACCAAGCCGCAAAAGCTGCTGACCGAGAGTTTTTACAATTGTTCCGATTAAGAGCGAAGCGAAAAGACCTTGAGCCATTCCACCCAAAGCATCAATAAGATACCGTTTGACGTACTTGTTCATAACGTCCTCCTGTAAACACCGCGTTAGCGGGAGAAAATATGGTGAGTGTCATTGATATACTTGCTGATGCCGAAAAATAATGGTCATCCCAAACGTAACATCTGAATTTCCTGTCTAATTTAGCAAAAAATCAATTAAAATTCAATTTATGCCTTGTTTTATCTTTGAGAGATTTAAATAAAATGATATAATAGTTCTGTTATGTTTTTTCATGGTGGAACTAATTCAAGAAGACTGAATGATTATTTGGACTTTTCTGCTAACACAAGTCCTTTAGGAGTTCACAAGGCTGCTTCGCGGGCATTGCTTGCGCTCTCGTTAAATCCTGACATTATTGCGGCTTATCCGGATCCAAATTGTACGGAACTGAAAGAATCTCTTGCTAAATACTGGAAATTTGACGGACCTATTCTGTGTGGTTCTGGCGCTGCTGATATTACCCAGCTGATTTCGATGGTTTTTGGAAAAAATGTTCAGGGAACCGCTTTTAACCTGATTGTGGAACCTGCCTTTTCTGAATACGAAAATGCGCTTTTGATGGCGTGTAGTGAAGAAAAAATTCTTCACCTTACCCTCGAAAAGAAAAACGACTTTGTTTTTACGGAAGATGATTTTCAACATCTTGAAAAAATTCTTTCTGGCGGAGTTCCGCTTATGTTTATGGCAAGTCCTTCAAACCCAGCTGGCAACGTAATGCCTTTGGATATGATTGTAAGAATTGCCAGGCTTTGCGAAAAATCGGATACTGTCCTCGTTTTGGATTCCTGTTTCTGCCAATTTAGCGAAACTGCCGAAAAAAATGTTCGCGCGCTTATAGAACGTGCTACTGAATTCCCTCATCTTATAATCCTCAACGCATTTACAAAATTTTACGGAATGGCCGGGCTTCGTTTGGGATACGCACTTTGCTTTAGTTCCAGCGTTTATAATCCTCTTGTAAATGCAATGCGTCCGTGGACAATCAGTACAGACGCCCAGGTGACTGGTTCTGCGGTAATGCAGGCAGAAATTGAAAGCAACAGTTGGCACCGTCAAATGCTTAAACTTGTAGCCGAAGAACGAAAATATTTGTCGGATTATTTTGAGTCAATCGGAGCAAAAGTTTTGCGTGGTGAAGGAAATTATATTCTCGTTCAGCTTGATGAAAACTTACAGAAAACTGCATTGGATTATGCTTCTGGTGCAGAGCATGCAAAAGATAAAAAAGGTCATAACGGACCTAAAAAGCAGTCTTTGGTCAACGAAGAAGATTCTGCGCCGAATCCGTTTAAGGCGCCTTTGTGTCAGGCTCTGGCAATGTCAAAAATCGTAATTCGCGGTTGTTCGGATTTTTATGGAATGGATTTAAGCTGGTACAGAATTTCGATAAAAGCCCACGAGGAAAATGTTCAGCTTGTAAAGGCTTTGAATAAGATTTTTAAAAAATAAGACTTTAGAATTGCGGGCAGAATTTATTATTAAGTTCTGCTCTTTTTATTTATTCATTTTTTTTGCAAAAAAAAGGCTGTCTTCAAAGTTTTCAAACTTCCAAGACAGCCTTTTTTTATATTTTATTTTGCAAGTTTAATTGATTTTACAGTGTAGTCATTTTCATGTTCGTTGATTGTAAATTCAAGTTTTTCGCCGACTTTTGAATCGAGAATGGCATTACCAAATGGCGACATGTAAGAAATGATTCCTGCATCAGGATCTGATTCCCATGGTCCCATGATAATGTATTTTTCGTCTTTTCCTGTAGCGTTGTTTGTAAGAACGACTTCTGTTCCAAAAGAAACCATCGAAGTTGTAGCAGTTGTCGGATCGAAGATAACTGCACGTGCAAGTTCGCCCTGAAGACGGTTCAAGTCGTTGTTGAGCTTGTGCTGTGCTTCTTTTGCTGCGATATATTCGGCGTTTTCTTTCAAGTCACCTTTTTCCTTTGCATCTGCAACTTCTTTTGCAATTGCTGGAATATCAACAGTTGTCATTTTTGCTTCGAGAGCCTTTTTCTCGTCGAGTTTTGCCTTTGTAACGAGCATTCCTTTTGGAGCGTTTGTCTTTTCTTCTTTTGCGCGGAATTTGTAATCTGGATACTTAGAAAGAATTCTGTTACGCAAAGCCTGCTTGTAAATGCCTTCAAGGTTAACAATGTCATCAACAAGAGTGTAAAGGTGAGTCATTGTGTCCATGTCGCATGAAAGCATGTAGTTTGCATAAGCGTTTTTGCCATCAAAAATCAATTTGATTGCGTTTTTAATGATTTTTTTGTTTTCTGTAGTATCAACGTGATTTTCAATTTCGCGGTAAGCCTGATCGATAAGGTTTACGATTGTAATCAACTGTTTCTGATAAGAAATTCCAGACTGTTTGAACCATGCGTCGTCCTGACATTCTTCAAAGAAGAAGAGAACTGCATTGCGGTAGTCGCGGAAACTTTCGAATACTTTTACTGCGAGTTTCTGAACTTTTTCTGTATCGCCGTTTTCAATAACTTCGTTGAGCATTTTTTTGCTCAGAACTGTCGGGAAAAGTTCGATGTACTGGTCAACCCAATCAGGCAAAAGTTTTATCTGGTTGAGGAAGTCTGCCTGGAAACTTGTATTTTTTGTGTCTTTAAGAAGATTGTACATTTCGCGAGGGTTGTCAATATCGCGGTAGAGCTGTTCAAAAGTGTAGTTGAGCTGAACTGCCAGAGAAGGCATGATAGCACCTACTTTCTGAACAATAAGGTAAGAAGCTACAACCTGCTCGTTTGCCTGATGCGCGCCTTTTACAAATCCTTTGAAATAGTTGTACATATCCATGAAGAATTCGCTGTCTCTATCAGCTTCTTCGTTTTTGAAAAATCTCATGAAAACGTCTGCACGTGGAGTGAACTGCTTTTCAGCCTTGAATTCGTTGCTGAGTTTTTCTTCGGTAGAAATTTTAGCATCACGAACAATGTATTCGTTGATGTTGTTTGGATTTACACCAAAAATCGGGTTTGTTTCGAGAGTTTTCTTTGCGGCTGTGTTCCATGAAGTCCATTCTCCAGGAGTCAAAATTGAAGGAACGAGTTCCGATTTGATTCTCTTGAAGTCGCAACTGTTTCCGAAAGACCTGATTATGATTTTGAGAGCCTGTGTTTTGTCGCGGTTGTTCTTGAAAATTTTCTGTAAATCGTCCTTTGATTTTGTTGCCTTGAGAACCCAGATGTGGTCGCGGGCAAGAGGTTGGAGGGCGCTTACTGCCATTTTGAGAGACATCTGTTTAACGCCGTTTTTTCTTCCAAAGTTGATGAAAAGGTTATCGTTTTCTACCTTTGTAATGATTCCAACGCCCCAGGTTCTGTGGTAAACGAAGTTTTTTGCACCGAAAGCAATGTGCTTTTCAAAATCGTTGATTGCTTCAAATACGTTGCGGAAATTCTGCGTAAGGTTTGATGAAGCGATAAAGTCGTTGACATTTGGATTTTTAGCGTATTTTCCCTGGAAGCAGGCTGCAATTTCGTTTCTTGCCCAATAATCTTTTGGATCGATTCTGAGGATGATTTTGAGGATTTGAATTGCAATATCCCATTTTTTAGGATCTGAAGGTGCATTGTCTTTGTAGTACGGATAAAGGTCATGAAGAAGAAGAGCGCTTTTTTCTGCGCTGATCGATTTTTCTACCTTGCGTTGTACGAGAAGGAAAAAGTCAATTTCATCAGGAATCATAGAAACGAGTTTTGCCCAAGTCTCTTTTAAAGCAGTCATGTTGTTTGCATAAACAAAGCGTAGAAGGGCTTTTTTGCAATAAGCAACGGCATTTTTTACATCGCCCTCTGCTTCGTAATGTTCTGAGAGAATTTTTGCGATCTCTGCTTCTTCAACGTCAATTTTTACAATTTTTTCGTAAAGAGCCCAGGCTTTTGGATCGTTTGCCGCGCGGTAAATATCTGCAAGTGTGCGGAGGGCAAATTTGTTATTAGGATCAATGTCGAGAATTGTTTCGCAAAGATAGGTTACAACCGGTTCTTTGTAATTTTTCTGGAAAATGTCTACAAGAGTTACCAAATTTGAATTGTCAAGATTTCCCTGTTTTAAATCGAGAATTCCCGAAATATAAAGCGCAATGATGCTGTCTTTTGTGTGAGAAAGCTGTTCATCACAGATTGCTTTTATTTCCGCAGTGCAATCTTCTGCTTTTGCTTTTTCGATGATTTCAGACAACTCAATAAGGTTGTTCTTTGTGTAGTTGCCGATTGCTGCTCTTGTCCAGGTTGCTTCTTTGAGCATGTCCTGTACTTTTGTAACGATTTCTGCAGACATTTTATACTCCTGTAAAAAAAATATTCCAAAACTTATTATTTTATATACAAGTCGTAGACATTTCTGTCTAAAATCTTGATTTTTAGTAAAAGGTCACTAACTTCGCTTCCAGTCTGGTTTTTCTGAATGTAGTGATCGACTAACCAGAAATACATGTAAATCAATTTTGGTTTTAATTGGTTTACATTGTTGGCAGGATTTTTAATTTCGTTTTCTGTTTCATAAATATCCTGCTTTAATTTTAAAACCTCTACGCTCCGAAGCTCACGCTTTATATTAAAAACTCCATAAAGAACCGCATAAACTGGAATCCAGTATTGAAGTTCTGATCCGCTATATCCGTGGTCGTCTTTTATTTTCTGAACAAGACATTTTATAAGTTCTGAATCCAGCATGCTTATATCGATTTTTTTTGCATCGATAAAAAATGCTTCCCGAAAAAGAACTTTTGACTCGTTTTCCAATCCACACAGTGCACAACAGTCTGCCATTTCGGCAATTATCTGCGCCGAACCAGGAAGAAACTTATTTGCTTCCATAAGGTTAGAACGCGCAATGTCGTACTTTCCGAGCTTTTTGTTGCAGATTCCAATTTTTAAAAGTAAATCTGCTTTTTGAGCTGGAAGCCTTGTACTTTCTTGCGAAACAGAACTAAAACTGTCCAATGCAAGCGAAAATATTCCTGTCTGAACTGAAAAAATTGTTCTTGCAAAAATTTCTTTTTTTTTGCCGAACGCTTCCTCAAAAGTTTTCCATTGAAAGAGAAGGCTTTCTCCGCGTTCGTAAAAGTCGAATTTTGCCAGTTTTTTTATAAAATCAATCCAATAAGAACAGCACCAGACTGCAAAATCAATCTCTTTGTTGTCGAGGTTGAATTCCAGAATATCCGCAAGAAGTTTTTTTGCCTCTGCCGGCTCTCCTTGAGAAAGCATTTTGTAAGCCTGTTTTAATCCTTCTTCAGATTGAATACTCATAACGACTATATTAAATTTATAGCAAAATGGGGGTGTTAGTCAATAAATCATAAAAAAAAGTAAAAATGGGGCATAATTTATACTTTACTTGAATAAATAAGTCAATGGTTTTTTCTGTTAATTTTTTTTAATTTAGTTACACGTAAAAATAACAGAAAATTTTTAAGAAAAAAACACTGAATTTTAAATATTAGTTATGATTTTTGGACGGCGAAACATTATACAGTCTGCTTTTTTCTGTTTTTTTTTGAGAAAAATTAAGAATAAAGTTTAAAATTAGAAAAATAAGATGACGAGCTTAAGAAAAAATTGTGTTTGTTATGGGAAAAAAAAGAAGTTTGCGAGAGAAGGGACTTGAACCCTTACGCCGAAGCACTAGATCCTAAGTCTAGCGTGTATGCCAATTTCACCACTCTCGCAGATTACGGCAAGGACAGAAGTCGCAATTCCGATTTTTTATTTCGTAAAACCGAAATATGAGCGACCGGGGGCTCGAACCCCGGACCCACAGATTAAGAGTCTGTTGCTCTACCAACTGAGCTAGTCGCCCGAAAAATTTATCAGTTTTTATACAGATATGCGTCTGACACGGCTCGAACGTGCAACCTACGGATTCGAAGTCCGTTGCTCTATCCAGTTGAGCTACAAACGCGTTGTATTTAACCAGCGAGCTTCAACACATAAAAATGCATTTGAATGTGGGTGCCTAGTGGGGTTCGAACCCACGACAGCCAGATCCACAATCTGGAACTCTACCGCTGAGCTATAGGCACCGTGTAACTGATGAGAATAATCTTATCAAAAAACGAAGATTAGTGTCAAGATGAAACCTTGTGATTTTTTGATTTTTCCAAAAAATTGAATAAAAAACTGTTAAAAACTGAGAAAATTGTTTTTTTACGGAAAAATTTACGCCGGGGTGGAGTTGCGCGAAGCGTTCGCAGACTGAAAGTCTGCGAATGAGCGTTTAGCGGAACAACGGAACACCGGAGGAGACAAAAAAAATTCGTCCAAAATAAAAAAAAAGGTTCTAATAAGAAAATAAATTAAAGGCGGGCTTTTGTTTTTCCGAAAATAAATTGAGGAAATTTATGGAACAGGCTTTAAAAATGCAGCTTTTGGAAATTTTGAAAAAACAGTCTTCTTTACTGGATGAAATTCTTGTTGCTCAGAAAAATGTTCACGAATGCGTTGTAAAGAGAGTTTGGCTCGAACTTGAAAACGCTCTACAAAAAATGCGCGGCTTGAGCGATGAATTTGCGGAACTTGACGGATACCGCGAAAAACTTTCTTCGAAAGTTAATTTTAATTCGGAGACGGAAATTGCCAGGCTTGTCCGCGAAGTGAAGGCTAAGCTTTTAAAGTCGAAAATCGAAAACAAAATTTTGAATGAATATATCTTTAATACACGAAAATTTTTGAAGGGAATTTTTGAAGAGGTTTTGCCTGAGCGCAGAAATACTGTTTATTCGCACTATGGAAAAATCGTAAAGCCAGAACTTCACAATGTTGTAATAGATCAGATTGTTTAGGCTGGGACGGAGGAAAAAACTATGGCTAACGCTTTTGCAGGAATTGAACTTGGAAAAAGAAGCATAATGGCTCATTCGCAGCAGATTCAGACTGCTGGTCATAATATTTCAAACGCTGATACTGAAGGTTACAGCAGGCAGCGTGTTCAGGTTAAAACTTTTGATCCTCTTTACAGACCTGACCTTACTCGCGCAGAAACTCCGGGACAGATTGGTCAGGGAACTACGATTGAAAGCATAACCCGCCTCAGGGACGAAATGCTTGACCAAAGAATTGTTGCGCAGTCGAACAACGAATCTTACTGGGCTACGCGCGAACAGTATTACACTATGATTGAGCAGGTTTACAATGAACCGAACGATATTTCTGTCCGCACAAATATGGATAAATTCTGGCAGTCATGGCAGGAACTTTCTGTTTATCCAGAAAGCAAGGCTGCTCGTCAAGCTGTAGTTACTCGTGCTGACAGTTTAACTCAGTCTATTTCTGGTCGCTATAATTCTCTGTCTGGAATCGGAACTCTTTTGAACGGTGATATTGAAGCTACTGTAAAACAGGTAAATGATTATGCAAAACAGATTGCTGATTTGAATGGCGAAATTGTGCGTTCTAAGGCGATGGGCGATAATCCGAACGATCTTATGGACAGAAGGGATTTGCTTGTTGAAAAGCTTTCTGGCCTTGTGGAAATAACGAGTGACAGACGCGATAGCGACGAATTTATGGTTCATGTTGGCGGACAGGTTTTGGTTCAGGGAAGTATTGCCCGCGGTTTTGATCTTGTTGCCCAGACTGACAACAATGGTTATGACAAGGTTGTTTGGAAAGACACTTCTCTTAATGCTGACATAAAATCTGGAAAACTTGGCGCTTTGATTGAACTGCGTGACAGCGACATAAGAAACGAAATTCAGTCATTGAATACTATGGCTATAAATTTTGCTGATTTGGTAAACGATGTTCATCGCGCTGGAATCGGTGCAAACAATGAGACAGGACTTGATTTTTTTGTTCAGCATCCTTTTGTTACAGATACCAAGGGAAATTATGACCGCAACGGTGACGGTGAAGTTGATACGTCTTATATTTTCCGCTTTTCTGGCAAAAATGCTTTAAATCCTCAGGAAAAAGTCGGGCTTGATGGTGTTATGACTTTGTCAGGCCATTCTGGAAATATTACTGTTGCGTATTTTGCAAATGACACTGTCGAAGCTGTAATTGCAAGGATAAATGATTCTCAGGGCGAGGTTAAGGCTTATCTTGACCGAGAGAATAAGCTCGTTTTAAAAGCGAGCGCTTCTGAATCAATGGAAAATCCGGACTTTGTGCTTCGCCATGTCGAAGACTCAGGTCTTTTTCTTGCTGGTTATTCTGGTATTTTGAACGGAAGTGGTGCAGAAAACGCTTATGATTTTGCTCGCGCCGATGCAGTTGATTCTCTGGCTGGAGAATATTCTGTTGCTCCTGTTATGAATCCTAGCGGATATATTGCCGTTAGTGAAAAAATAAAAAACGACCCGAATTCAGTGGCGACAGGTTTTCCTAACGGACAGGGACGGTCTTCGATTGGAGATGCCCGTGCTGCCGTAGAAATTGCTTCAATCCGCAATACTGACGTGATGATTGGAACGAGTCGCACTTTTGACGATTACTTTGCGGAAACTGTCACAAATGCCGGCCTTAAAGGCGAACAGGCGGAAAATATGCTTTTGAGCCAGAATGCGATTATGAACGATTTAAGAAATTTCAGGGATTCTATCAGTGGTGTAAATATCGATGAAGAGCTTGCCGACATCATAAAATTTCAGCATGGATACAACGCTGCTGCAAAATATGTTTCTGTAATCGACCAGATGCTTGATACGATAATCAATCGTCTTGGCGTTTAGTTTTTTACGTTTAGCGAGATAATGTATTAGGAGGTAAGATAAAAACAGCCGAAAATGGCGTCTGTTTTTATATTTACAAAAAACTGAAGTTTTAATCTTGACTTTTTATGGGAGAAATAAGGCTATGAGAAGAATCAGCAGTCAGATGAATAACAACAACACTCAGAACAATCTTCGCATTCAGGAACGTCGTTTAAATAAAATAAACAATCAGATTGGAAGCCAGCAGAAAATTCAGTCTTTGCGCGACGATCCTGTTGCTGCTGGCCATCTTGTAAAATATCAGTCTTATCTTAACCGCGTAAACAATTTTGAAAAAAATGGACAGACTTTAAGCGACCAGTTTGTGTATCGCGAAGGTTATATGCAAAATTCTCTTGATATTATGCAGCGTGTGCGTGAACTGGCTGTTACTGGAGCAAACGGAATTTATAATCAGGACGATTTGCGGAATATGGCTGTTGAAGTTGATGAGCTTTTACAGGAGCTTGTTCAAAATGCGAATGCCACTGGTCCTGACGGAAATTCAATTTTTGCAGGCACAAACACAAATGCGCCTGCCTTTGAAGTTGATTTAGGTCATGTTGATGGTGCGGTTCAGCCTTTGATTTCTTCTGTTCGCTATAACGGAACGATTGATAAGAATAAAGTTGAAGTTGATGAAAATAAATATGTTACTGTGGATAATGTTGGTTCAAAGACATTTTGGGCGGAACCTCAGCGCCTGTTCAGCGGGCGAGACCTTTCTTCATGGCAGGCAAAGGAAAGTGGCGTAATAAATGTTGATGGTCAAAAAATTCAGATGGAAAGCGGAGATACTGTATATTCTCTTGTTGCAAAAATCAACAGTTCTGGAGCTGCTGTAAAGGCTGCTGTCGATCCTGTTACAAGCGGCTTGAACCTTACGACGACGGATTCTCATCAATTGTGGCTGGAAGATGTTTCGGGAACAGTTTTGAATGATCTCGGAATAATTAAAGATTCAAGTCAAAAGCCTCCTTATAATATGGCAGATAATGTCCGCGTTTCTGGAGGTTCTCTTTTTGACAGTGTAATTTTACTCAGAAATTCCCTTTTGAAAGGCGATGGGGATACAATCGGAACCCGCGTTCTTGCCAGCATTGACTCGGGAATAAATAATCTTACTACCCGCGTTGCAAAGTCTGGAAGTGAATACGAAAGGCTTCAAAACGACATTGTGCGGAATTCTGCGACAGCTCTGAACGTAACTTCTCAAATTTCGAGGGAAGGCGATCTTGACATAACACAGGCCATTACCGATCAGAAAATGCTTGAATATACTCAGCAGGCAACTTTAAGCAATGCTGGAAAAATGTACAGTTCTTCTCTTTTAAACTACATGAAGTAAAGTTTTAGTTTTGAGATAAAAATTGGATAGAATAAAAAATAATTGGGAGGAAACTTTTTAACAATGGAAGTAAAAACAAAAACAATGGGAACTGTCAATGTTGATGAAAGTCAAATCGTCAGTTTTCCAAACGGTCTTTATGGTTTTGAAGAATATCATAAATACGCGATTATAGAGGCGGAATACAAACCTTTTTATTGGCTTCAGTCGCTCGATGAACAGAACCTTGCCTTTATAATCGTTGATCCGTTTTTGATTGTAAATGATTATGAACTTGATATTGACGACAGAACTCTCTGTGAAATCGGCATTGATTCACCAGGTGATGTGATTTTGTTCGCAATAATTACAGTTCCTTCAGATGGAAGTGCCGTGACTGCAAATCTTCAGGGACCGATTGTTATAAACCGCAAAAATCGGACAGCTCTTCAGGTTATACTTTCTGATTCAAAATGGACCACAAAGCATAATATCATCAAAACTTTAAACGATAAGGAAAAAAAGTAATGCTGATATTATCAAGAAAAGTAGATGAAAAAATAAAAATTGGCGACAATATTACAATTACTTTGATTGAAGTCCGCGGAGATCAGGTTAAAATCGGGGTTGAAGCGCCAAAAAATGTAAAGGTTTTCCGTCAGGAAGTTTTTAATGCAATTCAGACAGAAAACAGGGAAGCTGCCGCAAATTCGCAGACTCTCGAAGCTCTTTCAAAATTCTTAGGCGGAAAATAATTTTTTTGAAAAAATATTCCCACTTTAAAAATAAACAATCGGCTTAAAAACTACTTGTTTTCCAAGGCGATTTCTGCTTCGCTTTTGCGCAGATATTCTGGCCCTTCAAAATCCTTGAGGGGCTCTTTTTTTTCTTTAATCATTTTTTCGGCAATATTGAAAAGATTTATGCAGGTGTTTATTTGCGCGTCAAAATGAATAACGTCCAGAGACGGGCTGTTTTGTTTGAGTTCTTCTGCGAAGAGTTTTGCATCTGGTCCAACGCAAAGAATTTTTTTTGTTTTGTCGATTGCGGAAATTACTTTTTCTATCGTCGTGTCTTCCGGCTCAAGAATTATCTTTTTGTTTTCGTAAATTCCTGCAAAAAACTGGTCTTTTTTTGCATCGACTGTCGAAATTACAAGTCCTTCAAAATTTTCAAATGGCGAAGCATAACATTCGAGTGTAGAAACCCCATAGACAGGCTTGTTAAATGCCAGTTCGATTGATTTTAAAGCTGCGAATGCAAGCCTCAAACCTGTAAAAGTTCCTGGTCCTTTGCATAAAACCGTGTAATCGAGTTCTTCTGGTTTTAAATCGACTTTTTTTAAGACAAAATCAATGGCAGGCAAGAGTTCCTGGCTTTGTTTTGGTCCTATATCCAATGCCAGTGAAGTCGTAATATCATCATTTTTTGCGCTGACTGTCATGCAACCAGACGCACTATCTATTGCTAAAGCTTTCATTTTTTTTCCTCATTAAAAGTCACCGTAAGGCCAGTTTTCGAGCGTAATTTTTCTTCGGCAGCCGTCGGCGCTTTTTTGCGGTTCAAGTCGAATTATTATTGTTTTTTTTGGAAGCGAATCCATGATTTTTTCTGACCATTCGATTATGCTCACGCCGTTTCCGTAAATCAATTCTTCTGCGCCAAGATTTATAAAATCGTCAGTTCCGTTAAGGCGGTAAACGTCCATGTGGTAAAGAGGAATTTTTCCTTCGTATTCGCTTATGAGGCAGAATGTCGGGCTTGTAATCGTATCTTCAACTCCGAGAGCGAGTGCAATTCCCTTTGTGATTGTCGTTTTTCCTGCCGCAAGAGTTCCCTGCATTGCAAGAATATCGCCTTTTTTTAATTTTGAACCTATTTTTTTTCCAAATTCAATTGTCTGCTCTGCTGAATCTGTATAAAAAGTCATATTGGTAATAATCCTTCGCTGTCCATTGAAAGAATTTTTTCTTTTATCGATTTTGTCACAGGCAAAACTGGATAATCAAAATTTGTGCCGTACGGATAATTTAACGTGATTGTTTTTCGTCCGAACGGATCAACTTCTATTGTAAAAGAAATCTCTACATCTTCCTGCTTTGAGAGAAAATCGATTTTTGCAATTGCTGTATAATTTCGGCGGTAATAAATCAAATTATCTTCAACGCCAATAGAACTGATTTCTAAAACTTTCATGTTTTTATAGAATAATCCAATCTAATTTTACCGTCAATAACAGTATTGTTATTAAAAAATCTTATGAATTTTTTTTGCATTTTAAAATGTTTCATAACCGCAAGCAAGAGCATTTATTCTGTTTACGATATTTTTTTCGATTTTTACAAATTTTATGTGAAGAATATATTCGTTATTTTTTGTTTTTGTGGTTCGGATTATAAAGCCGATTGCACTGTCTTTTGTTTTTCCGTCAAGAGGCGCTGTTACTTTTAAATATTGCTCTGCCTTGATGGCAAGTTTTGTTGTTATCCTGCATCCTCCAGCAGAAATGTCTAAAAGTTGACCTTCGTGTATTTTTTCGCTTGCCTTATATTCTGTTTTGTCGCCTTCAATTTCTGTTTTTACAGAAGAAAATGTGCAATCCTGAAAAAGGTCAATTCGCGGAAAAGCGCGTTTTGTTCTGGAAAAAATTTTATCGCTGTGGGTGCAGACAAGAAGGTCTGTGTCTCTTTTTCCTTTTTGATAGCGCACAACCCGAACTTCTATTTCGTAGGGCATAGAATCTTTGTACACAAAAATCAATTTTATTTTTGAAAGAATTGCTGGTCTGTCCTGGGCAGGTAAATCTTCTGGAAGTTGAAAATGAAGTTCTGACTGATTTGAATCGACAAGGACTGTCAAAAAGTGAATTCCCTGAGAAGGAGTGTAATTAAAACTTGTTCCGATGGGAATTACGTGAGAAGTTTTTATAACGGTGGAAGATTCAAACGTTTTTACAAGTTTTGCCCTGAGCGAAAAGAGAACTGATTTTGCATTTTCGTCTTTTGTATTTTTCAATGAATTGAATTCAGTTTTTAAGTATGAATTAAATGTATTTGTTTTGTTGAGAATGTAATTTATATTTGGAAGCGGATGTTCTGTGCAGAGTTTAGAGAAAAGTTCTTTTTCGTCAGTTGAAAGTTTTGCGCGTTTTGAAATTTCATTTATACTTTTTTTAGAAGTAGGGCTGTTTTTGCTTTTTTCTGCGTATGAATCGGAAATTTTATATTTTTCAAGAATTTTTGAGATGCCCCAAAGAATTACAAGTATTGTTGCAACAATAAGAACAATGAGCAGAACTGAAAGAACATTTATGGAAAGCCTTGCTGCAATCGGTGAGCCAGAATTCATTTATGCCTCCAGAGCGTCTGCTAGGCTGTCGAGTCGCGGGCTGATTTCGTATTCTGCCAAATCGCCCAAAAGAACTGTGTCTTTTGATTCAATAGCCTGTTCAAAGTCCTTTAGAACTGGAGACAAATCTGCGAAAAATTCAACAAAAGTTTTGTCTTCGATTTTTATTTTTCCAAATTTCTGAGGAAACAAGGCGGAAAGACTTGCTGTGTGGCAAATGCTGTCGATTAAATCGGCAAGCGAAGTGATTATTGAATTTGCTTCTTTGTCTTTTCCTGCCTGAAATTTTACAGGAAGTTGTTTTAATTCTTCTGAAAGTTTGCGGCAGCTTTCTTTTTCTTCGTTGAAAGAATTTTCGATTGCTTGCTGGCTTATAATTTCAAGTTCAATTTTTGTGTCCGGACACAATGGCTTTTCAGCAGTTTTGTCAAAATCTTCTGCTCTGATATTTTTTCCGTCAACGATAATGCTTACTGTCGTTGCATTTGATTTCGCGCATTCTTCTTCAAAACTTTTGAGGACATCACCAATTGTTTTTTCGTCTTCGAGCTCAACATCAATTTTCGTGCCGTTTACATAAAATTCCATAAAATATTCCTGTTCCTGTAAGTTGTAAAAACTCAAATTTTAACTTAGTTATATTTTACTATTGTTTTCCATTATTTGCAAAGTTTGAGATTGTGTTTGACTGCGAGTTCAGACTGTTCAATGTTCCTTCCATCTGTCCGTATTTCGACCTCAATTGCGCTTCTTTGCTGTCTATCTGACGTTCAAGGGTTGCAATTTTTGTTTCTGACGATTGAATTCTTGTTTTGAGGGTTGCATTTTTATTTGCGATTATTCCTCCGCTTTGAACCCAGGAGCCGAGCTGCCTGTCGAGTTGATATGCAATTCCCGTATCAACGATTAAATCGCCGTCAGAATCGTATCCAAAAATATTTTTTATTTGATCGAGGTCGTTTTCCAGAGCCTTGTCCAGTTGTTTTTCGTTTATTTCAAGGTAACCGCGGAGCTGGCTTGCCGAATATCCTCCTGAAGAACCTGTTGCCCTTGTTGAAATTCCAAGTTGATTGAGCATTGTGATTGTCGCATTTTCTGACCAGCGGTAACTTCCCGAGACTATTGATTGCAATGAACTTTTTCCAGAACGCAGAGAACTGTCTCCAAAAAACATTCCGAGTCTTTTTTGCGCGTTTTCCTGTTCATCGCTTGAAAGATAGTCTAATTCAGAAATAATTTCAGGTTTGTTTTCGCTCAAAATGTTCATTTCTGCTAAAACCTGATTGTAAGTTCCTACAAATTGAATTAGCGCGTCTTTTGCAGATTCTTTGTCTGGTTTTATGTCGATTGTTGCAGTTTTTTCAGTTGAATTAAATACATTCAGCGTTACATGAGGAATTACGTCGTCTATTTTGTTTGTCGGACGGTTTACAGTAATTCCTTCGTATTTGATTATTGCATCTCCTGCTGTTGAAACTGGATGCACGGCTTCGTACCCTAAATCTTTTTTAGAGTCATAAACTGAAAATTTTGAAACCGCAGCCGCTTCTCCCGTATTTCTGTTTCGTATAACAATGCTCTGAATCTTCGGATAATTTTTTAAATCAACCTGAACTGTTTTTTCGCCAGTTTCTTCGTCAACAGCAAGGCTTGCGGTCTTAATCTGAGTTTCCTTTCCGTCGGCAGTGCGTGCATAAAAATCTGTTTCGCCGGTAATTGGCGTAAGCAGGGTAGGAGGCACTGGCGGAAGTTCAACTTGTGTCTTGTCGTTAAAAACAGTCACGTCTTCGTAAGTGACTTTGCCTGCATCTTGAAGTTCCGGTCGGGTAGTTCGGATAAGGTTCAATTCGTCTGTTATATCCTGGGTTTCGAAGGTTGAATACGTGAATTCAATTCTATTGTTCGGGTTTTCAAGAATTTCGTCATTAAGCTGAATTTCAAGCCCGGAGCGCGGAGGAAGAATGTAGCGGTTTTCTTCAGAATCCCATTCAACTTCTTTGCTTGTAATTTCTGGCATTCCTGACTGTTCTACCGCAGGAAGGGGAAATTCGTCTTGAGGCGAATAAAAATCTTCCAAAGCCGTTCCTATTTCCTGAAAGTCAGCCTTTGTTTTTGCAATGATTCCGTGTTTTAGTGCGAATGAAAGTGCATCATCCTTAAAAACTAAAGTATTTTCGTCACCAGTTTTTAATGACTCAAGTAAAAGCGACTGTTTGTTGTTTGAAACTCCGACAATGCTTGCTTTTATTGTGTTTGCTCCGCGTTTGTTGAGAGAATTTACAAATTCCGAAACTTTTCCGCCTTTCCAGTTAAAAGAAATCGTTTTGTCTGCGACTTGAAAACTGTATTTTCCTTTTGGAATTGAAAAATCTTTGTCTAGTTCTTCCGAAAGAAACCTGTCTGCTGTAGCTGGTTTTACAACGTCAATTTTAATTTGGCCGTATGCAGCTTCTCGTCCAGGAGTTGCTGTGATAGCGTTTTCGTCAGTCGAAGTTGAAATTTTATTGTTGAAAGGATTATCAAATGAGTAAAGAGTTTTTGTATTTGTGCGAAGAGCCGTCATTTTCTGGCTCATTCCGTTCCAGGCTTTTTGCTGTTCTTTGTACCTGTCGAGCGACTCCTGCTCCCTTGTAAGCGGAAGCCGCTCCTTTTTTATCAATGCTTCAATAAAATCGTTAGTCTTATATTTGTCACTGACTCCAGGTATTGATATATCAGCCATGTTGTAATCCCGTAAATTATGTTAATGCAAGAAAATGAATTAAATCATTTCGTCAAACAATACTCCGATTGCTTTCCGTATTCTTACTTTTAACTTTTGAATGTCTTCGGAAGGAATTTGTTTTATGATTTTATCGGTTTTTGAGTCAACGACGGTTACAACGACTTGATTTAGTTCCTTGTTTACCGAAAATTGAACTTTTCTACCCGAAACAACATCCGATAGTTTTTGTAATTGACGGACATCTTCCTGTAATTGGGCATTTTTGTCGGAAATATTTTGAACCACTTGTGCAGCATCTGCCATAGGCATCTTTACTTCCGGTCTTTGCGGAGTTTTAGATGCAGAAGCATTTGCGGAGTTTGCTGATATGCGGCCATCCATTGCCGGCTGCCCTATTGAACTTATTGTCATGGGGCTTTCCTCCTGAAAAATGAAAGAAGAAGGAGGGCGCACCCCTTCTTCTTTACGCTTTTATTCTAAAAAAGATAACATCCAGGAATCTCTTAAATAATAAAAGCGATTTTGCTATCTGAGCAATGCAAGTACGTTCTGTGACTGGCTGTTTGCCTGTGCGAGCATCGCTGTACCAGCCTGTGAAAGAATCTGGTTTTTTGTATACTCAACCATTTCAGAAGCCATGTCTGTATCACGGATGCGAGATTCAGCAGCCTGAAGGTTTTCAGCAGCTACGCCAATACCGTTAGAAGCCATTTCAAAGCGGTTCTGGTATGCACCGAGATCTGCACGCTGTTTTGAAACTGTCAAAAGCGCGTTGTCGATTGATGCGATAGCCATGTTAGCCTTGTCTGGTGAATCAATTCCAATTTGTTCATCAGATCCCTGAGCTCCTTTAAGTCCAAGAGCTTCGGCTGTCATAGTGCCGATGTATACACGAGCGTTCTGGTCAACATTTGCACCGATCTGGAACTGCATAACGCGTCCTGATACTGAATCTGAAGCGAATGCACCTGTAAGAGTATTCATTCCGTTGAACTGAGCCTGAGAAGCGATACGATCTACTTCTGCAACGAGCTGAGAAACTTCAACCTGAATCTGCATACGGTCTTCATCGCTGTAGATGCCGTTTGATGACTGAACTGCGAGTTCACGAATTCTCTGAAGAATGTCTGTAGTTTCCTGCAAATATCCTTCTGTAGACTGAATAAAAGAAACTCCATTCTGAATGTTTCTGTTAGCCTGATTCAATCCACGAATCTGACTGCGCATCTTTTCAGATACTGCAAGTCCTGAAGCGTCATCGCCAGCTTTGTTAATGCGCTGACCTGAACTGAGTTTTTCGATGTTTGCCTGCAACTGTTCGTTAGAAACTCCCAATGTGCGATTTGAGTACATCGAACTCATATTGTGATTAATAACCATAATTTGTGCCCTCCATGCAAAAAAAACATACGACTTCATGCCGTAAGTCCTGCCATCGTGTGGTTTACAGTCGGTTTTGCGCCCCCTTCTGTAATTTTAGTCCATCAGCAGGAACTGTTATTCGTATTCTGAATAAAAATACTAATAACCGTCCATGCTGTCACAATGTCATGGAAAGCTGTTTTCAAAGATCAGTGGCATCCTAAAAAAATGCCCAATTTTTCAGAAAAAACTGCAATAAAATTACAGTTTTTAACTCTGTCAAACTCTATGAATAAGATTATAGCAAAAAAATCTGTTAAATCAAATTCTAAAGTTAGATTTTTAGTGTTTTTTGTGGAAAAATAAAAAGAGTAGAGCAAAAACACCGCAAAATTTGCCAGAAATTCAAAAATGATTTTAAAATCATAAATGGATTTCTGACAAATTACTATACAGCACTATCTAAGCAAAGACAATACGTTCTGTGATTGTGAGTTTGCCTGAGCAAGCATTGCAGTTCCAGCCTGTGTGAGTACCTGGTTCTTGGTGAATTCAACCATCTGCGAAGCCATGTCTGTGTCACGGATGCGTGATTCAGAAGCTTGCATGTTTTCGGCTGAAATATCAAGTCCGCGAACTGCATATTCCATGCGGTTCTGGTAACCACCGAGATCGGCACGCTGCTTGTTAATCTTTTTAAGAGCTTCGTCGATAGTTCCGATTGCGCGGTTGGCCATATCAGGAGATGCCAAACTCATTGGAGTTTCAGTACCGATTTCGCGGATACCGAGAGCTTCCGATGTCATTGTTCCGATGAATACCTGCATACGCTGATCCATGTTTGCTCCAATATGGAACCACATAGAACCTGTAACAGTGTTTTCACCTGTAGACTGAGCAAAACGTCCTGTGAGCATGTTCATACCGTTGAACTGTGCTGTAGATGCAATGCGGTCTACTTCTGCAACGAGCTGAGAAACTTCAACCTGGATCTGCATGCGATCTTCGTCGCTGTAGATACCGTTTGATGACTGAACTGCGAGTTCGCGGATACGCTGCATGATGTCTGTTGTTTCCTGCAGATAACCTTCTGTAACCTGAATGAAACTGATACCATTCTGTGCGTTCTGAGAAGCCTGGTTCAATCCACGGATCTGGCTGCGCATTTTTTCAGATACTGCAAGTCCAGAAGCGTCATCACCAGCGCGATTGATTCTTTCGCCTGATGAAAGCTTTTCCATGTCTTTTTGAAGACCCTGGTTAGTTACTCCTAACTGTCTGTTTGAATACAGAGCTGACATGTTGTGGTTAATGACCATAATTTTTTCCTCCATGGAAAATTGTCAATCCAAAATCCTTTTTGGACTGTTTGTAAAAGGAAACTTCTGCATTTACAAGGCTACATCCATTTCCTTTTACATTGACTTGTTTGTACAGTTGTTTCATCGAAACATTACTGCCCATAACTTGTCTTTATTCTTATCGGCATTGGAAATAAATATCTTTAATAAAAATTTGAGTTTTTTTTGAACTTTTTTGAAAAAAAATAGTTGAGTGGGGAATTGAAATTTTTCGTGCATTCAGACTGCAAAATTTTCTGAAATAAAAGTGTCAGTTATACTGTATACACAAAAAACGGTCTGCCATTTTTTTGCGACAGACCGTACACTGTAGTGTAATTCAAAATGCAATAAAAAATGAATTTTAGCCTTGTTTATTCAGATTTTTTAAGATGTCCGAAATTGCCCGTGCCGCTTTTCCGCGGTGAGAAATCCTATTTTTTTCTTCGGCTGAAATTTCTGCGACAGTTTTTTTATATTGCGGAAGATAGACTATAGGATCGTAGCCAAATCCCCCGTTTCCTGCCTGTTTTTTTATGTCGTCAATGAGTTCACCTTCAAAGGTTTCCTGGGCGATAAAAAAGCGTTCACAGTTTATTAGCAAAACCATTGCACAGACGTAAAAACATCTTCGGTTTTTTGAACCTGTTGCGTTAAGCTGAAGAATAAGGTTTTCATTCTGCTCGTTTTGCGGCATTTTGTGACCGTCTGGATAGCCATGCATAAATTCTGGACCTGCATAGCGTGAAGTGTAGATTCCTGGTGCGTTTCCGAGACTTTCTACGCAGATTCCTGAATCGTCTGCAATTACAGGTTCATGGACAAGTTCGTAAAGGGCCCGCGCTTTTATGAGAGAATTTTCGTAAAAACTAGCACCTGTTTCTTCTGGATTAAAGTCTATTCCAACGTCTGCAGGAATTAAAATTTCGCAATCAGAGAGAATTTCCTGCATTTCTTTCTGTTTGTGCCGATTACCGGAAGCTAAAAATAATTTCATAAACTAAATATACTCCAAAAAAAAAGTGGTTACAACAAACATATTATTTCATTCATCGTCGTTTTTGCCGTTTTGTTCTTTGTAATTTTGGGCGTTTTCGATAAATGGCATAAAATTGAGTGTTTTTTGACGGTGGGTTAAAAAAAATGAAACGCGTCGTTCTTTTATTCCTGTAACCTTTGAAATTTCTGCAACTGTCGGAGAGACGACAAACCTGTGTTTTAGAAGGCTGTTGATATTTTTCCAGCTGTTGGTTTGGTTTTCGTATTTTTCCGAAACAGTGTTGTAATAAGATGAAGATGGATCGATTTTTGAAAGTTCAAAAAGACTTCTCTTATGAAAGAAAAATGCGCGGTTTCTCCGTTCAAGCATAAAATTTCTTTTTGATCTTTTACAGGCTGTCCTTAATTTTAGTTCTTCAATTTCTCGGCAAAAATGCTCATGGTTTATTTTTAAAAAATCCGATATGGTTTTGAGCATCGAAGGATCTATTTCGTTGCAGGCTTTGCAGGCGCAGATGTGAATAAATTCCTTAATAATTTCCTGCTTTTTTTTGCTCATGTTGTCCAGTGTTTTTGAAAAATTTCGCTTTGTCTGAAAAATATGATTTTTTTCGATGTAGTCTTCATTCATTTTTTCCTGCCTGTATTCGAAGTCAAAAATGGACTGATCTTGCAGACATTGTTCGCCAGCCTTTGCTTTTACCTGTTTTTTTAGCCAGTTTTTGTAAGTGTGCTTTATGCATGCTCTTAGAAAAATAGTAAAGTTGATGGAGTTGTTTGTGTAATTTTTTACGTATTGAATAAAGACTGAAGAGCCGAAAAGTAAAAATTCGCTCAGCTGGTCTTCTGTAAGCGTATAAAGTCCATATTTTTTTGGATTGTTAAAGATTTCTTCCCAGATGAAGTTTCTAGCCGTTTGTTCCGTAATTTTTTTTGTTTTTAATAACTGCGGAATCTGAGTGATTTGAATTTGCTGCATTTGCTGCCTCCTGTTTTAGAAACAGCAATTTTTATGCCAATTTTTTTTATGCTAAAAATGATGAAATTTTCGTGTTTTCTTGCAGATTCTTGCAAAATCATCCAAAAAACTTGCAAAAAAATTTATTTTCTTGCAAAAAATTGCAGTTTTCTTGCAAAGTCATGCAAAATTTTGCAAGAACTTGTAAGTTTTCTGCAAAATTTTGCAAATTCTTGCAAAATCTCTCAGCTTGCTTGCAAAATCATGCAAAAACTTGCAAAAACTTGCAGTTTTCTTGCGAAATCTTGCAGAAAAATTTTATAAAATTTTTGAAAATTCTTTTTTTATTTCAGGAATAAGGTTTTCCAGCTTTCCCTGAATGCTAAAACCTGCTGCATTTTTATGCCCGCCACCGCCAAAATGAGAGGCAATTGCACTTACGTCACAGTCGTCTCTTGAGCGAAGTCCTCCAGTGCAACTGAATTCCGTATCTTGTCGCAAGAAGGCAACAGCTTCGATTCCTGTCGTTGCAAGAAGAAGCGAATAAAGCGCGTCGCTGTCACGTCCTTCCTGACCGTATTTTTTGGTGTCTTCCAAAGTTTCGTATGTAATTGCAAGTTTATCGTTGCAAAATCTTTCTGTTCTGCCTAAAAGAACTCCGAGAAGTTTTCGTGTTGAATAAGGACGCCCGCCAGTTATCTGGTCGTAAACTTTTCTAGGATTTACGCCTGCCTGAACGAGCCTTGCTGTTTGTAAAAATACTTCTGTTGAATCTGAATTAAGGAATTTAAAATATCCTGTGTCCGTGCTTTGTCCCAGAAAAAGATAATTTGCAACTTCTGAATCTACAGGTCCGATTAGTTTTTCGTAAATCTGCTGAACAAGGCAGCAGGCGGCAGGAGAGGAGGAATCTATTATGCAGTTGTCAGATACATCGGCAGTGAGGTGATGGTCTACGATAAAAGTGTCTAGTCCTGTCAAATCTCCGTCAATATCTCCAAGTCTTTTTAATTCTGAGCAGTCAAGAATTATAAGTCCTGTTTCTTTTCGTTCCAGTTCTGTTAAAAATTGGGGCGTGTTTGTAAAAAATTGTGCTTTTGAAGCTATTTCGTTGCGTTTGAACGGACCTGCGCTTAAAAGCTGGTATTCAAGATTTAGCTTTTTTAGAATACAAGCCATTGCAAGGCAACTGTAAATGCAGTCCCCGTCTGGTTCTTTGTGTCCGATTACAAAAAAGAAATTGTGCGAATTTAAAAATGTTTTAAATGAATCGATTTGTTTTTCAGTTATGATTTTCATAAATTTTCCTGTCAAAAAAAAGAGCCATCGCAGAAAAGACGGCTCTTTTTTTGAGATTCTAAAAAAAATGTGAATCTTTAGAGATGTTTTTAATAAACTATGTCGAATGTATCTTTGTCAGCATTTACCTGAACGTTGCTGTCCGCAACTCCCCAGGCAGAATCTGCACGGCTTATCGGCATTGTAAGAATTACCTGTTCAAATTCTCCCTTGCGATAGAGAACTGTCATATAAGGAGACATTCCTGTAGAAAGCTTGCGGAATGCGAGTTTTCTTGGTGAAGATTTGTACCATTTTTTTGGAACTACAACATTGCCAACTTCGCGATGCCCTTTTGCATACATTACGATGTAAGCATCTTTTTGGTCGAGGACTTTGTAAACTGTTACATTTTTGTAACTCATTTCAGATTCATGAAATTCTTTTTTGTAAGAAGGTTCTTTTTTGTCTGCGCTTTCTTGTGCAGTTGCGCTAAAAATGAATCCAGCAGAAAGAACTGCAGAAATAAGTCCAACAATGAGAGTTTTTTTCATCTTGAATCTCCTGGTTATGGCTAGATAAGTGCCAGCATGATTGCCTTAATCGTATGCTTGCGGTTTTCTGCTTCGTCCCAGACTTTGCTTGAGGAACTTTCGAAAACCTCTTCGGTAACTTCCTGACCTAAGACTGCTGGAAGACAGTGCATGAAAATTGTATTTTTTTTGCCTGTTGCAGTCATAAGCTCTTTGTTTACCTGATACGGTTTAAGCAAACGGGTTCTTTCTTCTTTGAGCGCTTCTTCACCCATCGAAACCCATACGTCAGTATAAAGGCAATCTGCTCCTTTTACAACTGAAATATCATCTGAAATTTCAATTTTTGCTCCGCTTTCTTTTGCAAACGGTGCGCATAAATCTTGAATGTCTTTTGGGGGGAAGAGTTCTTTAGGAGCGAATATTGCAAAGTCGATTCCCAGTTTTGCAGAAATAATCATAAGTGAGCGGGCTACGTTATTGCGTCCGTCTCCGCAGAAAACCCATTTCAAGCCCTTTAGTTTTCCAAAATTTTCCTGAAGTGTAAGAATATCGGCAAGTGCTTGCGTAGGATGAAATTCGTCTGTAAGTCCATTTATTACTGGAATTCCTGAAAATTCTGCGAGTTGCTGTACATGTTCCTGCTTAAATCCACGGAATTCGATTGCGCTGAACATTCTTCCGAGAACTCTTGCTGTGTCTTTTACGCTTTCTTTTCCGCCAAGTTGAATGTCCTGTGTTGACATGAATACTGGGTGGCCGCCTTCTTCACCAAATGCAGTTTCAAAAGACGAACGTGTACGTGTAGAGCGTTTTTCAAAGATAAGGGCTATTGTTTTTCCTAAAAATCTCTGGTGAATTTCTTTATTGTGCGCTTGCTTTTTTGCGAGGATTGCGTAGTCGAGAAACTGTAAAATTTCTTCTGGAGAATAGTCTGCCCAGGTTAAGAGTGAACGTCCTTTAAAAGGCGAGTCAAATTTTTCTGCTTCCATTTTTTTATCATGCCTCCTTTAAGACATTATAGCTGAAAATAACAAGGGCTAGTCAATTTGACTAGCCCTTGAAAAAAAGTAGGGGCAATAGGACTTGAACCTATGACATACGGAATATGAGTCCGGTGTTCTACCAGCTGGACTATGCCCCCAAGTGATTGTTCAAATATATCAAAGCCTAAAAAAAAGGTCAAGTCCTAAAATGAAAAAAAATATAAAAATTTTGAAAAAAATCAAAAATAATTGTTTTTTCAGTAAAAAAAATTATTTTTATAAAACTATCTCAGACAGGAATTTGGAATAAATGTCTTTGCGTAGTTTATAAGTTCTGAGATTTGAGATTCGCTATAAGATGGAAGTGCATTATAGAGAGGTTCAAGGCAGTTTCCAGCGGAAAAACGTGCAAACTGCCATGAGGCGTCTTTTGGAAGAATGGCGGCGATATTTTCTATATCTTCTTTTTGTACGAGTGTCGGAACTAAAACCGTTCGAAATTCTCGGCTACTGGAAGGATATTCTTTTAATATTTTTATCGATTTTTTTAAGGCCTGTTCATAATCTGTTTTATCGGAAATGTTAGAAGAATTTAAAAGCCTGCGATATTTTTGTGGGCTTGTTTTTATGTCCATTGCGATAAAATCCGGTCGTGTCTGTGGGGCTTCTGTAATTTGCTGTAAAAGTTCTGGCAGTGTGCCGTTTGTGTCCAGCTTGACTTTGTAGTTTAATTTTTTTGCAAAAAGAATGAGTTCCTTTGTGTGATGATTTAAAAGCGCTTCTCCTCCGGAAATTGCTAATCCGTCGAGGACGTTTTTGCGTTTTTCAAGGTGGTTTTTAATTTCGTCTAAGGTAAAAAGCCCTGTATCATCTTGAGTTTTTGTTACTAGTTGAGCATTGTAGCAGTACGGACATCGCAGGTTGCAGTGCTTTAGAAAAACTGCGACGCACACGGTTCCTGGAAAATCAACGAGAGAAGTTTTTACGAGTGCACCGATTTTTTCATTCATATAATCTGTTCAATTCATTTTGTTGTCAGCAATAAAATTGTTGTGTTAGACTGCCTGTGCCAGATTCATTTCTGGAATTGATGTTTTTATGTCTTCTACGTTGTGTGCCCGTGCGATTTCAGTTCCGTTTTTGTCATAGAAAATTACTGTTGGAGCGGAAAATACGCCTTTTGCGGCTGCTATTCTCAGTCCTTCGTCTGTGTCAACATCGATTAACTTTCCTCTAAGGTTAAGTTCTTCCATGAAAGCTTTTACTGGAGGACAATTTGGACAGGTTTTTCTCATAAAAAACTCATAGTCTGCCGGTGCTGACAATTCTTTCATGCCTGTATTTTCGTTTTCTGAACTGAGAGTTTCGTTAAAAAGCGTAGCCTGAAGTTCTTGCTGACAATCTGGCTGGTCTGAAAAAGTTTCGTCTACTGTAAAAAGTTTGCGATGATTGTACTCGTCGCGCTTTCCTTTGTTCCAGTTTTTTACGGCACGGTAATATCCTACGATTCTTGCATAGACTTCAGTTTCTGTTCCGTGCACGTTTTTGAGTTCTTCTTTTAAAGATTCAATCTGCGCGTCGAGTTCTTCGATTGTTTTTGTCTGTTCTGTCATTTTTATCTTCTCCCATTTATGTTTATGCTAATTTTTTTTGTTTAAAAGTGAATTTCGTTCAGTTTCAAGCTCTGCAAGTTTTTTTCTTAATTCTGCTTCTTTTTCTGCCTTGCATTTTGGACATTCAAAATGTTCTCCAGCAATGTAGCCGTGCACTGGACAAATTGAATATGTCGGGCTGATTGTAAAATACGGAATTCTGTAATTTGTAAAGACTTTTTTTACAAGATCACGGCAGGCGCGCCAGTCTTTTATCTGTTCTCCCAAGAACATATGGAAAACTGTTCCGCCTGTGTATTTTGTCTGCAATTTTTCCTGCTGGTCGAGGGCTTCAAAAACATCCGAAGTGTAATCGACTGGAAGCTGAGAACTGTTGGTGTAGTAAGGCTCGTCTTTTCCGCTTGTGATTATGCCTGGATAGTTTGTCTTGTCATGCCGTGCCAGACGGTAAGATGTGCTTTCGGCAGGAGTTGCCTCGAGGTTGAAGAGCTCGCCGGTTTTTTCCTGATAATCCTGCATTTTTGAGCGCATGTGGTCGAGCACTTCGCAGGCAAACTGACAACCTTTTTTGTCGGTTATATTTACGCCCAGAAAGTTCAGACAGCATTCGTTCATGCCACAGAGACCGATTGTGTTAAAGTGGTTGTCCAGTGTTTTTAGGTAGCGCTTTGTGTATGGAAAAAGTCCATTATCCAGAAGCTTTTGAATTACCTTTCGCTTTATGCAGAGACTTTGCTTTGCCAAATCCATAAGGTAGTCAAGCCGAGCATAAAATTCTTCCTCTGTTTTTGCAAGATAGCCGATTTGTGGAAGGTTGATTGTGACAACTCCGAGGGAACCGGTAAATTCGTCTGATCCGAAAAGTCCGCCACCTCGTTTTCTTAATTCGCGTTTATCGAGTCTGAGTCGGCAGCACATTGAACGGACATCGTTGGGATTTAAATCCGAATTGATGAAATTCTGGAAGTAAGGTGTTCCGTATGCGCTTGTTATTTCAAACAGAAGTTTTGCATTTTCGCTGTCCCAGCTGAAATCTTTTGTAATATTGTACGTTGGAATCGGATAGGCAAATCCTCGCCCGACCGCATCGCCTTCCAAAAGAAGTTCAAGAAATGCCTTGTTTATCATGTCCATTTCTTTTTGACAGTCGCCATATTTAAAATTTTGTTCTTTTCCACCTACGATTGCTTTTTTATTCTTTAAGTCGTCTGGGCAGATCCAATCGAGCGTTATGTTTGTAAACGGTGCCTGGGAACCCCATCGGCTTGGCGTGTTTACTCCGAATATGTAACTTTGAATACTCTGCTTTACGCTTTTGTAGTCAAGATTATCTGCTTTTACAAAAGGAGCAAGATATGTATCGAAGGATGAAAGTGCCTGAGCGCCAGCCCATTCGTTTTGCATTATTCCCAAAAAATTGACAATCTGGTTTACCAAAGTTGAAAGGTGAGAGGCTGGCTTTGAGGTAATTTTATCTGGAACTCCACCCAGTCCTTCCTGAATAAGTTGTCTTAAAGACCATCCGGCGCAATAACCAGAAAACATCGACAAGTCGTGAATATGAAAAGCGCAGTTTTTGTGCGCTTCTGCAATTTCTGGAGTGTAAATGTTCTTTAACCAGTAGTTTGCCGTTACTGTTCCAGAGTTGTGAAGGATAAGACCGCCAAGTGAAAAATTCACGTTTGCGTTTTCTTTTACGCGCCAATCGGACTGTGCAAGATAACCGTCCATTGTTGCGTTTATGTCGAGCATTAAAGATTTTGAATCGCGGATGGCTTCGTGTTTTGCACGGTAAAGGATGTATGCTTTTGCAACTTCAACTTCCTTTGCTTCTATCAGTACGTTTTCAACAATATCTTGAATTTCTTCGATTGCAGGAATTGAATGTGCGCGACGACCAGCCAAAAGAACTCTCAGTTTTTCTTCAACCTTGTCTGTAATTTCTTTTGCCTTTTCTGTGTCTGGAATTTTTGAAACAGCTTCAATTGCCCGGTTTACAGCTGATTCTATCTTTGATCGGTCGTATTTTTCTATTGAGCCGTTGCGTTTTACAACCTGCCTTAAAAATCCTTTCGTTTCTTCATCTCTGGATGAGCCTAAAAAACTTCTCCATTGCGGAAAAATTGACAAGTCGTCGCTGTTTGTTTTTTTGAAAGATTCCACCTTATTCTCCCTCTGCTGTTGTTTCTGGTTTGTTTTTCTTTTTACGGTTTTTCTTGGAAAGGTTGTTTACTTCTGTGACAAATTCCTCGAGATTTTCAAAGTGCTTATATACGGAAGCAAAACGGATATATGCAACCTTATCTATGTCGTACAGACGTTCAAGGACGAATTCTCCCAACTCAGCCGTTGAAATTTCTCGGTTTGCCTTTCCTGCGATTATTGCACGGTCTTCAATGTCATTTATGATGTTTTCTATCATACTTGTCGCAACTGGGCGTTTTTCGAGGGCACGGTCGATTCCTTTCTCGAGTTTTGTTCTGTCAAAAGGCTGTCGGCGTCCGTCTCTTTTTATTACCATAAATGGTTTTTCTTCGATTCTTTCGTAACTTGTAAATCTGTATCCGCAACTTACACATTCACGGCGACGGCGGAGCGATTCTCCGTTTGCCATCGTGCGTGATTCAATGACTTTATCGTCTAGGCTTCCGCAGTAAGGACAGCGCATAAAAAATTATCCCCTCTAGCAATAGTGTTATTTTTATAACTAATTCATCATAAAACACTAAATCTAGACTGGCAATAGAATTTTTTTGATTTTGCGCAAAAAAATAAAAAAGTGGCAATCAGAAATATGAGAACATGTGGAAGCCAGTCCCCGAACTGAGAAGCGATTGTAACCTGCCGTTCGTAAACTGGAATTGAGATGCTTAAGTGCGCAGGTTCAAAAAGTGGAAGCGAAGAAATGACTTTTCCAGACGGAGAAATTACTGTTGTAACTCCAGAATTTGTGCATCGGGCGAGGGTTGTTCTGAATTCGATTGCCCTGTAGGCTGCTACTGCAAGATGCTGGTATTCTGCTGACTGTGTTTTTGACCAGGAATCGTTTGTGATATTCATAAAAAGTTCAGTTCCAGCAGAAAAAAGTCCGCGGAAAACGTGTCCAAAAGCGTCGTCAAAGCATATTGGAGCGGAAACGATAACTGTAGTTTTTTCAAGCTGTTTTTTTTCGAGGGAAATTATTTCCGTATCAAGATTTTGTTTTGGTGAAGAAACAGGTATTTCAAAAACTGTGTTTTTTGTTCCAGCTGTCCAACCGTATGAAAAGCCTGCAATTTTTTTTATGAAATTTCGGACAGGTTCGTATTCAACAAATGGAATTGCTTCTGCAAATGGAACGAGATGAAGTTTTGAATATGCGCCTGCAAGTTCACCGTTTTTGTTAAAAAGAAGAGCTGCATTTGAGAATTTGTGATTTTCTCTGTCAAGAATCATCGCTCCGCCGATTATAAATGGAACTTTTTTTTCTTTTATGTATTTTATAAGAGGTTTTTCTTCTGGGTGTGTCAGATAATATCCGTATGAATCTGGCCATTTTCTGTTTAGAACTCCTTCGCTCCAGACAACTAAATCCGTTTTTTTATGGTTTGAAGAAAACTCTTTGATTCCTTCATCTGTAAGAAACTGAGAAACCGTAATTGCATCTTTTTCGTTTGAGCGGTAAGTGTCCATATCCTGCTGAACCATTACCGTATTGATATGTTTGACCGGGAGTCTTGGTTTATTGTATTGGTAAAGTCCGTATATTGCTGTAATCCCGAAGAGAATAAAAAATGTTTTTGCCGCAAGATTGTACGAAAAAACGCAACTTTTAAGGTTGAGGATATTTTTATGTTCGTTTACAAGAAGAATTCCCTGCGCAACGACCGAAGAAAAGAGCGCAAAAATAAAAGTTACGCCGTATTGACCTGTAATGTCTGCGATTTGCATAAAAAACGGCCACGAAAGTGATGTCATGGAAAGAGTTCCCCAGGGATATGCCAAAAAACCTGTTGATTTGCACCATTCGTAAACGACGTAAACTCCTGTAAACCAGAAAATCTTAATCAGAATAAAAATTCCTGGCAAAACCCTGTTTTTTTGGGAAAAAGGAAAGAATAAAAACCAGCCGATTATTCCTTCGATAAAAGCAGTTCCCAAAAGGCTTGCTCCGAGGGTAAAAAACGCCATTCCCTGAAAATTTTTGAGCCAGAAACTTGAAAATAAATGGACAAGACCTCCGTGCAAAAACGAAAGCCAGAATGCTTCTTTGTAACTTTTTGAACGTGAAATTGCTATATATAGAGGAACGAGTGCAAAAAGCGCGAAAGGCGGACACCCGATTTTAAATAATTCATTTGGAATTGCAAGCGAAAGCAGTACGCTGGAAAAAAAAGATAAAAAAACTTGTAAAAAACAGAACATTATAATATCATTTTATAAATATTAGTTTTTTTTAGCAAGGTTTTGAAAATATCCAAGCATATTTAAAAATGTAAATAAAAAGTTAAGCGTTGCACCAAAAGTAGAGAGGCACTATGGAACAGGCAGATTTTACCAGAAATGAGCACTTGCAGGAATATCAGGTAAAACCAGCTGTTATTGCTGTTGCAAACGGTCGATTTCATTTGATTGGCGAACATACCTGGTTTGCAAAGGATAAAACGCTGTCTATGGCAGTTGACCTGCCTGTTTTTGTCGCTGTTTCTAAACGACAGGACGTTTCGCTCAGATTTTATTTTTCCCAATTAAGAGACAGAAAACGCGGAACTTTAACCTCATTGAAATTCAGAAAAGAAGACCGCTGGGCCAATGCCCTTAAAGCGATTGTTTACGGTTTTATTTCAGGAGGTTTTGACCTTTCTGGCATAGATTTTACGGTTTATTCCCAGGTTTTGCCTTCTGCTGGATGTGGAATTACGACTGCAATAAAAGTTGCAACTGCATATGCAATCAGAAAACTTTTTAATCTTCAGTGCTCGGATTCCCAGCTTTTGCAGGTAATTGAGCGTGGAAACAAGATTTTCCTTAATCTTGAAAATTACATGGCGGATTATTTTTCTGCGATTTATTCAAAAGAAAATTCACTCGTTCTTACGGATTACTCAACAGGTTCTTGGGATTTGCTTCCGTTCAACTTTGAAGACAAGGTGATCCTCCTTACTGATACAAAGGTTCCAAGAGTGGAAATTTGGAATGAGGAAACTATTCAACAGCCGGAAAATGTACTTCTTCTCGGCGAATTAAAGGAACGAAAGTCAAATGTTTACGGAGGATGGATTTATGAAGAAAATCCTTCTGAAGTAAATGATGTCCTTTCTGTAGTGTCGGAAGATACTCGAAGACGTTTACAGTGCATTATGCGTGAACACAGATACATTCTCGAAGCCCAGAAGTCTCTTCTTGCAGGAGAATTCGGCGGTTTTGCAAGGGCTGTTAATCACAGTTATAAAAATATGCGCGAAGACTATGAGCTTTCTTGTCCGGAAATTGACTGGATTTTAAAAAGGCTACAGGAGATAAATCCAAATGCGCAGGATTCAAGAAATCCGGTTTCGTGCGGAAGAATTACAGGCAAAGGTTTTGGACGTATGACTTACACGATTATGAACCGTTCAGACGAGCAGACATTTAGAAAAACTCTTGCCGAATATGAGCGGATTTTTGGATTCAGGGCGTCCTGCTACGAAGTCCGGCCTGCTGGCGGGGTACAGGTAATTGAATAATTCAAAAAAACTGAATTTATTGCTCACAAACGACGATGGAATTTCTGCTCCGGGGCTTCAGATTCTTGCAGAGGCTTTAAAAAAAGTTGCAAATGTTTATGTTCTGGCTCCAGCTTCTAACAGGTCTGCTGTTTCTTCTCATATCGTAATGTACGAGTCTCTGACTTTTAAGAGGTTTGCGGAAAACGAATGGTCTTGCTCAGGTTATCCTGCTGACTGTGTAATTTCAGCCTTGCGTTCAAATCTTTTTAACAATGTTGAATTTGATGCTGTTTTGTCAGGAATAAACAAGGGACCGAACATGGGAACCGACTGCATTTATTCAGGAACGGTTGCAGCGGCAAGACAGGCGGTTTTGTACGGTTTGCCAGGAATTGCCGTAAGCCTTAAGGCGGAAAGCGGAGAATATGCTCAGGACGGTTATGAATATGACGCATTGGCGGAATTTGTAAAAAACAACCTTGAAAGATTGATTTCGCTTTATGAGCCTAACTGTATGGTGAGCGTGAATGCAAAATCTCAGGAAAAATACAATTCAGCTTTTTTGACTTCCTTGTGTACAAGAGATTATAAAGATAAAATAGAATTTGAAGAAATCGAAGAAGGTTTGCTAAAAAGTACTCTTTTAAGCGGAGCTTTGACGACAACAGGACCTGAACTATTGAACGAATACGAAGCGGTAGAGTCGGGAAACATTGCAATAACGAGAATTTGTGCCGAACCTGTTGATTTTGAATCAGCTTTGGATCGTAAGGTTGATTTTGTTTTTTAACCGGAAAATATTGTAATTCGGTTTAATGGGTGCGGGAGGTTGATTTATGGCAGAAAAAAGTTCATCGCCTCTTTTTGAGGGAATTTCGCTTTATAAAAAAGGCGATTATACATCTGCTCTTACATTTTTCATTTCTCTTCCTGAAAATTCTGGAATTGATAATATTGAACTTGCATATTACATTGGTCTTTGCTATGCAAAACTTGAAAGATATGACGATGCTCTTTTGTATCTTGAACAGGTTATAACTTCAGAAACTCAGAGTCCGCGCGTTTTGCAGTGCCGCTATCTTTTGGCAGTGATTTATGTGCTGATTGGAAAAAAACGTCTTGCAGATTTTGAATTGAATAAACTTCTCGAAACTGGTTATAAGCCAGCGGACGTTTACGCTTCTCTTGCCTATGTTGCATGGCAGCAGAATGAATTTGAAAAATGCCTCGATTATTACAAAAAATCGCTTGAAATAGATCCTGAAAACGTTACATCTCTTAACGGAATGGGCTATGTTCTTGCCTGCATGGAAAAAGATCTTGCAAAGGCTCTGTCGTATTGCAAAAAAGCGCTCGACAAAGAGCCTCAGTCTGCTGCCTGCCTTGATTCTGTTGGCTGGATTTATTACAAACTTGGCTTAAAAAAAGATGCCGCAAAATACCTTCTTCAGGCTTATGCCCTTCGTCCGGAAAATGCGGAAATCATCGAACATTTAAAAATAGCCCAGGTGGAAGTGAACTGAAATGAAAAATAAAATACTAAAAACCCTGACACTGCTGCCATTTTTTTTTGCAGGTTTTAATTCATTTTCTCAGAATTATGTCTTTACGAGCGAGGAGGCTCGTGTAAAAAATTCAACTGGCGCACGTTCTGCTCAGACAGGGTTTGCCGAAGAGGAATTTAGAAAAGGCGTTCAGGCTTATTACCGCGGAAGTTACAATGACGCAATTTTGGAATTTGAAAAAGCGCTTTCTTATCTTCCGTCAGAAAATATAATTCTCGAATGGCTTGGAAAAGCTTACTATCGTGCAGGTCTTGAAGGAACAGCACTTGAACAGTGGCAGACAGCAAGCGATAATAATTACGGCGGGCTTTTGCTAAAAAACAAAATAGAAATTGTCCGCGAAAGAAGAATTTCAAACAACAGTTACAATGCCCCTGTAAAATATACGGAAAGCGGAAGTTATTCAGGAAATTCTTCGGACGGAGAAAAATTGGTCTTTAGCCAGCCAGTTTCGATTCTTGCAAATCCTGACGGTTCTATGTGGATTGTTTCTTACGGTTCAAACGAACTTTTAAGAATGGACATCAACGGTTTTGTATTTGAACGCTCGAACGGTTCTTTTGAAGGTTTTGACAGACCGATGGACATAATTCGTCTTAATGACGGAAATCTTCTTATAAGCGAATTCGCTGGAGACAGGCTGAGTCTTTTTTCATCAAGCGGAAGGTTTTTAAAGCATTTTGGTAATAAAGGCCTTGGAACTGGAAATTTTGTCGGTCCTCAGTATCTTGCAACTGACGAAATTGGAAATATTTACGTGTCTGATTTTGGAAATGCGCGAATTGATGTTTTTGACAGGGATGGAAACGGACTTTTCTTTTTTGGACAGAAACCTGAAAAATCTTCTGGTTTTGACGGTTTAAAAGCTCCGTCTGGAGTTGCCGTTTCTGGAAATGAAGTTTTTGTTGCCGATGCTGTAACTGGAGCTGTTTATCGTTTTGATACGGCTGGAAATTATCTGGGACTTTTGTGTCTTGAAAAAACTTTTGTTCACCCAGAATCGATGAAAAAATGGGGAAATTATCTTGTCGTTTGTGACGGAAATAAAATTTATTCGGTTGATACTGAAACTGGAACGGTTTTTGAAAATGTTCGCACGGGCAATGCTCCTTCTTATTTGACATGCGCAGTTCCTGACGTAAACGGAAATCTTCTCGCAACGGATTACCGTACAAACGAAATTTATGTAATGTCTAAGATGTCTGAACTTGTCGGCGGACTTTTTGTTCAGATTGAAAAGGTTGACGCTTCTAAATTTCCAGAAGTAAAGGTTGAAGTAAAGGTTGAAAACCGCCACAGACAGGCAGTTGTCGGTCTCAAAGAGCAAAATTTTGTAATTACAGAAAAAAAAGGCGCGGTTCAGAATTATGTTTTTGAAGGCGCCTCTTATGTGAACGATTTTGCGGATATTACGCTTGTAATTGACCGCAGTTTTGAAGCTGCTCAGTATTCGAGGGAAATAGAAACCGCTGTCCGCGAAATTGCTTCTTCAATGAATGAACACGCAAATAAAGGAATACTTAGAATTGTAACTTCCGGGGCTGTTCCTGTACTTGAATATGAAGGTTCTCCAGAAAAAGCCTTGAATTTTAGCCTTCAGTCGATGAAAAATCCTCCGTCAAAAAAATGTACTGTCGATTTGGCAATCAGGCTTGCTGCGAACGGTTTAATTTCTGGCGAAAAAAAGAGAGCGGTTGTTTTAATCGGAGCTGGAAAATTAAGCGAAGCTTCCTTTAATAAATATGGACTTACGGATTTGACCGCGTATTTAAACAACAATTCAATTATTCTTTCTTCAGTACTTGTTGCAAATACCAGCGTGGCTCCTGAACTTGCATATATTTGCGAGCATACAGCAGGAAATGAATATTATGTTTACCGGACGGAAGGTTTAAAAAATGTCGTAAAAGACGTGATTGATACTCCGTGTGGAATTTACGTTTTGTCGTTTACTTCATCGCAATCGACCCAGTTTGGCGAAAAATATCTTCCTGTCGAAGTTGAGGCGTATTTGATGAACCGTTCTGGTCGTGATGACAGCGGATATTTTGCTCCGCTTCAATAAAAATTTAGAATTTTATAGTCGCTCCGATTTGGGCACTTGCCGAAAGACTTGCATTTTTGTTCCAATAGCAGCTGTAACTTAAGCCGAGCGAACTGTTTATGCAGACGAATTTATTCAGTTGAATGTCCAAAGCGTGAAGATATTCAAAAAAATTATGCTCGGAGACCTTTGTTCCTGTTGTTGTAGAAGAGCTTGCTCTCGAAAAAACAACATTCAGACTGTCAGAACGGTTTATTTTTGTTTGATTTTGTGTTTTTTGTGCGGAAAAAAGTTCAAACCGCTTAAAAAAATAAACGAAAAATTTTTCAATCAAAGAAGATTCTCCAGGCCTTTTCCAGACAAGAGTAGACTTTGCAGAAAGATTGTTTTTGTCTTCAAAAGAAAACTCAAATCCAGCCTTTAAGGTTTCGTCTTTTTTTATGTAAAAAATATCCTGCTGGTAAAACGAAATTAGCACTACAGAAGATGAAAAATTCTGGCCAGGAGTTTTTAAGGTAAGCGAAAAAGACGTAAGGTATTCATCCTGTTCAAAAAGGTCTGTAAGGTGAATCGCACTGTTTTTTCCAAAAACATTCAACGCACTAAAACCCAGAATTCCTTTTAGTTGGCATACGTCGGTTATCGAAGAAGAAGTTTTTATGTCGCGCTCAAAAGAAAGCGAAGCGTTTTGTGGTAAAAAAAAGTCTGTTGAATTTCCAAAGAAATTTCTTTTCCAACTGGCAGAATAAAGAGAAGTATAGTAGATGTTTTCGGTCGAGTATTCATCCAGCATCGGATCTTTTAAAACTTTATTTTTTATTGAACTGCTGAAAATGTCGTAAAACGGAATCGTCTTAAAATACCAGATTTTTTTGTTCAACGTGGAGGCAAGCTGTTCAAAATCGTCCGAATAATTTTCGTTTTTGTCCGTTTTTTGTGTTCCGCCAGTGGATTTTTTCCAACTGAAAGAAAAATTATTCTTTTTTATTGAAAAAGGAACGGAAAAAGTCTGGCTTGTCTTGTCTGAATAAGTTATATATGCCGAATTTTTGTAACTTTCTTCGGAATAAAAATTATATTCGGGAGAAAAGTTATTTTTTTCCAGGTTGAATTTTAAATTTGCCTTTGCAAAAACATTTCTTTTTGTAGCTTCTTGTTTTCCTTGGCTAAATTCTAGAGAAGTGATTTTATTCCAGGAATCAAAATAATTTTTTGTGTCGTAATATTTTGTTTCTCTAGAATTTGTGGAAATTATTTTTTGTTTTGCGCCCGACTGCATTTCAAAAACAAAAGGCCGGGTTTTTAAGTGAATTTTTGCAGAAATATTCTGGTTTTGTGCCCAAATGTCTGAATCTGCAGAAGCGTCTGCTGAAAAAACAAATGGAAAATTGAGCGACGAAAAATTTGCTAAAATCGAATTGGATTTTTTGAGGCTTTCATCATCGTGGTTAAAGGAATAATTTTCTTCAATACTTAAAATTTTAAAAAAAGGTTTTGTGTTTTTGACTGTGTGCGAAGCCGAAGAAAGCGGCATTACCGAATCCACCGAGCGTCCTGCGTCAATCGAAAAATAAATTTCCGAAAAAGTAAAACTTGTTTTTGCGCTTCCAGAAAAATAATTTTTGTTTTCTGAATCGCCACTGTTTATCTGAGAACTGGTTTTTCCGTCAGCTTGAAAACCTGCGTCTTTGAGAATTGCATAATCTTTTATTTTTATGATTTCTCCGTTTTTTTGCCAGGAAGTTTTTACAATATCTTGAAGAAGAAAATAAGGCGAAGTGTCCGTAAGCATAAAACTGTCGAAGGCAAGTTCTGTCTGCGAAACTGAATGAAATTCGGCGCAGAATCTGGTTGGAACGACAGAAACGTCGATTTTTTCAACCGAGCCGTAATTTGATTTTTTTTCGGAAAGATTTATTTTTATGTCGGAAAATTTTTGTATCTGCGAAAGTTTTGCAAGGTCTTCTGCGTTCAGTGTTATTTTTACAGCGGTTTTAAAACTTCCGTCGCTTTGAGGTCGGTCAAATGTTAAAATCAAAAAAGTTTCGTCGTTACAAATTAAATTTTTTGAAGAGAATTTTGTATTCAACCTTAAAAACTTGTAGCCTTCGAGGTTGATTTCGCCAAAATATCTTGTAATCGTAAAAATTTCTTCTGAAGAATTGTTGAACTCAAAAAAAGTCATGTAGTTTGAGCTTCCAGCTTTTTCACGTGTTGTAAAAACTTCATAATCTGAACCGTTTTCGGTGCTTAAAAAAAATCCCGATTCCTTTGCTTCGTAAGGTCCAGCAAAAATTCTTCCAGCTTTTTTTGACTTTGAAGTGAGAATGAGCCTTCCTCCGCAGTCTGTCGCAAGAAGAGATTTTTCTTCGTCCAAAATTTTTACTGTAATAGTCTGCCATTCGCCTTTTTTTGCTTTATTGAACGCAATTTTAACGTCTGAGTCGCATTGTCCTTCTGAACTTCCGATTTTCCAGGTGGGAATTTGATTTTTGTCTTCAAAACTCAGTTTTTCGTCGGTATTTACACCGAGCTGAAGGTAAAGTTCAAAATCCGAAAGGTTAAAAAAACTGGAATTTTCATCGATTTTTAAGGCAAGTGAAAATTCGCTGCATGAAGGCAAAATTCCAGAAAGTGCTGGAAATTTAAGCGAGGTTCCTGCCCAAAAAGGTGAGTCTTCTGCCGCATTTTCGGAAAAATTAGAAAAATCCCATTCAAAACTTGCCGAATAACCTGTAATCGAAGAATCAGATTGTCCGTTTTTTGCTTCAATTGAACCGTTTTTAGAGCCTTTTAGTTCAATGTTCCGTTCACTTTCGCCTGGCCGCGAGTTTAAAACCGGCAGAATGTCGTCTGGAATGCTGACGGTGGCGTCTTTTGCAAGATAAAAGGTTTCTGTTTTTTCTTCGTCCATTCCCGAAATCAGGCATTTTCCAGTCGTGTTTGAGCTTTCAAGACTTACGGCTCCTGTGTTCTTGAATTTAAAATTTTCGGTCGAATATTCAAGTCCTGTTGCAAAAACTGCATGTCCTGGAGAAGAAGTTGTTAAGGTCGTGTAATTTTTTTCGTTGTCTGTGTTTGGAAGAGTCCAGCTTCCTGCAAAAGCGAAATCTCCGCTAATATTTTTTGTGAACTGTTTTTTTATTCCGCCTGCCGCCGTAATTGCCCCAGAAGACGAATCTGAACTGTCTTCGTACCATTGAGCCGTGATTTTGTCGGAAGCCGAAACAGAAGTTGAGAGCGTTATGCAGCCGGATTCCTTGTCGTAAGCTGCACCAGCATCCTGAATTCCGTTTTTATAAACAAGGACTGTTCCGCCTCTTGCATTCGTGCCGATCTCAAAACGGTTTATTGGCGTAAAACTTCGTACGCAGACTTTTAAATCTGAAGAAGGCTTTAGTCCAAGATAAATTTCTTCAGCCTCCGAACAAAAAGGAAATCTGTATTCTGAAGAAAGTGAAGAATAGGAATTTTTAAAAAAAACGTCAGCATAAATGTGCGATGAATTAAAAAAATCTGTCAGAACGTCCGAAAAATCGTTTTCGCCTAGAGTAACAAAAAAATTTTCATTTTGAACTGAGGTTGTGCCAGAACAAACTGCTGCTTCTCCGGAAGATAAAAGTCCTGCGTCGTAACGGTAGCAGACAGCGTATGGTGAAAATTTCTTTGGATATTGAATATAAAATACCTCGTTTCCGTCAATTTTTCCAGTTTTTGGAAGCGAATAGTTTTTTAAGTTTTTTGAAAAATTTCCTTGGACTTCACCCAAAAATCCGCTTCCATTTTTTTCTCCTGATTCTCCATAAGTTCCAAGTTCGGAAAGTGCAACTAAAGCCGGGTAGGAAGAGTCGTATTCAATTGCAATAGCTGGCAAAGTTCCAGAAATTTTATATGCTTTTGCTTCTTTTGAAAGAAAAATTGAATAATTTGACGCGCTTAATAGAAATTGAGATGAATTTAATTTTTTGAACGTCCGGCCGTTTTCGTCCTTGTAATTTCCGTCTGAATTTTCTACAAAAACTGATTTTACGGCAAGAACGGCTTGTCTTGAAGGAAGTACGAATTGAAAGCCAGTTTCGTAGTCAGAAAGTTCTATTTTTTGCTCAGAAACGCTGTTTTTTCCGTACCAGGTTTTAGATTTTGATTCGAGGGAATCGTACCTCAAAATTGCATCTGCGCTTAAAGTTGGTGTCTCAAAATGGGCAGAAATTCCTGGAGCAAGGTTTTCGCCACCACCAGGACTACGGTTTAAATCGTCGATTGAATAGCCAGATTCAAAAATAATTCCGCGGTTTGAAATCCTTGCGTTTTTTAAAATTCCGTCTCCGTAGTATCCTGCCGCAACCGTGTTTTTGTCAAAATGGTCTGCAAAATCGGCTTCAAAGTACCAGTGTTTTTCAAGCAAAAAAAACAGGCTAAGGTTGACTTCTGATAAAACAACTGGAGCAATGAGCGAAAGCGCCGGCGTTGAGCCGAATCCAAAACTTGAAGAAAATCCTCCGTTTACGAGGGATTTCCAGTAGCCTTCGGCAAAAAAATCGATATTTTTGTCAAAAATTGAATAGTTAAAGAGGCTTTTTTTTTCTTTAAGCGGAATTTCGTCAGATTCTTCTGTTTGAGGCGGAAGCAAAGTCGAATTAAAAACAATTGAACCTGCTCCGTCCGCATTTCTTTCGGTCTGAGTAGAAGTTAATGGCGAAGAGAATATTTTTTGTGTGGAAAATATAAAAAAAACTGACGGAATGACAAAAAAAACAATGCTTTTTAACGAATCTTTTCCTAAAAGCCTTGCCTTTGTAATTTTTATTCCAGGTATTTTTTTTTCTGCTTTTAAAACCGCTTCTTCAACCTTCCGTTTCTTTTCTTCATCAAAATTAAAAAGCTCCGCCTGATGTGGATTTGAGGCGCTTTCTGTGTTTTGCAGGGCGAGTCCCAAAAGCCTTATTCCTTTTGAAGTGTCCGCTTTTTTGCCGAATAGTTTTTTTGCACGTTCAAAAAGGTCGTCAATGCTGCTGATTTCTCTGGTCGAAGTTTCCTGGATTGTTGTCGTTGTAAAATTTTCGTAGCGGATTTTCAGGCCGATTGTCCAACTTCTTAAATTTTCTTTTCGCATCCGCCATATTACCGTGTAACTTAATTCGAGAAGAGCAGTTTCGATTGCCTCTTTTGAGGTCAGGTCAAAAGGATAAGTGTTTTCTGCGCTGATTGTGTGGGTTTTTGGAGTTTGATTGAATGTTTCTTTTTCCTGGCCGCGGACTGCATCGTATAAAAAAGTTCCTGTCACCTGTCCAAAAAGAGCTGCAAGAAGATTTTTTGGTTTTGAATGAAGGTCTTTTGTCGTGTTTATTCCGTTTTTGTTTAGCAGGGCGAGAGTTTTTTCTCCGATTCCCCAGATTTTTTTTAGCGAAAGCGAAAGCATAAAGTTTTCTTCGTTTCCTTCTTTTACTTCAAAAAATCCATCCGGTTTTTTTATTTCTGAGGCGAGTTTTGCAAGGTATTTTGTCGGCGCAAGTCCGATTGAAACCGTAAGTCCTGTTTCTCTTTTTACATCGTCCTTTATTTTTTTTGCAGTTTCGTTTGGAGGACCGAAAAGTTTTTCTGTTCCTGTAAGGTCGATAAAGGCTTCATCGATTGAAATCTGCTGCACGTCTGGAGAATATCGCGAAAAAATTTCCATAATTTTTCCAGACATCTCAAGATAGCGCTTCATTCTCGGATGAACAAAAATCCCGTTTGGACACAGCCTTGACGCTATTGCGGTTGGCATTGCCGAATGAACTCCGTATTTTCTGGCTTCGTATGAGGCTGTCGAAACAACAGCCCTGCGGTCTTCCGGTTTTCCACCGACAATTACAGGAAGATTTTTCCATTCCGGATGGTCAAGAATTTCAACTGAGGCAAAAAATGCGTCTAAATCTGCATGGATGAAAAAATTTTTCACTTTGCCTTATCCCCGGAAACAAAAATAGAGACGGTTTCTTTTTCAAATTCATTTTGATTTTCTGTTGCGTAAAAAGAAGTTATCGTGACGATTTTTGAAGTGTTTTTTTCCGTTGAAAACTCAATTTCAAAATTCTGCGGCGGAAAGTCGGGAATATTGAAATCCGCAGTTTTTGAATTATTTAAAACCAGATAACTGTAATTTGAATCTAAAACCGGCGTATTTTTCTCGCTCGAAATGTTTACAGAACATCGGACTGCCTGTTTTTTTGATTTTATTTTTAATCTGCTTGAGCGGAGCATTGAAGAATCGTCGTTAAAAATTTTACAAAAAAGATTTTTTTTCGTTGAATCTTCGAGAATTTGAGGTTTTTCAAAGTCGTGCTTTTTGTTGTAGACAAATTCTGTCGTCAAAAAAGCAAAAAGCGTTATGACGGCGACAATTATTGCGGCCGAAATAAAAGTAAATCCTGCGATTTTTTTTAGGCTGAGAGATTTGTCTTTGTTGAGAACGCGAAGACGTACAAGAATTTTTAGCCAGACAATTTGGAACGGAAAAAGAATAAGGCTGAGCATGATATTTACCTGTTTTCCGCTCGAAATTAAAATTTTTATGTCAGGAGCGTTTACGTTTGCAAAATAAACTGCAACATAAGACAAAAAAGGCAGGAGCATAAGAGAGAACGTAATTATAAGTGAAAGCAATTTTGAAGAATTCCGCGTAAAGTAAATTATAAAATATTCAAGGGCAAATACCCAAAAAACCGTTATGTCCGCCATGCTGAAAAGAAAAATATTTGCCGCAGAAACCAAAATAATCATAAAACCGTAGATGAACGATGTGACAGGAAGCTTTAAATGCACCTGAAACAGAAAAAATACGGAAATTACGATTACGGAAATAAAGAGTTTTGCTGCAAATTGAATTACGGGATTCGCCTGAGCGATAAAAGCCAGATTTTTGCAGCAAAATTGTCCGGCATAAAGCGAAAAAACGCTTGCGCACAGCATTGCTGGAATAAAAAGCCAATATCTTGAAAAATCTTTTTTTGACTGAAGCCGATTTTTTCCAGTAAAAGTAAAGCAGACTAAAAAAAGAATTACAAGGATTCCGAAAATCTCGACAGAAAGTATATTTTTAAATTCATTTATCCAGAAAGTGTGGTTTGCCAGAGTGATAAAAGAATAATGAACATCATTTTTTTCGTTTTGAGAAGGAATATGATTTTGAATAAAGTTTTCAAGCGCAGAAATCTGTTCAACCTTAGAAAATTGCAGTTTTATGCAAGGAACTCCTTCTTTAAAAAAAGCCGCCATCTGTTCATCGCCAAAAAGAAGCCCAGCCCTGTAAATTGAAAGAAGTTTTTGCGGAACAGAAAAAGGAATGTTTTTGCTTAAAAAAGAATCTACAGTTTCCTTTGCAAGCCACATTGGAGTTGAGCTTTTTCCGCCAGTTGTAAAAATTTCCGCCTTTGCTTTTGTATTTTTTGAAAAGTTGATCAAGACAGCAAAATATTCTGAACCGTCGTCTAAATTTCCTGCAAAGTTTTCAGTTCCCTGTAAAAAAAACTTATATTCTGGAAAAAGATTATTTCTGTCATCAAGGGCTGTAAAAACGAATTCAACTGGAAATGCCCTTTTTATTTTTTTTGTTTTTTCGACAAGCGATAAAATTTCTTCCAGATATTCAAAAAAATCTTCCTGAGAGACAAGAATCAGCATTGTTTTTGCCGAAACCGCTGGCAACGAAGGTTCAAGGCGAACGTTTATATTGAACGCAAAAATGTCGTTTCCTGTCGGGGCAAGCTCAATCCTTTGAAAAGAAAAATCGGATTTTTCAAGCAGTTGTTCTGTGTAAAGCGAAAGTTCCGCTCCTTTCAGAAGTTTTTTTTCGGCACTTTGCGCCTGCGGATAAAAAACAATGTAATTCAATAGCAGTAAAGAAATTAAAAACTTCCGCAGAACATTAAAACTCATTCTAACAGAATATAATTTGAAGGTTTACAATGCAAGCCCCTTGCAGTATAATTAGAGCCACTAGTTGGAGAAAAGATGTCTGCTGAAAAAAAATTTTCACTTAATCTACCGCTCAAAGTCATTTTGACAGAAGAGGGAGCATCACATTTTATCAGTCATAAAATAAAACTTTTGCGTTTCAGGCTTGCTGACAATATTGAAGAATATGGAATTTCGCTGAATCCATTTTCACCTCAGTCTTTGCAAAATATGATTTTGGTGAATTATATTTCAAAAATTGAAATTTCTATGTCGGAATTTGTTTCTGTTCGTCAGGAAGTTATGGATCTTTCAAAAGTTGTGGTTTATTCACTTCTTTACAAACAATTTGACCGCCAACTTTTTGCGGATTTTATTCAAACCGATGCTGTTCAAAAGCACAACCGTAAAAATCCTACTCAGTTGATTGATGAACGCACAAAAATGTCAGAAAACCAGCTCAGACAGATGCTTGCTTCTCAAAAGGCGAATGTTCAGCTTGCAAAAAAGGAAATTTTGGATCCAGTCTGGAAATCTTTGATGGAAAATAAAGACTATTCTCTCGAAGAAAAAAACATCTATCTTCTTATGACAGAAAAATTTTTGAACCGTCTTTCTTTGATGAACTGGTACATAATTACAAAATTCTACCGTACGGAAGGTTTTTCTCAAATCAATATTGCAATTCGCCATCTTCTTCAGGTTTATATGGAAAAGAGCCGTGTTGCCGAATATATTTCAATTCTTGTAATGGAGCTTGCCCTCAACAGTGAAAATACAAATATGCGTAAGGAAGCAAAGCGTATGTTTGCAGGAATTGAAGATGTTGATACGCTTATTTACGATCCTGAGCAGCGTGAAAAAATTGTTGCCGAATTAAAGCGCAACCACGAGCAGGTTTTTATTTCTTGGAAACTCGGTGGCGGTTCGTCTGCAATCGGAAAGCAAGGAAGGCTTCAGATTACTCTTTATAATAAAGATGATGAATTTCAGGAAGTAAAGGAAAATATCGAATCGAAGGCTTCTGCCGATACTAATAAAAAATCGCTGATTGACTTTTACCGTGAATTGCCAGAAGGTCAGGAAAGCACAGATCTGGGACTTTATTACCTTTCTTACCTTGATGATGCCTGCAAAAAAGTGAACGTAAAATTTGAATCAATCGTAAATCAGTTCTCTTCAAGCGATTTGACGGTCATAAACCTTATTTTTAATTTTTAGGTCAAATGAAAAACCCTCGAAATTTAAAAATAAGCAGTCTGTCTTTTTGTCTCCCATTGTGTCTGATTTTGACAGGTTTTCTTTTTTCGTCGTGTTCCGAATCGTCCGCAAATATTCTTTCTGTAAATGCGAGCGTTGTTTTTGATTACAAAGATGAAAAATCGCTCCCAGAAACAAGTCTTTCCGTCTTTGTTCAGGGCGAATACGAAGCTCAGAGGGCGGATTTTCTAAAAATTACAGAAATTGAGGAAAATTACAGTTGGAATATTTATTCTCCGGTTATTTTTGAAAGCCAGGACAAAAACTGGATTGGTTATCCGTCTTTGCTCGCGCCAGAACGCAAGGTTATAAAAAATGGTGAATATGAAGTTTTATATACAGATGCCGCTGGAAACGAAGCTGAAGAAAAATTTTTTATAAAATATAACGAAGAAATTCTTAAGTCAAAACCAGAAAATGTCCGCAAGGCAGCTGGCATAAATTTAAGTGAAGTTGTCATTCTTTTTGACAAAAACATGAACATGCTTTTTTATGGAACTGCAAAAAGAGCCTGGAAGAAAAATTCTGATATTTTAAAAGAATACAGTCGGGCTTTTTTTAAAAGACGGATTTTGACGGATACTTCCGGAGCTGTCGTTATAAAACTTCCTCTTGAAAATTTAATTGAAAAATAAAAAAAAGGATTTGATTTATGAGTGAAATTGCAGAAACAGAAAATAAAAAATGCTCGCTTTCTGCCGAAGAGTCGATGAAGCGCACAATCCGCACCTTTGCAATTCGTGCTGGTCATTTTACAGCTTGCGAAAAAAAAGATTATGCCCAGCTTTTACCGATTTTTGGAGTTCAATACAAAGAAGACGTTTTGGATTTTGAGAAAATTTTTGGAAATAAAAATCCTGTAGTAATCGAAATCGGCTTTGGAATGGGAAAAGCTACTGCGATAATTGCAGAAAATAATCCTGATATAAACTATCTCGGTCTTGAAGTTCATAAGCCTGGAGTTGGAAAACTTCTTGGAGAAATTAGGACACGGAATTTAAAAAATATCCGCATAATCGAACACGACGCAATGGAAGTTTTGGAAAACATGATTGCTCCTGAAAGCGTCGATGCTTTTCATATCTTCTTTCCAGATCCGTGGCAGAAAAAACGCCATGAAAAAAGACGGTTGATTCAGAGACCGAGAACGGACTTGATTGCTTCACGCTTAAAAAAAGACGGTTATCTGTATTTTGTTACGGACTGGCTTCCTTACGCGGAATTTGGTTTTGAGCAACTTGAAAAAACCCCTGGTCTAAAAAACAAATATGAAGGTTACGCTCCTCATCAGCAGTGGCGACCTGAGACTCGTTTTGAGCAAAAAGGAATCGATGCAAACCGCGTAATCAACGAGATGATGTTTATAAAGCAGTAATTTGCCAAAAATTGTGAGAGCGTCAGCCTTAAAAAGAGAGGTTTTTATGGGAGATCTTTTTGACATAGGTCAAAGCGCAAGAATTTCAGAATTAGTTAGTTTAATAAAAAAATATCAGGCTTCTTATTACAACGGGGAAGCGGAAATTTCGGATTTTGAATTTGATAAACTCTGGGATGAATTAAAACTTTTGGATCCGAAAAATTCTGTTCTGCAAAAAGTTGGAGCGGACAGCGGGAATTTTGCAAAAGTGCGCCATATCATGCCTATGGGAAGTCAGGAAAAAGCCGCCGATCCTCAGCAGTTTTTATCATGGACAAAAAATCATTCTTATTCAGAATATCTTGTTGAATATAAACTTGACGGTGCAAGTCTTGAGCTTCAGTTTGAGCATGGAATTTTAAAAGTTGCAGTAACTCGCGGAGACGGGACTGTCGGCGATGACATTACTCTTAATGCAAAAAAAATGCACGGAGTTCCAGCAGCACTTTGCTCTTTAGATGGAAAAATTCTTGATTATACGGGTGGCGTGCGTGGCGAAGTTATAATGACGCATTCTGTTCATGACAGTTTGTATGCCGATAAAGCGAATTGCCGAAATGCCGCCAACGGTCTTATGAAAAGAAAAGACGGTCTTGGAAGCGAAAATCTAAAACTCATTACTTACGATGCTTGGGCTTCGGACGGAAATCAGCCTTTTAAGGATGAAGAGGAAAAAATCATCTGGCTTAAAAACTGCGGATTTAATGTTGTTCCTTTAAAAATTTGCCATTCAGCAGATGAAGTGATTGAATATCGCGCATCTGTTATGGAAGAAAGAAAAAATCTTGAATACGACATAGACGGACTTGTTGTAAAAGAGCGGACAATAAACCATGCAGACGCAAGTCGAGCGCGCCCAGACAGACAGATTGCATTTAAATTCAGCCTGGAAGAAGCGGTGTCTGTTCTGCGCAAGGTTGAATGGAGTGAATCTGGATCAACTTATACTCCTGTAGCTGTTTTTGATGAAGTTCAGCTGAATGGAACTACAGTGCAGAGGGCGTCTCTTTCAAATCCCGAAACAATGCGAAGGCTCGGTGTAAAAATCGGAAGCAAAATCGTCGTAGTAAAGCGCGGAGAAATAATTCCAAAAATCGAAAGCGTCGTTCCAGAAGAAAAAGGGCAGGTATTTTCAGAAATTCAGATTCCAGAAAAATGTTCCTGTTGCGGTTCAAAACTTACGGACGAAGGAACAAGGCTTTTTTGTCCAAATAAAAACTGCGAAAAAAGAATTTTGCATCAGCTTCTAAAATGGATTAGCGTGATTGACATTCGCGACCTTGGTGAAACTTTGATAAAATCGCTTTTTAATTCTTCCAGGGTGCGTTCGATTAGCGATTTGTATACTCTTACAGTTGAAGAACTGACACCGTATTTTTTGAATGAAGAAAGCCTTCAAAAAGAAAAAGAAAGTCTTGGAGCGCAGAAAGTTTATGATTCAATTCAATCTCACAGAAAAGCAAAATTAGCAACCTTTATTGCGGGTTTTGATATTGAAGACATGGGCGAGACTATGATTCAAAAACTTGTGGACAGCGGATTTAACACTTTGGAAAAAATGCTTGGAGCTAAAGTTGAAGATTTTGCAAAAGTCTATGGATTTGCAGAAATTTCTGCCAGAAATTTTTTTGAAGGTCTTGAAGAAAATAAAGACGAGCTTATTTTTCTCTCTAAAAACTATATTCAAGTTGAAGAAGGCATTTCTTCTGGTGTTTTTGCAGGTAAATCTTTTTGTTTTACTGGTGAACTTGTGACGATGAAAAGGCTGGACGCCGAATCCCTCGTAAAGAAAAACGGCGGAACCTGCAAATCGTCTGTCACAAAAGATCTTTCTTATCTTGTAACAAACGATACTGCAAGCGGTTCTTCAAAAAATGTAAAGGCCGCAAAATTAGGAATTCCAGTAATTACAGAAGAGCAGTTTCTGTCTCTCTTAAAGTAGTTCTGCCTGCGAAGCAATTGCAAATTCTTAAAATCAAGCTGGATTCTACTTGTTTATCAATTGTGTTTCGGACAAAATCATCTGCGGAGTTACATTTCCGTTAAAGACGTTGCGCTGAATCTGATACAAAATATTTATCGAATCTCCCTTGTCAAAGTCTCTATGAAGCCGTTCGCTTTCGCCAAAGAATATTGCTGGCCATTTTGTTTCTCCAGCGTCAAGAATCAATTTCAGGTGAATTGGCTCTGGTTTTCCCATGAGAATTCCGTCTTGAATTTTCATTCCCTGACTCAAAAATGTGAGTTCTGGATTTTCTTCGCCGTAAGGCTCAAAACGGTCGATTATATTTAAAATTTCTGGTTTTAGATATTGAGGAGGGAGTTCGGCATCGATTTCGATATTTTCGCTTTCTTCTTCGTCGTTCAGTTCAATTTCTTTGCAGAGCAGTTCAAGTCGTTTTTTGAATTCTTCCATCTTGGATTCTTCAAAACTGAATCCTGCCGCAAGGTTGTGTCCACCGTGATTTATAAAAATATCGGACATTTTGTCCAAAAATGGCGGAAGCAAAAATCCACGGCAACTGCGCATTGAGCCGATTGCAATTCCATCGACAACCGTGACTGCCATTGACGGAATTTTATATGTTGAAGTAAGTCTTCCTGCAAGAATTCCTGAAACTCCGCGGTTTATGTCTTTGTCGATTATTACGCAGAGTTTTCCATCGTAGTGTTTTATGCTTTCTTCTGCTGTTTTTGAGGCGATTTCCCAGGCTTTTTGACCGAGTTCTTTTCGTTTGCAGTTCATTTCGAGTATTTCGTCAGCAAGCCTGTCTCTTTTGTACGGATCTTTTTCGAGAAAAAGTTTCATTCCAAGTTCTGGCTGTCCGAGGCGTCCTGTGGCATTTAAAACAGGAACTACATTCCAGCTTAATTTTGTGCTTGTCACCGTTGTGCCCAAAAGTTTTAGTTTTGAGAGGAGTTCGATTAAGCCTGGACGCGCATTTCCTGAGTTTATTGATTTTAGCCCCTGTCTGACGATTATGCGGTTTTCGTCTTTGAGAGGCATTATGTCTGCGAGTGCGGCAAGCGCTGCAAGCTGAAAGTCTTTTTCTTCCTGAATGCTGTCTTTTGGAAATTGTTTTGCAGTTACAGTATTGATGTAGGTTACAAAAATATTGAAAAATGTTTCAATCTGTGTTCCGTCAGTTTCGTTGTATTTTGCGAGAATTGACGCTTTTTTTAAATCTAAAAGGCTTTTTTCTGAAAATTGAGGAAATATTTTTGAAACTTCATTTCTGAGGTCGAGAACGTTGAATTCGATTGCAGAACCGAAAGTTTCGCTCAAAACTTTCATGGTTTCGCTTTTGTTCCATACAAAAATCTGTTGTCCTGTCAAAAAGGAAAGAAATTTTGTCTTTGAAAACGGCACGCTCAAGGGAACTATTTTTTGAACTAAAATTTCCTGTTTTACGAGGTTCCGGACTTTTAGGCATTCAATAACGTTCTCTTCGTTTTCTTTGCGCGCTGTAAGCAGGCAGATTTCCTGTTTGTAAAGCTCAGATTTTGTAAAGCGGAGGGCTGCAGCGGTTTTGCAGGCGATTGCTGCTCCAGAAATATCGTGGAAAGGATATTGTGAATTTTCGCATTTTTGGTCAACGATTATTGCCGGACTTGGAAGCTGTTCGGGAGGGTTGTGGTGGTCAAGAACTATCGTGTCGATTCCGAGCTCTGCCGCATGGGCGATTTCTGCGTTGTTTGAAATTCCACAGTCAACCGTAATGATGAGCGTTCCGTTTTTTTTGTAAAATTCGTCTACGGCTTCGATTGAAAGTCCATAACCGTCATTTCCGCCTGGAAGTCTCCAGTCAACTTCGATTCCCATAGACTTGAGCTGTTCGTATAAAATCGTAGTGCTTGAAATTCCGTCTACATCGCGGTCTCCAAAAATCAGGACGATTTCTCCTTCTTCCTGAGCCTGAAGAATTCTATCAACGGCGTCTTCCATCGCTGAAAATTCAAACGGATTGTGCAAAAATCTTTTGTCGTCTTCCAAAAAATAAAGTATGTCGCTACTTTTTGTAATTCCGCGGCGAATTAGAATTGAAGCGGTGATTGCGTCAATTCCGTATTTTTGTGTCATTTCGTTTACTGATTCTTTTAGAACCGGTTTTTTAATCCATTTTTTCATTTTATAATCCTGTTTTTATTTTTTTTGCAACTTAAAGAATAGCAATTCCTGATTCAAGCGAAAGGAATCTTGTTCCGCATACATTTTGAATTAAAAAATAGCAAAAGTCTTTTAATTCAATCATTGTTTTTTCATCAATTATTATTTCGCGGACATCTTTTGGTTTTAGAACCGAAACTGCTTGAAGATATGTTAACGAAGTTTTGGAAAGAAAAAAACTGTTTCGATTTTCTGTTTGTGTGTTTGAAAGACAGTCTCTGCACACAAATCCGTTTTCGCGTTCGCTGTACATTCCGCAGAAAATTTGCGCGTTTTGGTCAATTTTATCTGATAAAAAAGATTTTCCGCATTGGCAGCAGAATTGCGCGTCTGGTCTCATTCCTAAAATTCCTGTGTAACGCCACAAAAAACGGATAAGACCGAGCCTGCTATTGTTTTCTGTGCTCTGTTCCATTCCGTCCAAAAGTCCATTAAAAAGATAGAATGCCTGCTCTGGGCTTCCTGCGCAGCGTGATTTTATTATGATTTCCGAAGCAAAACTTGCCGCATAGGTTTTAAAAAGATTTTCTCTAAACGATGGATGATAGGATTTTACGTCAAAATCGGTTATTTTGCAGGAGTTTTTTGTTTCGTCTTTGTAAAGATATGCAGTTCCGCAGTTAAATGGGCTTACAAGCGAACGAAATTTGCTTTTTGGGCCACCATAAAGAGTTGCGTAAACAATTCCGTCTTGAGGTGTAAGGAGTGTTACAGAACGGTTGTTTTCTCCAGATTGTTTAAGAGCAAGAATTGTTGCAAAAGTAGATGAACTGCGCATAAATTTATTATAATTTGAAAAACTGATTTAATAAATACTAGACAGCATTTTTAGATTATAATATAATCGAGTATTCATATTAACTTGGGGGATAGTGTAATGATTTTTCCTTTGGAACAGCTTGTAAAATTTTCAGGAAACGTTTATGAGATTACTGTCGCAGCAAGTCGCCGTGCTTATCAGCTGGCAATGATGAAAGATGCAGAAATTGACCGCAATGATGGTAAAGTTGTATCTCTTGCAGCAAAACAGGTTTTTAACAACACTATTCAATACAAAAAAATTGAACAAAAGTAATTTACATCGATTTTAATCTCTTGACGAAAGACTTTAAATTGATGATAATTAGTATACTAATTTGATTAAGGAGTGCCCATAATGCCTTGTGGTAAAAAAAGAAAGCGCCAGAAGATGGCTACACATAAGCGCAAGAAGATGCTTAGACGCAATCGGCATAAGAGCAAGTAACATCTTTTTTGGTGTTTTGATATATGCCCGTAGAATAGACCGCGGTAGTTTTTTACTTCGCGGTCTTTTTTTTCTTCAAAATTGTAAAAATCATTTTTTTGTCTTACAATAAAAATAATAGAAGATTGTTATGTTGCTTTCCAAAATAAATTCGCCCGATGATTTAAAAAAACTCCCGGAAGACCAGCTTCCGAAACTTTCAGAAGAAATTAGAAAAAAAATTATTGAAGTAGTAGGAAAAAACGGTGGACATCTTGCTTCAAACCTTGGTGTTGTTGAGCTTACGATTGCGCTTCACAGGGTTTTTAATTCGCCGGAAGATGCGATAATTTTTGACGTAAGCCATCAGTGCTATGTGCACAAAATGCTCACCGGTCGTTTTACGGATTTTTCAACTATAAGGCAAAAAAATGGACTTTCTGGTTTTACCAGAAGGACTGAAAGTAAACATGATTTTTTTGACAACGGTCACGCTTCTACTTCGATTTCTCAGGGGCTTGGGCTTTTGACAGCCTGGAATTTACAGAAAAAAAAAGGAAAAGTTGTTGCTGTAATCGGCGATGGCTCTTTGACTGGCGGACTTGCGCTTGAGGCTATGAACCATGCAGGCCAACTTGGAAAAAATCTTATAGTTGTTTTGAATGACAACAAAATGTCAATCAGCGAGAATACTGGAGCTGTTTCAAAATATCTTTCCAAACTTACGATGTCTGGTTTTTATCAGAATATTCGACACAAAATTGACCTTGCGCTTTCAAAAATTCCAAATTCAAACAGGCATATCGGAAAATTTGTCTACAGATTTAAGCGCTCTCTAAAGGCTCTTTTTTTAAGCAATAATTTTTTTACGGATTTAGGTTTTGAATACGTCGGACCTTTGGATGGACACAATATCGGTGAACTAGAAAATGTTTTTAAGGACGTGAAAAAACTTCAAGGACCAGTCGTAGTTCACGTAGTTACAAAAAAAGGAAAAGGTTATTCTCCTGCGGAAAACGATCCAGCTGCTTTTCATGGAATTGGACCGTTTTTAATTTCTGACGGAAAAGTTGAACATTTTGATACGATGAGCTTTACCGAATGTTTTAGCCAGACTTTGCTTGAGCTTGCGGAAAAAGATAAAAAAATTACTGCAATTACGGCGGCAATGGCAAAAGGAACAGGACTTGATGCTTTTGCAAGGCGTTTTCCGGAAAGATTTTTTGATGTTGGAATTGCCGAAGAGCATGCGGTAACTTTTGCTTCTGGACTTGCGGCTGGCGGACTAAAGCCTGTTGTTGCAATTTATTCAACTTTTATGCAGCGGGCAGTCGACCAGATTATCCACGATATTGCATTGCCGGAATTTCCGGTGGTTTTCTGTTTAGACAGGGCAGGACTTGTTCCGAGTGATGGAGAAACTCACCAGGGCATGTTTGATATTGTGCTTTTGAGGACTATTCCGAATTTAACAATGCTTTCCCCTGCAACTGCTGTTGATTTTAAACTCTGCCTTGAATGGGCGCTTTCTCAAAACAGGCCTGTTGTGCTCCGCTATCCAAAATCGACTTGTCCGACAGAATTGAAATGTTTTTCTCAAAAAATTGAAGAAGGAAAGGGCGTTTACGTAAAATGCGAAGAATTTGCGCCTGCCTTGAGCTTGAAGTTTGATGAAGATGAGCTGGAAGATGTTTCAGTTCAAAAAAAGAAAAAGTCAAAATCCGTTCTTTTTGTTTCTACAGGAAGCATGCTTTCGGAAGTGATTCAGGCGAGCCGCAATCTTATGATTGAAAACATTGAGGCTGATATTTATTCACTGAGATTTTTAAATAATGTTGATGTAAATCATCTTTTTGAATATGCAAAAAATCGGGATGCGGTTATATTTGTTGAAGACGGAATATGCCATGGCGGTGTGAGTGAAGAGCTTGAATATGAATTGTTAAAACGTGGATTTAATAAAACTGCGGTCAATGCTTTGCCGGAAAAATTTTTAAGTCAAGGAACTCGTGGCGAAATCTGCGAAGATGTAAAAATGGATCCGAGGAGCCTTGCAGAATGTGCTTATAAGGTGGTTTATAGAAAATGATTTCACTAAAACTTGCAGATAAGACGATTACGACAGAAAAAAATGCTTTCGTAATGGGAATTGTAAATGCGACTCCAGATTCATTTTGGGAAGGAAGTCGTGGCGGGACTCAGCTGGCTCTTGAACAGATTGAGCAGGGCGCGGATATTATTGACCTTGGCGCAGAATCTACAAGACCTGGCTCTCATTATGTGAGTGAAGATGAGCAGATAAAAAGGCTTATTCCGGTTTTGAGCGAAATCCGCCGTCATTCAGATATTCCCGTTTCGATAGATACGAGAAAATATTCTGTCATGAAAGCCTGCCTTGACGAAGGTGCTGACATTTTGAACGATGTTTCCGCCCTTGAAGATGATGAAAAACTTGCAAGACTGTGCGCGGAATCAAAAATTCCTGTAATTTTAATGCACAAGCGTTCAACTCCAGACGTTATGCAGAACAATACCGAATATCAGGATATTTTTAAGGAAGTTGACCTTTATTTGCGTCAGAGAGTTGAATACGCTTTAAAGCAGGGCATTTCTTCTGATAAGATTATCGTTGATCCAGGAATCGGTTTTGGAAAGAATATGACGGACAACTGCACTTTAATCAGAAGATGCGGACAGCTGTGCGATTCAAAATATCCGGTTTTAATGGCTCTTTCTCGAAAAACTGTAATCGGTCAGCTTTGCAACAGTGAAATTCAGGACAGAATGATTGGAACTGTTGCGGCGGATTTGATTGCCGTTATGAACGGAGCAACTCTTGTCCGCGTGCACGATGTAAAAGAAGCTGTGGATTCTCTGAATGTTTTAAAAGGAATTGGAGTATAGATTGAACGAATTTGAAAATCTTCTTCATATTTATGATTTTATACGGCCGTTTTTAGATATTGGTGTAATGGCCTTTATTTTGTACAAGGCATACGAAATAATTGTAAAAACGAATGCCCTTCAGATAATAAAAGCCGCAATTGTCGTTGCAATGGCCTATGCTGTGGCGCTTTTGCTTCATCTTTCAATGCTGCTATGGGTTCTTCAAAAACTTGCTCCTGGACTTGTTGTCTGTTTTGCGATTGTATTCCAGCCGGAACTTAGAAAGGTTTTCTTAAAGCTTGGACAGAGCCAGTGGTTCACTTTTGGAAACCGCTCAAGGCATACTTATGTCGATACCGTAATCATTGCCGCCGAAATGCTTTCAAAAATGAAGAGAGGCATGCTCGTTGTTTTTACACGCCATACCAAAATTGATGACATCATCGAAACTGGAACACGTCTTGACGCAGACCTTTCAAGCGCTCTTCTTGTGACGATTTTTGGTCATGACACGCCTTTGCATGACGCCGCCTGCGTCGTTCAGAACGGAAAAATAATCGCCGCAGGCTGTTTTTTGCCTTTGAGCGAGCAATATGATATAAAAAAAACATTCGGAACAAGACACCGTGCCGCCCTCGGAATGAGCGAAATAAGCGATGCCGTTGTTCTTGTCGTTTCAGAAGAGTCGGGAGCGGTTTCCCTTGCTTACGACAGCCAGCTTCACTACGATTTGAACCCGAATCAGATTACAAAACAGCTTGAAAAACTGTTGGAAATGACACCTGCGCAAAAAACGATAGAGGACACAATTGATGAAAATAAAGGACTTTATTGAAAAAATTACGGAAAACTGGCCGGTAAAAGCGAGTTGTGTTCTGCTTGCAATATGTATTTACGTTTTTTATACGCTTTCTCTTCAAGATTCCAGGTCTTTTACAGTTCCATTAAAAATAAAAAACGGTTCAGGAATTGTGCCAGTAAGTCCATATCCTGCAAATGTAAAAATCAAGTTAAAAGGGAAGACCGAAGATATTGCTTCTCTTCAAAAAAATAACTTTTCCGCCTATCTTGACCTGAATTATTTGCCAAAAGACGGAGTTTACAAACTTCCTGTTCTTGTTGAGCTTCCTCAGCAGGCCCTTTTGTTGGATACACTTGAAGTTACAGTTTCGCCTCAGGAAGTCAATTTAAAAGTTGAGGAAAAAATTTCAGCCTTTGTGCCGGTTTTGCCTCTAATAAACGGAAGTCCTGCGCCTGGCTATGAGATAAAAAACATTACTGTAAAACCAGATACAGTTGAACTTACAGGCCCGCGTTCAATGGTTCAAAACTGCACGAGACTTCAGACAAAGGCTGTTTCTGTAAAAAATGCGGATAAAAGTTTTGCTTCCCCTGTTTTGCCAGAAAATCCAGGCTCGTATTTAAGATTTAAAAATAGTGAAGAAAAACTTACGGTTACGGTCGAAATTGCGCCTGTCGTTTCGGAAAAAAGTTTTTCTGTTGAGACGATAGAAGTAAAATCTTTGTCGAAAGAATTTGTAGTTTCATCTCAAAAAAATTCTGGAATTTTGAATTTAAGTGGAAATCTGGTCGATTTAGAAAAATTCAGCGTTTCTCAGGGGACGCTTTTTGTAAATGCGTCGGAAATTTCTGAGCCTGGAGTTTATGAGCTTGATGTAAAAGCGTCAGTTCCTGCAAAATTTACAGTTCAGGATTTTTCTCCTAAAAAAATAAAAGTTGCCGTCGAAAAAATTAAGGTAGTAGATGAGCTTGAAGAGAAAGTTGGCGATGTGATTACGTCTCCGGTGAATGAAATTCTTCCAGAAAAAATTGAATTGACAGGCGGACAGTCAGGCGAATAATGGTTTACGGAATTGGAACGGACATTTGCGAAGTAAGAAGGTTTGAAAAATGGCTCAAAAAACCAGATCTGTTTTTGCGTTTTTTTAACGAAAATGAGCAGTTTTCTGGTGATTTTAATCAAAATGAAGGAGCAGCCTGCCGTCACTATGCTGCCCGTTTTGCTGCAAAAGAGGCTTTTTCCAAGGCCATGGGAACAGGTTTTACCGGCCTGAGCTTGAATGATTTTTATGTTGCCAAGGATAAAGCCGGAAAACCGTTTTTTGAATTTGGAGAAAAAACTAAAAAAAATATTGAAGCCAAAATAGGAAAAGACATCAATATTCAGCTTTCTATAAGCCACGAAAAAGAATATGCAGTTGCTTTTGTTATAATCGAAAAATTGAGTTAAAATACTTTTATAAAATAAAAATCTGGAGAATCTATGTTGTACCGCAGTTCAAAAAAAGTTGAAAATCCTGGAAAAAAGCCAAAGATTTCCTATTGGTCAAAAAACAGATGCCATTGCCCGGTCTGCCAGAACAATTTTGAGCGTGAGGAAATGCTTTCTGGTTCTGGACGAATGATTGCCGGAGAACTGACTGACGAACTGCACCGCGTTTTTGAACCTTCTGCAAAATACGGTCAGATTTATCCAGTGATTTATTCAATCGGAGCCTGCCCAAAATGCCATACTGCGCTTTTTTGGAGCGATTTTGAAGAAATTCAGGATAATAATTCTCTCAATGCGCTTTTAGCGGATAGTAAGAACCGCAAAGAAATTGTAAACAATATGTTTCCTTATTATGAATTGACGAGAGAACGAAACCTTCTTGACGGAGCGGCAATGTATTATCTTGCGCTTCTGTCTTACGAAAAAGTGGATCTTTCGTATGCGCCGACAATGAAAAGGGCGATAATTTCGCTTCGTTTGGCATGGATTTGCCGCGATTTGCAGAAAATTGTTCCTGAGCATAATTATGACTATGCGGCCGAAGTTTTTTACAGAAAAGCCCAGTTTTTTTACGAGCAGACTTTGATTAACGAAACTCAGAGAATCGAAACGATTGCAAAAATTACGAATTTTGGACCTGACATAGACAAAAATTACGGTTATGACGGCGTAATCTATCTTAATTCACTTTTGGAATACAAATATGGACAAAAAGAAGACATGCAGATGCGCTATAAAAAGCTTGATGCAAACAAACGTTCTATTGCCCGAATTTTTGGACTTGGAAAATCTTCAAAATCAAAACCAGGACCGCTTTTGGAAAAATCTCGTGACCTTTACGACAAACTGACAGCAACCTTAAACGAAGCCAACGTTATTTCGGTTGACGATGAATAGAGTTTTTTGAAAATTCAATTTGCGAAAAAAAGGCGGTTATTTTGCGTAATATACTTTTGACTATTTCTTATGACGGAACCGATTTTTGTGGCTGGCAGCGGCAAGATTTTGCAGATAAGGGAAAAGCTGTCAGAACTGTCCAGCAGACTGTGGAAGATGCGCTGGAAAAACTTCATAAGCAAAAAATTTCTTTGCAAGGTTCTGGAAGAACTGACAGCGGAGTCCATGCTTTTGCGCAGGCAGCGAATTTTTATTCTCCAGTGGATTCGATTCCAGTAGAAAAATATCCTGTAGCTTTAAACTGTTTTTTGCCAAACGACGTGCGGATTATGGAGGCAAGGGTGGTTGACGAGGATTTTTCTGCCAGAAGAAATGCAACAAGCCGTGTTTACAGGTATTTTATAAATACAGGAAAACCTTTTGCAAGCCAGATGAGATATGTTTGGCCGATTCATTACAGACCAGATATTGAAAAATTGAATAAGATGGCCGAATGTCTGCATGGCGAAATTGACTGTTCGACTTTTGCCGCGGCTGGCGATCAGAGTGTTTCGATGTTCCGTTATATTGATGATGCGCATTTTTTTTACGAAGGTGAAAATCTTGTTTTTCAAATTGAAGCGAATGCCTTTTTATGGAAAATGGTCCGCTCGATTACAGGAAGCCTGATTTATTTTGAGCGGATGGGGAAAGATGCTGAGTTTTTTAAGAAAATTTTGGAAAGCAAAGAACGAAAAAATGCAGGTCCAACGGCTCCGGCAAAGGGACTTTTTTTGCACGAAATAAAATTTGACGGAATTAGGCGTCATATTTGAGTTTTTTTTCGCGCCAGGAATATGGAGGGCAGCGAAGCTGGTGCAAAGCACCGAGGGCACCGAAGCCCGTAATACTCCGACCCGCAAAAGCGGGTGGCGCCCAAAAATTAAAGAAGATTTACAGGATCAACGTCGGTTTCGATATAGACGTCTGTGGGGCGCGAATAGTTATAAAAAAGGTTTGAGGCTGTTTTTTGAAGAATTGTTATGTCCTGTCCTTTTAAGATAAGTTGCCAGCGGAAACTTCCTGAGATTTTTGAAAGCGGACATTCGGCTGGACCGAGAATTTCTGTAGAAGCGACCTTGTTTTTTTGTTCCTGAGTAAAATTAGGCGAGATTTTCTGGTCGTAAAGGGCGTAAAGTTCGTTTCTGAGAATTGATGACGCTCCTTCTGCGGCTTCGACTGCCTGTTTTTCTGTCGGCGCTCTGAAAACCAGACGGACAAGGCGACAAAAAGGCGGAAAATTGAGCATCCGGCGGTTATTTATTTCCATTTCGTAGAACTTTTGCGTTTGATTGTTTACCGAAAAGAGAATCGGCTCGCGTTCTGGCGAATATGTCTGTACAATGACTTTGCCATCTGGAAAAAATCTTCCTGCCCGGCCGGCAACCTGCGTTATGAGTGAAAACGTGCGCTCTGCTGAGCGGAAATCCGGCAGATGAAGGGCTGTGTCTGCAAGAATTACTCCGACCAGTTTTAAGTTTGGAAAGTTGAGTCCTTTTGCGACCATCTGGGTTCCGAGCATAATGTCGTATTCGTTGTTTTTAAAGGCGTTGATTTTTTCCTGCAACTCGCCTTTTCTTGTAAGGTTATCTGTGTCTAAGCGTACGATTCTTGCATTCGGAAATTTTGCCTTTACTTCGGATTCGATAAATTCAGTTCCAAAGCCCGAATAGCCTGCATCAAGAGAGCCACATTGCGGACACTGTTGTGGTGGTGTTGTGTTCCAGCCGCAGTAATGGCAACGAAGACGGTTTTCTGTCTTGTGGTAGGTAAGGCTTACAGAGCAGTTTTTGCATTTTAATTCAAATCCGCAGGAGCGGCAGCGGTAAAAGTGGGTGAATCCGCGGCGGTTTAAAAATAGAATTGTCTGTTTTTTTTCTGCAAGGGTCTGGTTTATTTCGTGCTCAAGCTCGCGGGAAATGCAGAGTGTGTCGGCGGGTTCGTTTTTTAGGTCGACTGTTTTGATTTGAGGCATTTTTCCGCCAGCGAGGCGTTTTGAGAGTGTGTGTCTAGCGATTGTCTTTGTATTCATAAGATACCAGGCTTCAACGCTAGGTGTCGCAGAACCCATTACAAGAGGAATTTTCTGTTTTTTGCAACGGTACATTGCAACCTGTCTTGCATGGTAGCGCGGAGTTGAGCCAGATTTGTAAGAGCCGTCGTGCTCTTCGTCGATTATTATAAGGCCGAGGTCTGGAACTGGAGCAAAGACTGCGCTTCGTGCACCGATTACGACCCGTGCTTCTTGTTTTAATATTCTGTGGTATTCACTTAATTTTTGGCTTGGAGTTAGACCAGAATGAAGAACAGCCACCGTCTGACCAAATCTTTTTACGACAGCTTCGATAACTTGCTGTGTAAGGCCGATTTCCGGTACAAGGTAGATTACGCCTTTTTTTTGGTCAAGGATTTTTTGTGCGCATTGAAGAAAAACTTCCGTCTTGCCAGTGCCTGTCGGCCCGTAAAGATAGTGAAGGTTTGTCTTTGTTTCTGACAAAAGAATTTCTTTTACGACTTTTTCCTGTTCTTCGCTCAAAACAACTGGTTTTTCCGAAGAAATTTCATCTACGAACGAAAATCCGCCGGCATCGGTTTCGCGTTTTGCAGAAGGCAGCATGGCGCTTACTGCTTCACCGATTGCGCAGATGTAATATTTTGAAACCCAGAATGCAAGTTCAATCAATTCTGGAGTTAAAAGTGGCTTTTCGTCAATAATTTTTGTAATTGGACGAATTTTTGATTCTTCGATTGGAAAATCTGGCGGAAGATTTTCCAATTCGCCTACGACGCAGCCTTTTGTTTTTCGTGCTCCGAATTTTATTTCAACCCTGCATCCGATTCTCGAAATTTCGGAAGGTTCTATGTTGAGGTAAGTGAATGTCTGGTTTAAGGGAACGTTTAGCGCAACCTGAAGATATTTTGCCATTTTTTATTGTTTTACGTATGGAATATATTGGCTTTCGTAGCCTGGGTTTAATTCAAGCAGTTTTGTCTTAAAAAACTTCAAGTCTTCCCAGGCAAGTCTTTTAAGTGAAATGTCTCTCAAAAGCGCGCTTGGATGGTAAGTTACGCCGACGGGAATATTTTGATATTCAAAAAACTGTCCGCGAAGTTTTGTAACTCCAAATTCGGTCTTTAAAAGGTTTTTTGCAGCAACTGTTCCTACGCAGAGAATTGCCTTTGGTTTTAAAAGCGCAATCTGCGCCTGCAAAAAAGAAGAACACGCATCTGCTTCTTCAGGGTAAGGATTTCGATTTTGAGGCGGACGACACTTTACGATATTTGCAATGTAAACGTTTGAAATTCGGCTCAAATTGATTGCGGCAAGCATTTTGTCTAAAAGTTGTCCAGCTGGTCCTACAAATGGAAGCCCCTGCATATCTTCTTCAAAACCAGGTCCTTCGCCGATTACAAGAACAAATGGAGAAGAAACTCCCGTTCCCGGAACTGTGTTGTGGCGGTTTTTTGCAAGCGGACAACGTGTACACTGCGCGATTTTTTCGATTACGTTTTGCATTGACTGTGGCAAAATCTGATTTAAGTTTTTTGTATTTTCTTGAGGCTGTTTTTTTTCCTGAGACTGCTGTTTTTCCTGAGGCTGAATTTTTTCATCATCCTTAAATAACGGAGCATTTTCGTTAAAACTGCTGGATTTGTAGCCCAAAATGGAATCTGCTGCGGTTTTTAAAAGCGAATAAATCTGCTGTTTTTGTTCTGAAGTCATATAAATAAGTTTATAGAATTCTCTGGAAAAATTCATCCTAAAAACATTAAATCTGCGGTTTTAAAAATATTTGAAAAAATTGTAAAGAGAGTTGGCTTTATTTCATTTCTGGCACAAAAAACAGTTCGTCATCTGTCATCTTGAAGTTGACGTTTTAATTGAGTAAAATATAAATTCTATGAAAATAGCAATGTTTACAGACGCCTATTTTCCGAGAATCAATGGTGTTTCTGTTTCTGTCAAATCTTTTGCCACTGAGCTTTCAAGAATCGGGCACGAAGTTTGCGTTGTCTGCCTTGAATATTCTCAGGAACAGCAGAGAAGCTCTTTTTTTAACGAAAAAGAAAGCGATGCAACTGCGCCTTTTAAAATCCTCCGTATTCCTTCAACCTCAGTTGTTTTTTCGAAGGAAGACCGCATTGTGCGTCTGAATACCTGGCACTACCTTAAAAAATCTCTTGATAAATTCAAACCAGACGTAGTTCACCTGAATTCTGAATGGACTATCGGCTATTTGGGTTCTATTTACGCGCGTCACCGGAAACTTCCCTGTGTTTTTACCTTTCATACGATGTGGGAAGATTATCTTTCAAATTACGTTAATTTTTTGCCAGATATAAGTCTTCGCAAAATCGGTGCAGGAATCGTAAAATATTATCTTAGGCGCGCTGACGAAATAATTGCTCCAACTCAAAGAATTGCTTCTGTCGTTTCAAGATACGGAATTGATAAGATGCCTGATATTCTTCCGACAGGAATTCCCGAAGAAAAATTAAAGTATTCTATAAAACGAGGAATGGCGGTTCGTTCCAGACTTTATTCAAAATGTCCTGGAATAAAAGGCAAGAAAATCCTTCTTTTTGTCGGCCGCATTGTAAAAGAAAAAAATTGTGCTTTTCTTCTCGATGTTCTGCGTGAAATTCAAAAAAAGAATAAAAAGACTGCTGTTTTGTTTGTTGGAAACGGTCCTTATCTTGAAGAACTCAAGGAGTTGGCAGAAAATCAAAATTTGACGGATTCAGTTTTTTTTACAGGTTACATTCCCGGTGAAGACCTGATATATTTTTACAGAATGGCAAGTGTCTTTACCTTCCCGAGCAAAACAGAAACCCAGGGACTTGTTACTGTAGAAGCCATGCTGAGCGGTCTTCCTGTTGTTGCAATCGGAGAATTGGGAACTGTTGACGTAATGCAGGGCGATAATGGCGGATTTATGGTAAAAGACGATGTGAATGAATTTGCCCAAAAAGTCCAGCTTCTTCTCGAAGACCAGAATCTCAGAAAAGAAAAATCGCTCGAAGCTAAATCTTGGGGGGCTAAATGGAAAATTTCTTCCTTGACGCCAAAACTTGTCGAATGTTACGAAAAGGCTCGTGCTGTAAAATTTCAGAAAAAAACGGATTAAAAAATGAATAAAAATGTTATGAAAAAATTATTTTCAACTGTTCTTTTTTGCGGAATTTCGTTTTTTACTTTTGCCCGCGGAGATCAGGAACTAGTGGAAGCCGGACACTGGATTTACGACTCAATCGAAAACCTGTGCATGGAAAGCGGAATTGTAAATTTTGCAGATTCTGAGCCAGCTTCAATTTCTGAGTTAAAACTTTATTTGCAGGAAATTGATTTTTTTAAGCTGAGCGAAGCCGGCCGTGAAGAACTCAAAAAAATTCAAAACTATTTTGAATATGAGCAGATCGGCTTAAAATCCGATCTTATAAACTTTGGAATCGAGCCTTCTTTTAACCTTTCCATTTTTTCTAAGACGAATGACGATATTGACTGGGTTTATGACCGATATGAGCGCAAGCCATTCATTTTTGTTCCTTTAGAATTTACCGTTTCGGACTTTGTCACAATGAAGATGGATATTCTTCTTGGAATGAATAAAAACAATGCGGTAAAAAATGACGTATACTCAAATGTTCCTTTTTCGGCGGATGCAATCGACATCAATTTTCCTGACACTGCATATTTTTCGATCGGACACAGATTGACACAAAAGACAGGAGTTTCTTTTCAGATTGGAAAAGGAGCCAGAAATATCGGAAAAACGCTTACGGGTTCAATGATTTGGTCTGAATATCTTACTGGAGCTTCTTATGCTCAACTTTCGATTTATTCTCCAGACATAAAATATACAGGAATTGTAAGCCAGTTTAACGTTGACCGCTATATGTACGCGCATCAGTTTGATATAAGGCTTTTTAAGAAACTGACAATTACAGCGCTTGAAGGCATTTTTGTAAATGCTCCTGTTGAACTGCGCTACTTAAATCCTTTTACGATTTTTCATGGAATGGCGCCGTGGCGTGAATATCCCGATGAAGGCGATAAGTCGTCTTATGACAGGGAAAGCCATACCGGCGCATATCTTGGCATAAAGTTTCAGTTTACTCCTGTTTCAAATTTAAAGTTCTACGGACTTTTTGCCATGACACAGTTTCAGACTTCTTACGAAACTTCAAATTATCCAGACGACACGACGCCGAACGCAATGGGCGGCCAACTTGGAGGAAGGTATACACTGCCTGTTTCAAAAGGACGTTTTACGTTTGCTCTTGAGGGAAGTTATGCCCAGCCGTATCTTTACATAAAGGAAAGTCCGAACTGGTCCTTGGTTCGCACATACGCTGAAAACATGGGAAACAAAAAATATCCGTTCTACGAATGGATTGGTTCTCCTTTTGGTCCTGACACAATCAGCGGAGAGCTTAATATGGGATACGAAGTTCCTGAAAAATGGGCTTTGAACTTTATCTATCTTTTTATGGCAAGAGGCGAAATGTCTGGAACAACTGTATTTGACAAAATGGTAAATGAGGGAAAATACTTGTGGGGCGGAGTTCATACAAATGATGATTATCCTAACGGCTGGTGTTATCCTGGAAGTAGTGGGAATAGTTTAGTTTTTCCGTCATTAACTGCAAAAGAACTTCAGTCGCTTGTAACTCCGACCGGAACTCCTGAGTTTGTAAACAGAATTTCAGTCCGCGGAACGTACAATTTTTCGTCAAAAATCGAATGTGTCTTGCAGCCTTCCTTTGTGTTTATATTCAACAAGGGACACGAAGAAGGAAAAAAAGCCGCTGGACTTGAAGTTGCCGGAGCGTGTTCGATTAAATTATAAATTGTTTTAAGTTAGAGATGTTTATTTAAGGAATTCTTGAAAATAAAAAACTGGAATGTCCTGATATAATTTTCCAAAACGAGGATTTTTATGAAAAAAGTTTTGCTTTCTGCAGTTTTACTTGCAGGTTTGTTCTGTTCATTTGCTCAGGTAAGTGTAGATCCGACGGACAGATTTTATTCTCAAGCTCAGGGCTGGGAATTAAAAGGCTATATTTCGGCTCTTCCGCAGATTCGTCCTTATCCTTCAAACCTTATAAAATCTATTCTCGAAGAAGTTATAGACAAGGGCGACAAACATGACCGCGAATTTGCGCTTTATGAATATGAAAGAATTTTCGGAAAATCTTTGAATCTTTATGCTACTGGCGAGGGAGAATACAAGGCTTCACAAAACTTGACGGAAGAAACCGACAAAGGTACAAAAAACGTAAAGGGCGAAGGCGGAATTGCCGGAGAAATAGTTTTTAATCCGTACATTTCTGTTGGCTACGACCTTGGAATGTATGCGGAAGTTACAGATTACGAAGATATTGCTCCTCTTTACAAAAACAAGGCTCCAGATTCAGTGTTTGACTCTTCAAGCATTGGTCCGATTGCTCTTTACCTTGACTGGAATACAAACGTTGCTGTTGGCACAAATGAATACTATGCAATTGCCGGACTTAGCAAAACAGGCTACGGTTCATTTTTGAACGACGGACTTGCCCTTAACGATACTTCTTTTCATTCTGCAAACCTTATTATGAACGTAACTAGAAAAAAGTGGAGTTATTCTTCTGTTTTTGAAATTATTGGTGCAACGACGAACAATCCTTATAAATACAGCGACCACAGCGACGGAAAATACCTTTCGTTTCATTCTATAAATTACCGCTTTAACGATTTTATCAATATTTCATATTACGAAAACATTGTTTTTGGTCCGAATATGAACCTTTCGTATCTTTTTCCTGTTCCGTACATGCCGATTCAGAATATTGGAGGCGCAAATGACAATTTGCAAATGGGACTTGTGCTCAATATAAAACCAGCAAACGGACTTTTGTGGGCGACAGATATTTTTGTTGATGATATTGAAGTGAACGACATTGTAAAACTTAATTTTGACACAAAAATTCGCGTGGCAGGACAGACAGGTCTTGTTTTTGCTCCGTCAAACACATCTTGCAAAAAAATTGGACTTAATTATCAAATTGTTTTGCCTTATGTTTATGCACACTGGGAATACGGAAGCGACGATTCTGGAGAAATTTCCGGGGCTACTGCAAACCGCCAGAATTATACGAACGCAGGAGTGAATATTGGTTCTGTGCTTGATCCTAACTCTGACAAAGTTTCGTTTTATGCAGAATTTTCTCCAAAGCCGTTTATGAGATTTGGTTTTTCAACGAATTTTATCCGTCATGCAAATTCGGCAGAAGCCTTTGACGAGGACGAAGCGGCGGAATATGTTCTTGCAAAAGAGGGCCAGTATGCGACAGACGGCTCTGCTTACATGCATCAGATGTTTTCTGACCCGGACGGAACTTCTGGAACGCACGTCGATCAAGCCTGGGAAAATCTCGGCTTTATGACTTCTGACCACAAAATGGCTGTAATGCAGGCTGGACTTACCGCCGAAATTGACCTTCCAAAGACAAGAGGCGGACAGTTTACTTTCCTTGCAGGCTACACCTTTGAATATGTAAAAAATGCCGGGGTCAACAAAAATATTTATGAGGGCCTTGGATTTGAGACTTGTAAAGATAATGTAGGTAAAGAATATTATAAATTTAATAGAAAAGAGCAACTTACAAAAGACCAGCTTTATGCAGAAGCTAAGGAAGAAGCCGCTAGGCAAAAGAGAGAATGGATTGAAAATTTAACCGACAGGGTAAATCACTATTTTAGGCTAGGTTTTAGATATACGTATTAGAACCGGGGCGTTGCGGGGTGTCCCCGCAGAGAGGGGAGCGGCTTACGAAGTTTGCCGCGAGGGGAGAGACTTCTCCCCTTATAAAACTTAAAAAGTTGGATTTTTGAGGAAAGTTATTTTTCCCTTGGAATCAAAACGGCGTGGTCTTTTGAGAGTTTTTCTGTATTTTCTTTTGTTCCCCAGTTTTGGGCAACAAATCCTGTAGCTTCAAATCTCATAAGTTCCCTGTTGTTGAACGCTTCTTCGATAAGAGAGTCGACTTCGAGGCTTTTAAAAATTTCCTGGGCTTCGTTAAGCGGAGCGCGCAGAACTGGATGTTTTGGACTAAAAAGCACGCAGCAGTCTTCGTAAGGCAGGATTGAAGTTTCGTAAGTGCCGATTTCTCTTGCTGTTGCAATGATTTCTTCTTTGTCCAGACCCACGAGAGGCCTTAAAAGCGGAAGTCCGCAGGCAGATTCTGTCACAGCCATATTTTCGACCGTCTGGCTTGCAACTTGACCGAGGCTTTCGCCGGTGATAAGGCAGTCAGCGCCGATTCTTTTTGCGAGCATAGTTGCAACTTTCATCATGCACATGCGGAGCATAAGAGTTGTATAATTTTCCGGAGATTTTTTCTTAATCTGCATTTGAACCTGCGTAAAAGGAATTGTGTTTAAGTGCAGCCTTATTCCATAGCCGCTTACAATTTCTGCAAGTTTTTCGACTTTTTTCTGTGCTTCTTCGGAAGTGTAAGGATATGAGTGAAAATAAACGCATTCAACCGTCATTCCACGGCGAATCATTCTGTAACCAGCAACTGGACTGTCAAGCCCGCCGCTCAAAAGTAAAAGTCCTTTTCCCGAACAGCCGACAGGAAGTCCGCGGCAGCCTTTTTTTGAATCCGAATAAACGTAAACTTTGTCACGCACTTCCACGGTAAAAATAACGTCTGGCGAATGTACATCTACGTCAAGAAGTTTTTGTTCGTAGACTAGATTTCCAGCTTCACGCATAATTCCGTAACTGTCAAGTTCAAAACTTTTGTCGCTTCTTTTTGCTTCGATTTTAAAAGTTTTAGCACCGCGTTTTTTTTCTGATTCTGCAAGTTCCAGAACTTTTTTTTGAATTGATTCAAGGTTTTTGTCGCAGACTTCGGCCTTCGCCCAGCCTGTAATTCCTGTCAAATGGTTGAGCGTAAATTCAACGGCAGGACAGGCGCTTTCATCACATTCTATATAAAGTCTGCCAAAATTCAAGTGAACTTTTGCTTCTACCGACAGAAGATAAGATTTTGCGTTTTGAACCAAAAGCTTTTCAAATGATTTTAAATTGGAGCCTTTTAAAGTAAGCTCGCCAAGTTTTCCCAAATATGTAACCATAAAAACCAATATAACAGAAAAAAAAATCTTGTTCCATTAAAAATTGTTTCAGTAAGGTTTTGAAGTTTTTTTTTCAATTTTTATATCCGATTTTCAAGCCTTGTGAAATCTTTTTTGTGTGATGTATTTTTTTGAATTTTGTGCTATTATTCCGCAGTTACAGTTTGCTCAAGCGAAGCTTTTACAAATTGTGATTTTCGCCATCCGCACTCACCGCTAACGCGAAGTTTTATAGGAGACATAATGAATTTAGAAGAACGCGCTCAAAAAGCGGCCGAATTAAAGGCGACGGGACAATGCAACTGCACTCAGTCTGTACTGAAAGTCTTTGAAGACAGGCTTCCGGTTTCTTCTGGCGATTTGATGAAAATCGGTGCTGGTTTTGCCGTTGGAATGGGTTGTATGGAAGCAACCTGTGGCGCCTTAATCGGAGCCGTAATGGTTGCAGGTTTTTTGACCGGAGGAAAAGGAACTCCAGTTGCCGCAAAAAAAATACTTTCGGACTTTAAGGAAAAATGCGGCGCAACTCTCTGCCATGAGCTAAAAGGCCTTTCAACAGGAAAAGTTCTTTGCGAATGTCCTGACTGCTGCAAAAACGCGGTTCTCTCGCTTAAAGAGCTTGTTGATTAAAAAAAAAGTGAATTACAAAAATGTGGACAAGGCATCAGTTTGAAAAAATCATCTGATGTCTTTTTTTGTTTTTATATGTCAAAACATTTTACTTGTCAAAATGACATATTTTGTGATAATGTCATATTATTATGATTGAAAAAATTTTCCCTGATACTACATTTGACAAAACACTCGGAAAAAACCTTCCGATTCTTCTTAGAGAAAAAACTAAAAAAAATCCGAACTTGACTTTGCAGGCCGTAAAGAATAAGAGCGGAGTTTTTGTTCGCTACAGTTATTCCCAGGTTTATCAGCACGTTCTGGAAATGGCGCACAGCCTTAAAAAACTCGGAATTAAACGTGGCGAGCATGTTGGACTTATGAGCGACAACCGCCGCGAATGGCTCATTGCCGACTATGCGCTTTTAACTCTCGGCGCAATCGACGTTCCTCGCGGCTGCGATTCAATGGGCGTTGAAATTCGCTTTATCCTGAATTTTACCGAATGTAAAGTGAGTTTTTTTGAAAATGGCAGACAGCTTGAAAAAGTTCTCGAAAAAGTCGAGGAAGTTCCTCTTTTAAAGACAGCGGTTCTTTTTGACTATCCGGATGAAAAGCTGGTCGAAAAGGCAAAATCTTTCGGAATTGAAGTCGTAAACTACCACTTTTTGGAAAGTTCTGGTGTGGAAATTACAAAAGAGGAATGGAAAGAGCTGGAAGATTCAATGGAAACTATTTCTCCAGACGATACGGCAACGATTATTTTTACTTCCGGCACGACAGGCGTTCCAAAAGGAGTTCAGCTTACTCACGACAATTTTATTGCACAGTGCGAAGTTGCGCATCACTGTCTTGGACTTATGCAGAGAGGCGACATGTGGCTTACTGTTCTTCCAATCTGGCACAGTTTTGAGCGCGCATTCTGCTATATGGTTGTTGCAATGGAAGGCGGATTTGCCTATTCAAAGCCGATTGTTTCCGTAATGCTCAGCGACATGGCTCTTATTCAGCCTCAATGGATGAATGCCGTTCCACGCCTTTGGGAGTCGGTTGCACAGGGACTTTTCCGCGAAATCAAAAAACAGAGCGGAATCCGTCAGTGGGAATTTAACACGGCGGTATTTATCGGCAAACAGTTTTACAAGGCAAAAGAACTTGTTTTTGGCTTAAGATGCCGCTATCACTGGTATCCGCGCTTTTTGGACACTTTGCTCGGAATTCTTCCGTATATTATCTTATGGATTCCTCGTTTTGCAGCCGAAAAACTTGTTTTTAAAAAATTGCGTGCAAAATTTGGCGGAAAAATGCGGGCTGCAATTTCTGGCGGAGGCGCGCTTCAGCCTTCTACCGAGAGTTTTTTTCATGCAATCGGATTTAAACTTATGGAAGGCTACGGCATGACAGAAACATCTCCAGTTCTTTCAGTTTGCAATTCAAAAAAGCCGCGATCAAACAATGTTGGTCAGATTTTTCCTAGCAACGAGGTCAAAATCGTAAAAGAAAAAAACGGACAGCCGGTTGATTCAAAACCCCTCAAACCAGGCAAACGCGGTCTTGTAATGGTAAAAGGCCGTCAGGTAATGAAAGGATACTACAAGCGTCCAGATTTGACAGAAAAAATCATCGACAAAGACGGCTGGCTCAACACTGGCGACCTCGGCATGATAAGTTGCGACAAGGAATTAAAAATTGTCGGCCGTGCAAAAGACACGATTGTCCTTCTCGGCGGCGAAAACATCGAACCTGTTGTAATCGAAAATGCAGTAAACGCTTCCCCTCTTGTTGAACGCTGCGTTGTCCTTGGACAGGATCAAAAATACATAGCTGCGCTTATTTGTCCAGACCAGGCAAATGTAATTGCTTACGCAGAGGAAAACTCAATTTTTTACGACAATTACGAGAATCTTCTCGAAACAAACGAAATTCAAAATGTTTTCCGCACCGAAATCGACATGCGCGTAAATGCAAAAACTGGTTTCCGCACCTGTGAACGCATTTTTAAGTTTGGACTTTTGCACCAGAGTTTTCAGCTCGGAAAAGAAATCAACGCAAAGCACGAACTTATGCGCCATTCAATTTCCGAAATCTACAAAAAAGAAATCAAAAAACTGTTTTCCGAAAAAAAATAAGCAAAACAGATTTTGTTTCAGGGCGTTCCCTTGCAAAACTAAAGTTTTGCAAGGGGCAGGCTATTCGCACTTCACCGTCTTCGCGGTTCATTCCTTCACTTCGTTTCGGAACTGCTCCGCAGGTGCTCCTATCCTTAACGCAAAAAAATCAGGCAAAATTTACACAAACCGTTCTGGCAAAAATCTTCCGGCATCAACTTCTTATAGAAAAATTCTTTTTTTTTATTTATAATTTTTATGTGAAGAAAGTTACTTTTCTTTTGTTTTTTTTTGTCGCTGTTTTTTCTTCTTATGGACGCGACTATTCTCATTTTTCAGAATATTCTTCGGAAGTTCCAGCCTTGCTTGAAGGCGTTTGGCAGGGGAGTGACAGACTTTTGCTTTTTTCTGGAAAAACTTCCTCTTTTGCTTGCGTACTTCGTGTCTTTTACCAGTGGTATGACGACCGTGCAGCAGAAAGCGGACAGTTTGCCCAAATTTCAAGCCGGGACAGAAACAATACGAGCGCAATTCATCCAGAAAACATCTCGATAGACTTTAAGACGATTTTTGAAAATTCTTCAAAAACGGCGGCTGCCTTCGAGTTAAGGATAAAATATCCTGCGCTAAAGGATTATGTTTATATTCCTCTTGCAGTCGTTGACGGAAAAATCTTCCTTAATTTTTTTATACGCGAAACCTTTTATGAAAATCCTGTTATTTCCAGTGAAATTTTTAATCAGGAAAATCCACTGTCAAAAAATAATTTTTCTGTTTTAGATACAGAAGTTTTTTTCTTAAAAGATTTTTCCGCTGCTTCTGGAATTACTATTTCACCTCCTGTTATAAAAAATGAACTTTTAAGCTATGTCGTGGACGGCAAGAATTTTTATCCTGTTCGTTACTGGCTTTCTCAAATGGAAGAATCCGAAGACCGTGCCGAACTTTTTGATGAAGAAAAAACCTTCAGCCTTCCAAAATTTATTCAGGCTGCTGGAAATCTTTACACCTGCACAACGGGACGAAGTTCAAAAATCCGCAATGTAAAAAAAATTGAAAATTTTCCAGTTAATTTTATTACCGATGACGACAAAAAAATTTACGCTTATGGAAAAGAATATCTTGTCTATGTTCCTGGAACTGGAAATTATGAACAGATTTTAAATATTGCCGAAAAAAACAATCAGCGCCGTCATCCGCCTTCAGCTCCGCCTTTTCCTGTCAAAGAGCCTGAATTCCGCTGGAAAGAGATTTCCGACATTGAAGTTTATGATGTGCGTACTTGGTCAAAACGGAACCTTGATATTCATAAATAATTGTATAAAATGCTAAAAATCATTATACTCAATAAATAAACTACAACAAAAAGAGGGCAGACGACTGTGTATACTCCAGTAAATCCAAAGCCAGATTTTCCTAAGCAGGAAGAAGAAGTTTTAAATTTTTGGGAAAAAAATGATATTTTTAAAAAATCGATCCGTCAGCGCGACAAAGCAGAAGAATTTGTTTTCTTTGACGGACCTCCGTTTGCAACAGGGCTGCCACATTTTGGACATTTTATTCCATCAACTATAAAAGATATAATTCCACGTTATCAGACTATGAAAGGCAAAAAGGTTGAACGCCGTTTTGGATGGGATTGCCATGGTCTTCCAGTAGAAAACCTTATTGAAAAAGAACTTGGAATCAACTCTAAGCACGAAATCGAAGCTTATGGAGTTGCCAATTTTAACGACAAATGTCGTGCTTCAGTTTTAAAATACACTTCAGAATGGCGCAAAACAATCACTAGAATGGGACGCTGGGTTGATTTTGACAACGACTACAAAACTATGAATCCTGATTACATGGAATCAATTTGGTGGGTTGCAAAATCTTTGTGGGACAAAGGTCTTATCTACGAAGGAAAATATATTCTTCCGTACTGTCCTCGCTGTGCGACTGTTCTTTCTACTCACGAACTTGCCCAGGGATATAAAGATGTAAAAGATACGGCAGTTACAGTTCGTTTTAAGATTACCAAAGCTCCTGAAGCAATTACTGACAAAGATTTGGAAAACGGCAGAACATATTTTATTGCCTGGACAACAACTCCATGGACTTTGCCTTCAAACCTTGGTCTTTGTATGGGCCCGGAAATCGACTATGTAAAGATTCTCGACAAAGAATCTGGAGATTTCTATATTTTTGCAGAAGCAAGACTTGCTTCTTATTACAAAAATCCTGAAGATTATGAAATCATCTATAGACGCAAAGGCAAGGACTTTATCGGTGCGGAATATGAACCGCTTTTCCCTTATTTTGCAAATCTTTCAGATCCTGCTGAGTGCGAAAGAATTTCAGGACAAAAATGTTCTGAAGGCGCTTTCAGAATGTTCAATGCAGCCTATGTTTCTACGGAAGACGGTACAGGTATTGTTCATATTGCTCCTGCTTTTGGTGAAGACGATAATCTGGTATTTAGAGGAAGCGGAGTTCCGAACGTTGAGCCGATTGACGCAGAATGTAAATTTACTTCAGAAGTTTCTGACTATAAGGGAAGATTTGTAAAAGACTGCGACAAAGATATTTGCGACCGCTTAAAGGCAGAAAAAAAACTTGTAAAAAAAGAACAGTATGAGCACTCATATCCGCATTGCTGGAGATGTTCTTCGCCTCTTATTTACCGTGGAATTGGTTCTTGGTTTGTTAAAGTTGCAGACTATCATAAGGAACTTTTAAATTCAAACAGTCAGATAAAATGGCAGCCTGCGCACATAAAAGAAGGTCGCTTTGGAAAATGGCTTGCAGGCAGCCGTGACTGGGCTGTAAGTCGCAACCGTTACTGGGGAAATCCAATTCCAATCTGGAGATGTGATGATCCTGACTGTGGAAATAAAATCTGTGTAGGTTCAAGACAGGAACTTAAAGAACTTTCAGGAACCTATCCTGAAGATTTACACAAGCAGTTTGTAGATAAAATTACTTTTGAATGTCCAAAATGTAAAAAAGGCACGATGCGTCGTATTCCAGAAGTTTTTGACTGCTGGTTTGAATCAGGTTCTATGCCTTATGCCGAACAGCATTATCCGTTTGAAAACAAAGAGTATTTTGAAAAGCATTTTCCGGCAGACTTTATTTCAGAAGGTCTTGACCAGACGCGTGGTTGGTTCTATACACTTACGATTCTTGCAACCCACTTGTTCGGTCGTCCGGCATTTAAAAATTGTATTGTAAACGGCCTTGTGCTTGCAGAAGATGGACGCAAAATGTCTAAATCTCTGCGCAACTACACTGACCCTGTCGAAGCTATCAACAAATTTGGTGCCGATGCACTCCGTCTTTTCTTAACTCATTCTTCTGTAGTCCGGGCGGACGACCTTCGTTATTCTGACAATGGTGTTCGCGAAGTAATCAAAAACATCATAATTCCAATTTGGTCGGGATATAATTTCTTCATCAGTTACTCTAACGTAGAAAACTATAAGGCGACAGGCCATTATTTTGACGGCAAAACTCCTGCAAATCCAATGGACCGCTGGATTATTTCTGTTGCTCAGAAAATGGTAAAAGAAGTTACCGAAGCCTTGGACGATTATGACTTGAGTGCTGCAATCGATCCGATTGTTGACTTTATCGACGAAATCAATAACTGGTATATCCGCCGTTCAAGAAAGCGTTTTTCCCGCAACGAAGACCGCAACGACATGATTGAGGCTTTTGAAACACTTTATACTGCTTTCAGAACTTTCTGTCTTGTTGCTTCTCCTTTTATTCCGTTCCTTGCTGAAGAAATTTGGCAGAATTTAAAACTTGAAGGCGACAAAGAATCAGTTCATCTTATGGACTATCCTGTTTATAACGAAAAATTGCGTGACACAGCCCTTGAATTCAAGATGGCTACAGTACAGAAAGCTGTTTCTATGGGACGCTCTCTTCGCAACCAGTTCAATTTAAAAAACCGCCAGCCGCTTCTTTCTGCGGAACTTGTCACAAGAGATCCAGAAGAACGCAAGGTTCTTGAAAGCATGGTCGATGCAATTGCTGAAGAATTGAATGTTAAAAAAGTAAATTTCCACGAACGAGAAGATGAGCTTGTTCACTATTCTGCAAAGGCAAATTTCCGCGTGCTTGGAAAAGAACTTGGTTCAAAAATGAAGGTTGCAGCAGGAATTATCGCAACACTTAAAAATGAACAGATTTCTGATATTCTTTCTGGAAAAAATGTCGAAATTGACGTTGAAGGTCAGAAAGTTGAACTCAACACTGAAAAAATCATTGTTGAGCGCACCGAAAAAGAAGATTTGAAAGTTCTTAACGACGGAACGATTACAATCGGTCTTGAAACAAAGGTTACCGATGAACTCAAAAAAGAAGGCTATGTAAGAGATCTTATCCGCGGAATTCAGTCAATCCGAAAAGAGCAGGGACTGACAGTTCAGGACAAAATCAATCTTAAACTGAGTGGCGATTCTGAGTTAAAATCGGCTTACGAAATGTTCGCCTCATTGATTTCTACTTCAACACTTACAAACGAGCAGTCTTGGGTAGAAAAAATTGACAGTGCAAACGAAATCGAGGCAGACGATAAAATCTGGAGAATTTGCGTTGCAAAAGCGTAAAAATTTAAAGTGCTTTCAGAAATTTTTATTTTCTGTCTGCACTTTTTTTTCTGTATTTTTAATTTTCTCATGTAAATCTCTAGTTCAGTTGGAGCAGGTTGAGCCTTTAAAACTGGTTGATGGAGATTCGCCAGTTATTGTTTATATTCCTGTTTCCGCCAGCAAAACTTTTGTCGAATATGCGATGACCGATTTTTTTGATTTTTCGCAAAAAAATGTCCAGTCCATAGTTTCCAGAATGGAAAATATTGCCCTTGCTTTGGATTCTGACGAAAAAATTCAGATTGCAGTTGAAGGTTCTTTTCCGAAGGCTGGAATAAAAATGGCTTTTTCTGAAAAAAAAGGCTGGAATACGCAGATTATAAAGGGAACTAATTTTCCTTTTGCTGTTTTTTCTTCTGTTGCTGTTTCTTTTAAAGTTGCTTTTCCTGATTCAAAAACTTTTGTTGCTTCCGAAGATGTTTCAAAAATGCTTGCCCGATACGAAAACGAGCAGAATATTTTTGAATTTGGCGAAAACGGAAAAAAATCTCAAAATTCTCTTCCAGATGAAGTTTACGATTTTTTGACAGACAACAAAGCTTCTCAGATTCGTTTTTATTCACAAAATCCTGGAAACCTTTTCGGAAAAATTGTCGGAAAAACGATAAATCTTGGACTAAAAAGTCTTTCAGGTTCTTTAGAAGAGTCAAAGGCCGATAAAAAGTTTGCACTTGTCCTTAATCTTGAGCTTTCAAATCCGGCTATTGCAAAAGCTGCGGTTAAAATGCTAAAAGTTGTCTTGTTCCCGATTCCTGCAAAAATTGTGCAAAAAGGCTCTTCTCAGATTCAAATTTCAGATATTTCATTATCATATAGCCAGCTTGGAAAAATTTTAAGACAATAGTTTTTAGGAGGATTTATGAAAAGCAGCGAAAAAATTATTCTTAAGGCAGAAGACCTTGACGGCTACTTAAAGGGACAGGATTTTAAGGATATAAAACTTTTGGAAGATATGTACGGACAAACGCTTAAGTCTTTTGAGCCGCTCGATAAACAGAATGTAATTGACAGTTTTGACAAAATAGGACACGAGCTTCAGCGCATTTGTAGCGAACATCCGCGAATTAAGGTTTTTTCCTTTGAAACCGAATCTGGAAGCCATGCGGAGGCAAGTCGTGTAATTTCAAAACTGCGCGATATAAATACCGGGCACCAGGAATTTATCTATTACGTTCAGCGTGCATACGAAATGCTTTTTCGCCTTGCCTTCACTGACCATTCAGAAAATAATAAGGGGCATATTGTCGTAAAAACTCCAGTTACGTTTCCTGTTCAGAATTATGCGGTTCATAAAATTCCTGATATTGATAAAGAAATTGAAAATTCTGTAATGTGCGTAATGCTACGTGGCGCGCTTTTGCCAAGCATCATCATGTCAAAAGAAATCGAAGAATATTCCAGCCACAAATATGTGACTCCGTTTGCACTTTTTAAGATTAACCGTGACGATTCAAAAAACGAAGACAATATGGAATACATTCTCGACTTAAAAAAATCATTCTTTAATCTGGAAGATCTTGATGGAAAAGATTTGATTTTTGCCGATCCGATGAATGCAACAGGCGGTTCCCTTGTAACAGTCGTAAAATATCTTCAGCAAAATGGTGTAAAGCCAAAGTCAATCAAGTTTTTTAATGTAATTTCCGCATTAAAAGGAAGTCTTCGCGTAACGCGCGCCCTCGAAAACTGCACTTGCTATACTTTGTGGCTCGACCCAGTTTTAAACGAAAAAGCATATATTATGCCAGGACTTGGCGATGCTGGAGACCGTCTTAACGGTTGCGATAAAAAAGACAGTCCGCGCAATATTATTCGTCTGATTGCAGATTATGGTTCAAATATTTCGGAACTTTACCGCAATCAGCTTGCAAAAATTGAAGAAACTGTTCTTGACTAGAAAATTGAAAAAGTACAGTTTTTTTTCCGCAGTTTTACTTTTCCCGGCAATCTTTGCATTTTCTTCCTGCCAGAGCGAGTATTCGTTTCGGGTTCCGGGAGAAAGTGAAATTATCACGACGAATATTTCCTCAGAATATTTTGCAATTGCAGATGAATATTTAAATTTAAAAAATTATCAAAAGGCAATTCAGTATTATAAACTTGCCATGAAAAATAAATCGCTCAATGCAGCCGCTTATTACAAGCTTGCAAGAAGTTATGCCCTGGCAAAAGATTATGAATCTGCCGAAAAATGTTATACAAAGCTTCTTGCTGCCGATCCTGAAAATAAGGATTTGCAGATTTCTCTTGCATATATAAATGGAATGAGTGGAAAAACCGAAGAAGCAACGTGGCTTTATAAAGAATTGATAGAAAAATTTCCGAACGATTCTTCTCTTTTGGAAAATTATTTAACCTTGCTTTTGTTTTCGGAAAATCTCGAAGAATCAGAAAAACAGTATCAGATTCTGTCAGAAAAATTTCCTGACAATGCAAACCTTCAATCCCTTTCCGACAAGATTGAAAAACTTCGCGAAAAACTCCAGCCTAAAGAAGAAACAGAAAGTCCTGCCGACACTCCAAAAACTCCTAATCTTTAAGCAGAGTGATAAAAAATTATTTGTTTAAGATGTAGTCGTTGTATTTTTCTGGACTTGCCCTAAAAGCAATTATCGGAGAATCCGGCTCTGTCGCCGCATGTTTTTGAGCTTCTCTTGCTTCTGTCAAAAGCCTTTCGCTGCTTACCGTTCTTCCGTTTTTTGAAGAAAGTCCGATTGTTATTTTTTGTTCGGCATCTGTCGGTTTTTCAGAAAAATCTTCAAAAACCTCTTTTGCAACTGTCATTGCGTCATCAAGACTGGTGTTTTCCAAAAGAACTGTAAAAAGATTGCTTTCGTTTGAAAAAATAAGCGCATTCTGGGCAAAGTCCGAGTCAAAAATATTTTCTATTTTTTCTGATGAAATTTCGTTTTCGGAAGAATTAACTTTTATGATTAAAACTGCAAGGTCTGAACCGTTTTCTGCTGCTTTTACAAGGGCTTCTTCGCATTTTGCTTCAAGATTTTCAATGGGCTGTATTTTTTTGCAAGATTTTTCTTCTTCTGTGTCCGTTTTTTCAGAAAAAACTTCTTCGTCTGTGTCTTCTTTTTGAGAAAAATCCACAGTGTCAAAACCGTCAAAAAGCTGTTTTTTTTCTTCTTCGGTCAAAGTGTATTCATCATTCTGTTTCTCTGAAGAAATTTCATCTGCTTTATTTTGAGAAAAAATTGCTTTGTCAGAACTTTCTGTTTCGTCTTCAAAAGAAATTTCATCAATTCCGTCTTTTTCTGTTTTGGCAAAAATTAAAATCAAAATTGCAGCCAATGTTGCCGCAAAAATAACTATAAAGGCTGTCCTTGCGTGGTAAAAAAGTGAGGACTGAACTGTCGTATAAATTTCTGTGTTTATAAGAATTGAATTTCCGTTTTTTGTCGAAAAATTTTCTGTAAAAGACTTTGCGCCTGATTTTCTTGAAGAGTATGTGTCTTTTGACGGATACGAATAAATCAATTTTCCGTCAACAGAAAGATTTAATTTTTTGTAATTACTGAAATCTCCTGCGGCCCGAATAAAAGAATCTGAAAAATTATATGAATTGATCGGATATGAATTTGCAGCATTTTGAGTTTTTATAACTAAAGAATCGAAAATCTCTTCTGCCTGCAAAGGTCCGTTTTTTTTGTCTGAAACGATGCCTGCAATAAAATAAACTGTCGCAAAAACAAAAATAGCCGCAATGACTACAGAAATCAAGTTAAAAGTTCTTTTTTTCATACTCAATAAGTATATCGTAAGCAATCAGCACGTGCAAGTTTATAACTGTCTTGAATTGAATGAGTTTTTTCGTAAAAAGCCATAAGCGGAAGAAGCGGATAAAAAACTGGGTTCTTTAGTTTGTCGGTAAAATTCTCTGGAAGCGAGAGGAGTTTTTTCTTAAAAAAAGTGTTGAAAAGCTCAAAATCAAAGTCTTTGGTTTCGGCGGGAATTGATTTTCTGGGATTTTTTAAATAAGTTTCCAGAGAAAAACTATAACTTTCCATAACTTCTGTTGTAAATTTTTTTTCTCCAAGAGGAATAAGTTCGGTTCTGTACATTAAAGCGCAAAAAGATTCTTCCGCCGTAAAAAGCCGGTTTTGTTTTTTGTAAAAAATGTCATCGAGATAAGTTCCTTTTGCGTAAGGTTTTCCGTTTAAATATGCAAAATCTGCTCCAAAAAATTCAATTTTTTCAAAACCAAGAAAAAAAGCAAGGTCTGTGGCGGCGATAGTGACTGTTCCAGAACCAGAATTTAAATGAATAAAACTTGTTCCGTTAAAGCGTGAGGCAAGGGCTGAAAGCGGATGTCCAGATTCAAAAAAAAGAATTCTATTTTTTTGAACTGAAATTTTTTTTGCAGGAATTGAATTTGCGCAAAGGTCGAATGCAAAAACTGTCTTGTTTTTTTGTACCTGATGAAAAAAATGCGCATAGCTTATGTTTTGGCCGTCAATGCTTACAACAACGTCTGGAACGATTTTTGAGCGCAAAAGGCTTGAATATGCTGTATCTGTCGAAATTATAAAATACTTGTCAGGATTTTTTTTCAGTTTTTCAATTGTCGTATCGAGAGTCGGACCTGCCGCAATTATCGCTGCGGTTTTTTTATTGTTTTTTTTGAGATTTTCGATTGTTTGCGAGGTGTTTTTTTGTTCAGAAGCAGTTTTTAGGTTTTCAAAGATATTTTTATTCCAGATTTTTCCAAAGTGGCTCTGAACTGCAAAATCTGCTTTTACAGTTTTTATTGCTTTTTCGACGATGGTTTTTATAAGTGGCATTTTGTCTAAAAAGGCGTTCTCCCAGCCGCGTAAAAAACAAAAATTGAGGTTTCCGTAAATTGCAGGAAGATAATTTGATAAAATGTCTGTAAAAAGACTTTGTGGAGTTGAAAAAATAATCCTTTTGTCTTCCGAAAGTTTTTTGCAAAGCGGAATCTGCCTTAAAAACTCAAAATCTTCAGAAGCATTTTCTACGATGATAATTTTTCTGTCAAAGTTTTCATTTAAGAGTTTTTCTATATGCCAGCCTGAACACAAACCTGCAACTACAAAAAATTTTTCTTTTTTTTCAAATTGGGATGCAAAAATTTCAGCTTCGTGAACAGGATCGTATTTTGAACAGACGGAAATCTTATCTTTTACGGGAATTAAAACTCCGTTTTTTGAATTTTCGAGGGTTGTGTAAGAACTATTCATCAAAAAGTCTCCGGATTTTTTCTGCAAGGTCTGCTTTTTTTTGCTGGATTTTTAATTTTAGTCCATCTTTTTTTTCTTCGTCAAATTCTCGCGCTAAAAGTATTGATTCAAGCGGAAAAAGTTCTCCGTCAAAATCTCCGCTTTCAAGAATTTTCAAAAAGCGTGCTTCAAATTCTTTTTTTTCGGCCGATTTTTTTGTTTTGAAAAAAACTTCAGTTTTAGAATCAAAAACAGCATTTTTTTTGTCAAAAACAATTTCTTCCCATGACAAATCTTTTATTTGTCCGAGTTGTTCCGAAAAATTGTAATGATTTGAAAGCCTAAAAAGCCGTTCCCTAAAAATGTTCTCCTGATTTTTAAACCAGTTACGGTAGATTTCCAGCGACCCCCTTGAATTAAATCTCGAAGAAACCTGCCTTTTTTCTTTTGTTTCAAGCCGGAAATCTTTAGTTTGGGAGTTTTTTTCAAGCATATTTGGCTGAGTATGCTGAAATCCGTTGTTTTCTGCCAGATCTAATCCGCAAAAGTAAACATTTTTTTTGGTCAGGTTTAGCGCAAAAGCTGCCGCAGTTCCGCTTACAGTTCCGTTTCTTAAGACTGGCAAAAATTCAATTTTTGAATCAGTAAAAATTTTTTCTCCAATCGAAGATGGATAGGCGAGCGGAAGAATTTTTTGGTTTTGCAAAATATCTTTTGGACAGTTTGCTTCGTCTGTGAGCGCAAAAACTGTTTTTTTAAGGTTTTTTAAATCTTCACTGTTTAATTCAAGATGTTTTTTTGCCCAAAATCCACCGTCGGTGCTAATCACCAAATCTGGAAAAATTTTATTGTAGAGAAGAACCGAAAGTGAAGAAGAAACTGCAATCAAAAAGAAATTTTCGCGGTATTTTTTTATATTTTTTAGCGAGGAGCTCAAGGAAGGACCGGAAGCCGTTATTAAAATGTCTTTTTTTATTCTGCAAAGTGAATAAAAATCCTGTCCGAATTTGCAGAACGCCAGGGAATTTAAAAACCAGCGTTTTGCAAATTTTTCACGCGTATAAAGCACGTCCCTTGCCGTCAAAACTGCAATTTTAATTTCCTTCCAGGCCGAATTTGAAATTTCTGGAAAAATATTTTTGCTTCCCGGCCAGTCTAAAATCAGCGCAGAAAGAATTTTTTCTTCTCCAAGTGCAGAATAAAGTTTTTGGGCAAAATTTTCTGTCTGAAAAAAATAAAAAACTTTATCCCAAAGATTGTCCGTTTTGCAAAAAACATCTGTAAAGCGGATTGCAATCAGTTCGACAGAAGGAAAAATTTTTCTTAAAAAAGCAGTGCAAAAGGAGAGTGCTGGCTCCAAAATAATTACGCAGGACGGTTTAAAAGTGCATTTAATCGAATTGCAGAATGTCTGTGCTTCTTTTGAAGGATCGTAAGCAGAATGAAAATATTTTCCATTCAGTTTACAGGTTTGTTCGCCGTTTTTTGCAGTAAAAAAATCAAAATCCAAATTTTTTTCGTTCAATTTGAATTAGTCCTGGGATAAAAATTTGAGCGTTCCGTGCGGAGTTTTACAGATTCCAGCGCAGAGGACAAGAAGATTTTGCATATTTGAATTCATAAAAAACTTTTTTGTAGAAATGTTCAACTGAAACTGTAAAAATTTTTCATCAATTTCTTCTTTTGAAAAAATTACGGCTTTAATTTCTTCATCTTGCCCCAAAGCGCAACAGTTTGGAAAAGAAAAGAGAGTTTTTGAATATTCAAAAAGCTGTTTTAATGCTGTCTGTTTTAGAAGTTCCTTAAAAGGCGAAGAAAAATTTTCAAATGCCTCTTCAAGTGAAAGTTTTGCAGAAATAATAAAAAGGCTGGCATTTGAAATATCAAAGCCTTCACAGAGTTTTGTTTCGTTCGGCAAATTCTTGTTTTGAAGCGACTTATTTTCTAAAATTTTGCTTAAACTTTCGGCAAAGTCTGACACAGAAAGATTTAATTCTTTCTGAAAATTTAACGTAAAAAAATAGCAGTTTGAATTTTCGTGTGAGAACGGAAATATGGAAATTTTTTTGATTTTGTCTTTGATTTCAGTCGAAAAAAGCTGAAAAAAAGGATTCAGGCTTTCTCCTTCAAAAAAAATCCAGCCTTTTTTGTCGCTTATAAGTCCGTCCCAAAAATCTTTTGTCGAAAGTGACTTTGTTATCGTTGTCAAATCAAGATTTTGGGTTTCTGAAAGATAATAAAAATCATCTTTTAAGGAGAAAATTCCTGAATGAGTAAAGCCGTTTTTACCTGCAAAAGCACAAAAATCAATATTTGCTGATTCCTGTGCTTGAGGTTTGCCGGCGCATTTTTTTAACTCATCGGCACGAGCTAAAAGACCGGCTTTTTCTGTAGTCAAATTTTCTATACGGCTTAAAAGACCCATTATGCAAGTCCCAATTCCTTGAAAAGCTTTTTGTATGTATCAAATTGCTCTGACTGCGCAAATTCTGCGATTTTGTTTTCCGGCAAATTTTCGAGCAGCTGATCCATATAAGAAAGTACAGACTTGATTTCTGTTTTAAGGTCGTCAGAAATATCTTTGCTTTCTTTTGTTTCTGGCTCTTCGCTGGAAAGTTCTTCGGGTTCAGAGATATTTTCCTGTGTTGCTTCTGTTTTTTCAGTTTCAACTTCTTCTGCGGCTTCAACTTCTTCTGAGGCTTCAGGTTCTTCTGATTCTGGAAGTTCCAACACCTCTTCTGAGTTTATGTCTTGTTCCGCTTCTTCAGGAGTTTTTGAGAGATAGTCAAGTTTTTCGTCGGTGAGAGTCTCACTAATTGAAGGTTCAACGACAGAAAGTTCAAACGGATCTTCATCAAAACTGTCAGAATCGTTTTCACTTTCTTTTGCTTCTAAAAGGTCGGTTGGGCTTGATTCAACCAAAATGTCGTCATTTTTTGGAACGGAAATCTCTTCCGGCAAATCATTTTCCTTAGAAATATTCGTATAGTCTACGTCGTCGAGAGCAGGTTCTTCGATATTTTCCGTCTGGGCGTTTTCAAATTCCACTGCAAAATCATCGTCCGAAAGAATGTCTTCGTCAGAAATATCTGCAATGTCATCTGCGCTTCCAAAAAGATTTTCGGTTTCATCTGTAGCTTCCTGCTCTTCGTCTGTAGCTTTCAGCTCTTCTTCAACTTCCGGCTCTTCGTTGGAAAGTTCTTCTGGTTCAGAAATATTTTCCTGTGTTTCTTCCGTTTTTTCAGATTCTGTTTCTTTTTCTTCCGGTTCTTCAGCCTGTGCAATGTCTGCTGTGTTCAAAATATTGTCCATTTCATCTTTTGAAAGGGCAATTGTGTCATCTTCGTCTGAATTTGAGAAAAATCCTTCGTTTCCAGACTCATTGTTTTCCAATTTTAAATTTTCTGGCTGTTTTGCGTTTTTGAGGGTTTCAAATTCATTTTTTAAAGATGCAATCTCGTCTTTTAGCGAAGAAAGTTCTGTAACAATCTGGCTGAAAATTGCCGTCATCTGTGTTGACGGTTTTTCTGTTTCAAGTTCGCCTTCGTCCAAAATTGGCGCAGTAATCGAATCCGCAACTTCCGCGACTTTTTCGTCGTCATTTTCAAGGAAAGATGCCGCTTCTTCGTCGAAGGTGTCTGGAATTTCCGCTTCTTCAACTTCTTTTTCCGTCAAATCGGTGGCATCGGCTTTCGGTTCGTCAATAATTTCACTTTCCGGCGTTATTTCAACTGGCTCTGAAAAAGGCTCGGTTTCAGAAACTGTGTTTTCAGAAACTGCTTCTTTCGGTTCGTCAACGATTTCACTTTCCTGCGTGATTTCAACTGGCTCTGCAAAAGGCTCGGTTTCAGAAACTGTGTTTTCAGAAACTGCCTCTTTCGGTTCGTCAACGATTTCACTTTCCGGCGTGATTTCAACTGGCTCTTCTGAACTTTCGCCAGCGTTCGAAATGCTTACAGTGTCTCCTGTTGTTTCGTCGGTAATATTGTCGAGAATTGAATCAAGGTCAAAATCGTCGTCGTCAGCAATTGCTTCAGAAGTTTCTGTTTTTTGAGGTTCATCTGCCAAACTTTGTTCTGTTTCTGGTTCAAGAGAAATTGTTTCTTCCGTATTTATGGTTTCAATTTCCTGTTTTGGAGTATTTTCTGTTTCCAAGGAAGGTTCTTGTTGTTCGAGACTTTCAGGCACTTCTTCATTTTCTGCGCTTTCCAAAGCTTTTTCTGTTTCCTGGAAATCCGAATCGTCAAAACCGAATTCGCTCAAATCAACGCTTTCCATTCCGTCGTTGCCTGCATTTGTTTCAGAAGAAGAGTCATTTTGGTCAAAGTTCAAGTCATCAAGACCGAATTCACTCAAATCAACGTCCTGAGTTCCTGCCGGCGAGTCTGCACTTGAAGTTTCCTTTGTTTTCTTAGTAGTTTCCTGCAAAACTGGAACCGAATTATCCGATGGCTCGTCAAACGAAAGATCTACGTTAAAAATATCATCGTCCGAATCACTTTCCGAATTGTCAGAATTAAATGCGTCCTCAGAAGTTTCTGTTTCCAAATCCGCTATTACGTTAAAATCGTCCTCAGCGACAGTCTCATTTGAATTTTCCAACTGTGAATCAGAACCTTTTCCCTGTTCAGCTTGAGCCGCCGCTTTTTCTGCTTCTTTTTCCTTTATCTTGTCTTCATCAGGTCCTGTTTCAAAAACTCCGCCATCGATAAATTCGTCGAGAGAAATTTCTTCCTCAACGTTAGAAGCAGGCGAATCAGTAACTTTTTCTTCCGAATGCGAATTATTTTCTGGTTCAAGTCCAGTCAAATCCTCTGTCGAAAGCGCATCGCCTGAATTATCCGAAGCCGAAAAATCCGAAGGTTCATCAATTACATCTAAATCAGAAAAATCTGGCAAATCCGTGTCAAAATTAAAAGCGTCGTCTGAATTAACAGAAGTCTCAGAGGAATCCACCGTCTTTGGAGGGGTTTTTACCCAAACGCCGTAACTGTCAAGTTCATTTGTTTCTTTTGAATCGCTCATAAAATTCCCCTTGCAAAAAGTTTTATCAAAGAAAATATCGGCATAACCGCTCAATATCTTCATCTTAAAACTTAAAAAATAAGACTTACAAATCAATATTCTAACAGAATTTTTTTTCAAAGTCTATTTTTGCAGGTTTAAAATCGCTTAAAACTATTTTTTAATTTGGACCGCATCGCCCGTCAATCCGGCCAATCGGGGTTCGCTAGGCTCTCATTGCCTTTCGGCAACGGCACAGCCGCCCCTTTTGTCCGGGGTAGGTTTTTCTTAAAAAGTTTTGTTTTTTGGTTTTAAATTTCAAAAAAAATAAAAAAATCCCGTTATAAAAATCAAAAAATCCACCGATATTCTAGATTATGAAAAGGTTTAGGATTTTGTCAGCGGCTTTAACAGGAACATTTGTCTATGTTTTTATTTCTGTATTTGCAGGAAGAGACGGCCTTTTGGCAGAACGGCAGCAGCGGGAACAGAAAAGAATCCTTGCAGTCCGGACAGAATCAATTCAAAAAACAAATAATTCTCTCAAACTTGAATGTACGGCTTTGCAAAACGACAAAGAAGTAATCGAAGGTCTTGCAAAAAAACTCGGTTATGTTTCTGACGGCGACAAAATCGTCAAGATAAACGGTCTTTCATTTGAACAGGAAAAGATATATGATGCAGGTACGCCTGTAAAAGCCCGTGAACCTGAATATCTTCCAGAATGGATCAGCAAAGTTCTTGGAATTGCAGCCTTTTTGACGGTCTGTCTGTATTCACTTTATCAAGATATAAAATCCGGACTTTTTAAGCGAAGAAAAAATCCTGTCTTTATGGAGGGTATTCCTGTTTATGATTTGCCGCAAGTCTGATTCAGAATCTATTTTTATTGCCGCCGATTACATTCGCCGCGGAAAAATCGTCATTCTTCCAACCGACACAGTTTACGGTTTTTCTGGAATTGTTGACGGAAGACACTATTCTTATCACACAGAGCAAAAAATCTCAGAAATAAAGGGAAGGGAAGAAGGAAAAAGGTGTATCCAGCTTCTTTCAAAACCAGAGGATTTAAAAAAATATACTCGCGACCTTGTTCCTGATGAGTTGCTTTCTTTTTGGCCAGGTCCGCTTACGATAATCGTTCACACCTTTGAAAAAGATGGAAATTTTGCAACAACTGCATTCCGCTGTCCTGGCGACGAGTGGCTCAGAAAATTGATTGCAGAATGTGGTGCGCCAATTTATTCAACTAGTGTAAATAAAAGCGGTTCTGCTCCTTTAAATAACATTTGCGAAATTAAAAAAGAATTTGGTTCTGCTGTTGACTTGATTATTGATGACGGCGACAAAACTTCTGGTGTTCCTTCGACAATCGTGGCATTGGAAGAAGACGGAACAGTCAAACTTGTACGTCAAGGGCAGATAAAACTCAACTGCGCGGTCTAAAAGAAAATTTTTATTTTTTGTACCAGGTTACGTTTTGATTTCCAGTCTTTACTTTTTCGGCCTTTGAATCGTCTCTCAAAAGAGTTGTCTTTGTGCCGGAAAGTGCATTTTCATCGTTCATCGTAAAATTCCACTCGATTGGAGAAGCGTTTGGCGCAACAGAAAGCGCAATTTCGCGCGGAAGTTCGGGATAAAAAGAGGCGTTTGGTTTTCCGATTTGCCGGATTTTTATAAGGTTTCCGTGTTTAGAATTTTCTTCTGCAGAAACCGAAATATTCATAGTTGCGCCGTTTTTAAATATTATAAAACCGCGTCCGCCTCGCAAAATAACGATTTTGTCCGTAAAAGGCTCTCCGCTCCATATTCCCGAAAGTTTTTCAATATTAAAACTTTTTTGCGCGAAAACTGAATTTTTTGAAGAAGCCGACAAAGATTCATTTTCGGAATTTTTTATTTTTATCGTGTCTAAAAGTTCATGAATCGTGTCTTTTGAGTTTGTCAGCATTTTGTAATATGAATCATAATTTTTGCTTTTCTGGTAGGTTGTTCCGCCTAAAGAGTCTGGAAGCCCTGCAAAAAAACTACAGTTCCAAAAAACTGCTGATTCGTCTTTTTTGTCTTCTTTTATTTCTGCATAAAAAGCAATTTTTGGCGCAGAAGTTGAAGATGTGTCCGGAACTGAACTTAAGACAGTTCCTGGATTTTGCCTTTTGTCCTGAACAGAAACTCCGTCGATTGCATTTAACTGCGTAAAGAAAAAATCCTGAGCCATTTTGAGCATGTTAGAATCTGCCGACAACGAAATGACGCCGTAATAATCGATTTGGAGCGGGGTTGCAAAAAATGATTGCACTACGGTGAGAAAAACTGCTGTAAAAATTGCAGATAATTTTTTCAAATAAAATCCCCGTTTTACAGATTTGAATTTCTAAATTCTCTCTGTAAATCTCTGTTTACGTCGCGTTCTTTGATTGAAGCTCGCTTGTCAAACTGCTTTTTACCTTTGCAAACGCCGAGTGTAAGTTTTACGCGTCCATTTTTTAAATAAAAATCCAATGGAATCAAAGTAAAACCTTTTTCATCAACTTTGCGCTGAATTCTCTTTAACTCTTCCTTGTGGACGAGCAGTTTTTTTGCTCTGTCTGGATTGTGGTTAAAAATGGACGAATATTTGTATTCTGAAATATGAAAATTTCGCATCCATAATTCACCATTTTGAATTTCGGCAAAAGAATCGTTAAATGAAACATTTCCTTCTTTTACAGATTTTACTTCTGTGCCTTCGAGGACAATTCCACATTCGTATTTTTCTTCGACAAAATAGTCAAAACGGGCTTTTTTATTTTGTGCAATAATTTTTACGTTTTCAGACATATAAGTAATTATATTCTTAATGGGTTTACCTTGCAACCTGCCATAAAAAGATGTATGTTTTATTTATGTTTCGAGATATTTATTCAGTTTCCTACAGAATGAAAAGGGAGCTTTATCACCGTGTTTTTTCAATCCTGCTTTCGGTTTTCGTCTGCTTTGTAAGCATAAATTTAATTCGGCTTGCGCTTTTTTATCCTGTTCTTTCAAAATCTGATTCTATGTCGCCCGACATTGCTTCTGATTGCGTTGTTCAAGTTGCCCCTCTTTTGCGGAATCCTGAACGCGGTCAGGTTATGCTTGTAAGTCCGAAAGATGAGCCTGTTCATTCTTTTTTTGAAAAATCTGTTGACTCTGTCTGCCGTTTTTTTACGGCCCAGCAGTATTCTCCTTTTGCCAAAAACGAACTGTCTCCGTCTTTTCGGCGTGTTGTCGGTATTCCTGGAGATACGATTTATATTTCAAACCATCTTGTTTACATAAAACCTGAAGGTCAGTCCCAGTTTCTTACGGAATTTGAACTTACAAAGATAAAATATACTCTCTCTGTTCTAGAAATTTCTGCAAAGACTGACAGCAGAATTGGTACTGCAGGAAATATGGACAAGTTCACCTTAAAAGAAAACGAATATTTTGTTCTTGCGGACAACCGGCTTGAGTCTTCGGACTCCAGACTTTGGGGACCTGTAACTTTGGCTTCCTTTAAGGGCAGGGCGCTTTTAATTTATTTTCCTTTTTCAAAAATAAAGCTTTTTTAGTTTTGAGGAACCTTAAATGGAAATCTCCCTTTATGTTCACGTTCCTTTTTGCCGGCAGAAGTGCGACTACTGCGATTTTTTCAGTATTCCTTCAAATCGTGCCTCCTGCGTTTGTCCTGATGAGGAATATGTTCGTTCTGTTTTAAATGAAATTCGCTTTTACGTAAAAAAATACTCAGTTTCGCGCTGGAAAACCGTCTATATTGGAGGCGGGACTCCGAGTCAGCTTGGAGCAAACCTTCTTTTTGAACTTGTTTCGGGCATAAAAAATGCTGTTTCCGACAAGACGACAGACGAATTCACAGTTGAGATGAATCCTGAGGATTTGACAGAAGATATTTTGAATTCTGCGCAAAAAGCTGGCGTGGACAGAATTTCAATAGGCATTCAGGCTCTCGATCAAAAGGCTTTGGACAGCGTAAACAGGCATTGTCCGCTTCAGACAGCAATTTCTTCCCTTGAACTTCTTCAAAAAAAATGGAAAAAAAAGATTTCTGTCGACTTTATAGCAGGTCTTCCGGGCCAGACTTACAGTTCTTTTAAAAAACAGTTTGAAACGGTTTTTAACTTCAAAAAAATCGATCACATTTCTCTTTATTCGCTTACTTTGGAAGAAAATACTCCGCTCTATAAAAAAATCGAGTCTGGAAAGATAAAATGGAACCAGCAAAAAACAGACCGGATGTGGATTTTGGGCAGAAAAATTTTAAAAGAAAAAGGATTTATTCAGTACGAAGTAAGCAATTTTGCAAGAACAGGAGCGGAAAGTATTCACAACAAAGTTTACTGGCATCTTGAAAATTATATTGGCTGTGGAAGCGGTGCGTGTGGCAGTGTTTACGGCGAGGTTTCAGAACGTTGGACAAATACCTGTTCTATTAAAAATTATGAAAATTTCTGGCTTAACTTTAATTCTGAAGCAGAAATTCCGGAATCGATACGTCAGGTTGAAAAAATCGATTTGCAGACCCAGGAATTTGAGTGGCTTATGATGGGATTTAGGCTTTTTGAAGGCGTGTGCTCAGAAGAATTTAAAAAACGCTTCGGAAAAAGCCTCGAAGAGAGAATCGGCGTAAAAGACGGACTTTTTTTTGAATGGTCTAAAAAACAGCTTGCCCGCAGTTACAAAAAAGACGGCAAAACTTTTTATGCTCTTAACGAACGCGGACTTATGCTTTTGAACTTGTTTTTGGAATCGTTATTGTAAAATTTGTTCCGACTCCGACCTGCGACTTTACGTCGATTTTCCAGCCGTGAGAATCGATTATGTTTTTTACGACAGAAAGTCCAATTCCGTAGCCAGGTTCGTTCCGGCTGTTTGAAGCCCTGTAAAGAATATCAAAAATGAACTGAATGTCTTTTTCGTTTATTCCGATGCCTGTGTCTTCTACAGAAATTTTAATTTCGCTTTCTGTTTCGTTTGCCTTGATTATTATTATGCCTTTGTCTTTTGTGTAGCGCTGAGCATTTGAATAAAGATTGTCTAAGGCTCTTAAAACCAGTTCTTTGTTGAGCATAATCTGCGTGTTCGGCGAAACCTGAATCTCTGTTTTAACATTTCTGTTAAAGATTGTTCCAGAACTTTTGCATGATTCTGCAAATTCCTGAAGTAAAGGAAGAATCGGTTGCAGTGTAAGATTGTTTTTCTGTTCTGTCGTCTCAAGTTTGACAAAGTTTATCAGTGAATTGAGCATGGCTTCGAGCTGATTTGTCTTGTTTAGGATTATGTTTACAGAATTTTCAATTTCTTCCTTGCCGCTTACAACTCCATCGTCGATTGCTTCAAGATAGCCTTTTATGACCGCAACAGGTGTGCGCAGATCGTGGCTCATTCCCATTATAAAGCGCTTTCTTCTTTCTTCGTTTTCGAGAAGGCTTATGCGCATTTTGTCGAGGTTTCCGATTAAGTCAGTAATTTCGTTTTCTCCTCTGTGGTTTTTTCGTCTTTCCAGAGGTTTTGATACCTGTCCGTCCGCAAGCCTTTTTGTAGAACGCTGAAGAAAAGTTATTGACCGTGAAATTGTATTTGAAATATGCAGTGTAAAAATTATGCAGGCAAGCTCAATCACCGAGGCAACAAGAAAAGAAATTCTTATGATTTTTTCAAAAGAAATCCCTTCGATTGCAAGTTGCCTGTTGATTGGAATCATTGCGAAGGCAACTAGTGGAATAAGTACAACAAGAAGAAGAAAAATATGTAGTTGCCGTTTTATTTTCATTTAGATTGTGCCTTTTTCGAATTTGTAGCCCATGCCAAATACTGTTTTTATGTATTTTGGAGAAGAAGGATCTTCTTCAATCTTTTTTCTTAAGCGCTGAACATAGACTGCAACGGCTGTGATATCTCCGTACTGAGCCTTCCATACTTCTCTATAGATTTTTTCTGGTCCTAAAACTTCATTTTCGTGAGAAATTAAGAATTCGAGAACTTCATATTCTTTTGTAGAGAGAGGAATTTTTTCTGGTCCTTTTTTTAGCACGCAACTGTTAAGCAAAACAGTGTATGGACCAAATTCGTAAGAAGCTTCTGCTGCTGCGGTAACTTTTGCCTGTCGGCGAAGAATTGCTTCGACTCTTGCTGTAAGAACTTTTGGTGAATACGGCTTTGTAACAAACTCATCTGCGCCGTTTCCAAGTCCTTTTATAATGTCTTCGTCTGCGTCGCGAGCAGAAACTATAATTACTGGAAGAGATGAATTATATTCATCACGGAATTTTTTCAGGAAGTCAAAGCCACTCATTCCTGGAAGATTTAAATCCAAAATGATTAAGTCTGGCATTTGTTTGCCAATGTATTCAAGCGCTTCTTCTGCACTGCCAACGGATTCAACTGTCATTCCTGATTTTTTCAGATACATAGAGGCAAGTTCTGCCATTTCTGGAACGTCTTCAACAACAAGAATTTTAGAATTCATTTTATATTTCCTTTTTTTCTTTTTATTTAAATTATCACAAACAATAAAAAAAGCAAGTTTTTTTATAACAATTCGTTAAATTTTTTTGAATTATTTTAGAATTTGTTATAAAATACATTGTTCGAGTTGGCATAATTTATGTTTCTACTTGACGATAAATAAATTAGAAGTAAAAATAAGAAGATGATTTCGGTTACGCGTTTGGATGGGAATATATACTGGATAAATCCTCACATGATAGAAAGTATGGAAAAAACTCCCGACCTCACCATCACTTTTTTGTCTGGCAAGAAAGTCGTGGTAAAAGATTCGCCTGAAGAATTGATTCAGCGGATTGTGGATTACAGACGGCGACTTGGAATCTCCGCTCAGGAAATTTAGGATATTTTGAGTTGCCTCTGAAAAATGAATTTTAGAGGTTTTCCTAAATAAAAAAGTTTGGTGGGTTTGCGGGAGGAAACTTTTTATGGATATTGCGTCGCTTATTGCCGTTGCTGGCGGTATAGGTGTAATCTTTTTAGGCGTTCTTACCTCTGGTGGTTCAATCGGCGGTATCATTGATATTCCTTCGATTTTTGTAACTGTCGGCGGTTCTTTTTTCTCCCTGTTTCTTTGTGATTCCCTAAAAAATGTTCTTGGAATGTTCAAGGTAATGGGGCGATGTTTTAAGACTTTTGATTATGGCGAAAAAAATCTGATTCAAAATATGGTTGCCCTTTCAGAAAAGGCGCGTCGTGAAGGTATCTTGGCACTTGAAGAAGGTCTTGATGATTTGGACGATGCGTTCTTAAAATCTGGTCTTAGAATGGTTGTAGACGGTACGGACGGAAACGTTATTCGCTCGATTCTGGAAAACGAAATGAACCAGATGGAAGCGCGACACATGGTTGGTATTAACCTTGTAACTCAGTGGGCTGGTTTCGGACCTGGTTTTGGTATGCTTGGTACTGTAATCGGACTTATTGGTATGCTTAACAACCTTGAAGATAAATCTTCTCTCGGTCCGAATATGGCCGTAGCTTTGGTAACTACGCTCTACGGTTCTATGCTTGCAAACTGGCTTTTTGGTCCAATGGCTCAAAAGCTCATTTCTCAGAACAGTGCAGAACTTCGTTCACGCGAAATGGTTTTGGAAGGAGTTCTTTCAATTCAGGCTGGAGATAACCCTCGTATTCTTGCAATGAAACTCTTGACTTATTTGGACCCGAAAACTCGAAAAGTTATTGAGGCTGACGTTCTGAAGGATTAGGTTAAAAATGGCTAAAAAAAGTAATGAACCACAGAAACCTTCAACCGCCTGGCAAGGCACTTACGGAGATATGATTACTCTCATGCTTTGCTTTTTCGTTATGCTTTACGATCCTTCCGAAGTAGACACGACGACTCTTTCTCAGATTCAGGCATCGCTTGCAATTCAGGAAGAATCAATGGAAAATCCTACGACAACTGGCGGAATGTCGCTTACAGCAGGGCGTCTTGCGGATTTGGGAAATACAGTAAACAGCCTTCCTTCTGTTGAAAAGGGAAAGTCTCTCGGTCTTGCTAAGAAAAAGGCCATTTCTCTTTTTGCGCCGGAAATTCACTCTGCAAAAATAACAATTTCCTCGGATGAACGCGGGCTTGTAATAACCCTGGCTTCCGACGCTTTTTTTGAAGAAGGAAGCGCAGATCTCAATATCGAAGAAACTCGCGAAATTCTTTTAAAACTTTCAAAATTTTTTCAGGAACCTGAACTTCAAAAACGTCGTTTTAGAATTGAAGGACATACGGACAGTAATCCTGTTTCAAACGAAAAATATCCGTCTAACTGGGAACTTTCTGCAGCGCGTGCATTGAATACTCTTCACTATCTTTCGGATTTTGGAGTGGATGAAAGCAAATTTTCGATTGCTGGCTACGCCGATACTAGACCTGTATTTTCAAACGATACAAGGGAAGGTCAGGCCTACAATCGCCGTGTAGATATAATAATTCTCGATGAAGGACATTTTTAGTTTTTTTTTGGCACAGAATAATGGATAAAATACTTTTTTCTATATCCTTAAGTTGTGTTGAAAAAAATCCGATATTAGAAAAAACAATGAAAGCGCGCAGAGCGTTTTTCTTAATTGGAGTAATTTATGGCTGATGATAATGATTTGGATATTAACGATGATGCTGGCGGTTCAGACGACCTTTCATCAGCATCTTCAAAAAAGAAGGGAATGGGTGGTCTTTTTCCTGTTCTTCTGAAATGGGTTGCAATCGGTTTGGTTGCGGTTATTTTGATTGTGACTGTAGTTGTAATTACAATGAAAGTTGTCGGTGGAAATCAATCGCAGGCTGCACTTGTTCCTGTTACAGAAGAATACAGTTCAACAAAAGAAATCCTTGACTGGTATAATTCTCTTGGCGTAACTAGAACAAAGACGAGCGATGTAAATCCTTCGTCTGTAATTGTAGAAGTTGTATTGGGTTACAAAAAGGATGATAAGGCGACTTCGACAGAAATTACACAGAGAACGGTTGAATTAAAAGATTTTTTGCGCCGTTATTTTACGCAAAAATCCGCAGACGAATTAAGACCGCAGAATGAGGAAGAGCTTAGAATTGAAATTCGCAATGCTATTAACGATTCAATTTTAAGCAGTTCAAAAATAAAAGATGTGCGCTTTATGCAACTGGATGTTATTCAGCAGTAAAAGCGGATTAAAAAGGTGGAACAGGCATGAACGAAGTTCTGTCACAAGATGAAATTGACCAACTCCTGCAGGCGATAAGTTCTGGTGAAAGCGAAGACACCGACTTTAAACCTGTAAATGACACGCGCAAAATAAAAATATACGATTTTAAGCGTCCGGATAAGTTTTCTAAGGAACAGATTCGAACGGTTTCGATTATGCACGAAACTTTTGCGCGTCTTACAACAACATCTCTTTCTGCACAACTTCGTTCGCTGGTTCACGTTCATGTTGCGTCGGTAGATCAGCTGACTTATGAAGAATTTATCCGTTCTATTCCAACTCCGACAACTTTGGCTGTAATCAATATGGATCCGTTAAAGGGAAATGCGGTTTTGGAAATTGATCCAGCGATTACTTTCAGCATGATTGACCGTCTTTTTGGCGGTACAGGACAGGGCGCAAAAGTCAGTCGCGATTTGACGGATATTGAGCAGTCCGTAATGGAAGGAATCATCGTAAGAATCCTTGCGAATATGCGTGAAGCCTGGACTCAGGTAATTGACTTGCGTCCTCGTCTTGGTCAGATTGAAACCAACCCTCAGTTTGCGCAGATTGTTCCTCCGTCAGAAATGGTCGTTCTTGTAACTTTGGAAACGAAGGTCGGTGAAGAAGAAGGAATGATGAACTTCTGTATTCCTTATCTTACCATCGAGCCTATTATTTCAAAACTTTCCTCGCAGTTCTGGTTTAGTTCTGTGCGGAGAAGTTCCACAACGCAGTATCTTGGAACGTTAAAAGAAAAGCTTTCTGACGTTGATATGGATGTTGTTGCAGAAATTGGAACAATAAATATGCCGATTCGCGATGTTCTAGCGTTGCGGGTTGGCGATGTCGTGCGGCTCTCAACAGTTCGTGTTGGTGATCCGCTTTCGCTTAGTGTCGGCAATAAGAAAAAGTTTTATTGTCAGCCGGGTGTTGTCGGTAAAAAAATGGCTGTTCAGATAATTGAAAAAATTGATGACAGCGAAACAGAAGATTTTGAAGAATTATCCGTAGAAGGAGATGAATCATATGAGTGATGGTGCTATTTCTCAAGACGAAATTGATGCATTGCTGTCAGGCGTGGACATGGGTGGAATTACAGGAGGAAATTCTTCTTCTGTAAACATTGATACTTCTGTCCTTGAAAAATTTGCTGACGGTATAAAAGATGAATTAAAAACTAAACTCAACTCAATGACAGGCAGTGAATTTTCTGTTGAAACGCCATCGGTGGAAATTCTTGAGCGCGACCAGTTGCTCGCAAAACTTCCGGAAATGGTTGTTGCTGTAATGGCCGATTTTACAACTGCCTTGAAGGGCGACCATCTTTTTATTCTTTCTACAGAATTTGCTCAGAAACTGACAAGTTTAATCAATAAAGAAGAGCAGGCAGAACTTGATGATATGGCTCTTTCTGTTATTTCGGAAGTTGTTTCAAATCATTCTGGTACTGAAATTACAGAACTGAGCAAAGATGGAAAACTTCCTGGACTTGCGGCAAATCCTCCAGAAGCGGTTAATGTTCCAAAGGCAATGGTTCGGATTCCTCAGGGAAAATTTTGTCTCTTTACATATACTTATTCTGTTGATTCTCAGAATTACGTTCTTTGGGAAGCGGTTTCAAGCAGTGTTGCAGAAGAAATGGTAAAGGCTCTCGGTGGTGGAGTTGATGCAAATGTTGACAATGTTGCAGTTTCTTCAGCTCAAAATACTCAGAATATGGGTATGGGAATGCAGCAGCCGATGGGCGCAATGCCTAATATGGGAATGGGCATGGGAATGCAGCAGCCAATGGGCTCAATGCCTAATATGGGAATGGGCATGGGAATGCAGCAGCCGATGGGTGCAATGCCTAATATGGGAATGGGTATGGGTATGCAGCAGCCAATGGGACAGGTTGTCGGAATGAACACACCAAATGTTCAGTCAATCCAGTTCCCGAATTTAATGGGCGGAAGTGCTTCTTCAGAACAGGGAAATATCGGTCTTATTATGGATGTATTCATGGAAATGACCGTAGAACTTGGACGTACTAAAAAACAGATAAAAGAAATTTTGGGAATGGGCGAAGGTACGATTATTGAGCTTGATAAGCTTGCTGGTGAGCCTGTTGATATTCTTGTAAACCATAAACCGATTGCAAAAGGTGAAGTTGTTGTAATCGATGAAAACTTTGGTGTGCGCGTAACAGAAATTCTCTCTCCAATGGAAAGAGTTTCGGATATTCGCTAAAATGGGGGGCTGACGCCCCTTTTTTTTAATCTGAAATTGCCTTAAAAAATTGCAATTTCGGGATTTTACTTTTAATAGTTTTGTCTTGGGATAAAGGGGATTATCCTGTATAGGCAAAAATTTAAAACGGGTGGAAAAATGAAAAAATCAATTATCTTTACTGTATTTTTTGCAACCATTCTTTTTTTTGCGGGAAATTTAAAAACTTTTGCGCAGGATAATTCTCAGGCTCAAAATGCTCAGCAAACTCAGAATTTCAGCATAAATACAGATCCTTCTCAAATTCAGCTTAATCTGTCATCTTCTCAGCGGCAAAATGAAAGACAGTCTGGTTCAGGTTCAACCTTGTGGCTTTTTATAAAAATGATTTTTGCTCTGGCGGTTGTCGTTGGAATCGCCTGGGGAATTTTTCATTTTCTTAAAAAGGGCATAAAAACAGAAAATGATAACGACCCTTTTTTGCGAAAAGTAAGCCATTTGACATTAAGTCCAGGAAAATCAGTTCAAGTAATAACTTTGCAGGACAATGCATTTTTAATCGGTGTAAGTGATGAAAAAATCAGCCTAATTGGAAAAATCGAGGACAAAGAACTCATCAATGCTATGAATCTTTATGCAGATAAAAACGAAAAAGTTTCAAAGCCACGCTCGTTCCGCGAAATTCTTGATATTTTTATGCCTGGCTCAAGCAAAGAACCAGAAACAAGCATTTACGAAAATTCTTCGTCAAATTCCGCAGATGAGCTAAAAAAACAGATGGAAAAATTTAATTCAGAAAATTCTTAATATGTTTTAAATTTTATACAAAAAAGTAATAATATAAGTGATAAGTGGAAAATTTATGAAAAAAGCGTTGCTGTATTTTAGAAAAAAATGGCTTTTTAAACTTTGTTTTTTTGGACTTCTTCTTTCGTTTTGTGTGTTGCCAGTTGCTTCCCAGGCTTCTCAAAACAGAAATTTTCCGTCTGGCTCTGCACAGGGAACTACACAGATGAATCAATCTGTGCGCGGACTTACTTTTCCAAATATCGATATAAACATCACTCAGCCGCGTACTGGAACTCAGTTGGCTTTTAATCTTCAGCTTTTGCTTCTGCTTACGATTCTTTCGCTTGCTCCGAGCATTTTGATTCTGATGACATGTTTTTTGAGATTTTCCATTGTCCTTGATTTTATAAAGCGCGCTCTTTCTCTCCAGCAGGTTCCACCGACTTCTGTTTTGAATGGAATTGCGCTTTTTATGACGCTTTTTGTGATGTGGCCTGTTTTTCAGAAAGTTTATTCATCTTCTTTTAAGCCTTTGAGCGACGGTCAGCTGACAATTGAGCAGGCCTACCGCGAAGCAGAAAAACCGCTTAAAAATTTTATGTATTCGCAGATGTTTAACGATACTTCGTATATCCAGACATTTATGGGAATTGCAAAACTTGATGCTCCAAAAACACTTGATGATGTTCCGATGTATGTTCTTGTTCCGTCTTATATTCTGCATGAACTTACAGTTGCCTTCAAAATAGGAATTATTCTTTATATTCCATTTATTGTAATCGACATGGTGGTTGCAAGTATTCTTATGAGTATGGGTATGATGATGTTGCCGCCTGTCCAGATTTCAATGCCTTTTAAGCTTATGCTTTTTGTTCTTGTCGATGGCTGGGGGCTTTTGACTCAGCAGCTTTTTGTTTCTGTTTTGCAGCATTGATTTTGGTAACGAGAGGTAAAAAATGAGTATTGGATTTTTAGTAGGCCTTGTTCGGAACGCGGTTTACCAGGTTTTTATTATGACTTCTCCGATTTTGGGGGCGGCTCTTATCATCGGTCTTATCGTTGCAATTTTTCAGGCTACGACATCAATTCAGGAACAGACTTTGACTTTTCTTCCTAAAATGCTTGTAATTCTTGCAATGCTCGCTCTTCTTGGCGGCTGGATGTTTGCTTCTCTGCGCGGATATACTTTAAACCTTTTTGATATGATTCCAAAACTAGCGCAATAAACGGAAAATAAAATATGCTTGAGCAGATTGTATGGCAGGCACCTTTTTTTTTGCTTGTGGCAGTCAGGTGTTTTGCCTTGATTATGACAATGCCTCTCTTTTCTATGCGGACAATTTCTCGTATTGCAAAGATTGCTTTGACTGGATATATGGCGTATTTGATTTTTCCTCATATAGATACAAAAATTTATCTTCCGTACATTGCAGAAAATGTCGCTTTTTCGATTGATTATATACTGATTCTTGTTGGAGAAGCTCTGATTGGTGTAATTACCGGCTTTTTTGTAAGCATAATTTTCAGCGCTTTTAGCACAGCGGGACAGTTTTTTGCTTTTCAGATGGGATTTTCAGCTTCCGAAGTTTATGATGCGTTGAGTCAGGTTGAAAATCCTCTTATGGGGCAGTTTTTTAATTTAATAGCAATGCTGATTTTTTTGCAGGAGCATTGGGCGCAACTTCTTTTTGGAAAAGGTCTTGTTGCGAGTTTTCAAACAATGAATGCTATGAATATCGTGATGGCGGCTGGAAGACAGGAGATAATTACATTTTTGCTTTCGTCGCTCACAAGACTTTTTGCTTGCGCTTTTGTAATCGCTTTGCCTATTATGGGAATTCTTCTTCTTGTTTCTATTACGACAGGCATTTTGGGAAAAGCAGCTCCTCAGATGAACCTCCTTTCTGAAGGTTTTCCTGTTTTAATTTTGCTTTCTTTTTTTATAATTATGAGTCTTATGGGCAGTCTTTGCGATTATTTTATTTCGTCATTTGCTAGCGGTTTTTCTGTTTTGGAATCGCTTTTTGCGTTTTTTAGAAGTTCTGGAGGCTAGTAGTGAGTTTTGATGAAATTGACCTTCAGTGGTTTGCAGCAGAAGATGAAGGGCGCACAGAAGATGCGACAGAAACTCGTTTAAGGCGTGAGCGGGAAGAAGGTCGCGTTGCAAAAAGCCAGGAACTTACGAGCGCAATCGTAATGATTATGTGCGTTGTTGCGCTGATTGTTGCGGCTCCTCATTATCTGAGAGTATGTGAGCAAATTCTTGTTTATTATTTTACAAAATGCGCGAATGCTAATATTGAATCTTCACAGTTTTTTGTATTTTTTTTAGTGAATTTTGCAAAAATGGTTCTTCCGCTTGCTTTTTGTGGAGTTATTGCAGGAATTGCTGGAAACCTTATTCAAAACCGGGGTTTTATTTTTTCGCTAAAGCCTATTGAATTTAAGTTTTCAAACATTGTTCCGCGAATTGGTCAGTATTTAAAAAAGACTGTATTCTCGCTTGCAGGTGCCATGAATATCGTAAAATCTCTTGTAAAGATTGCTGCTGTAATCATAACGGCTGTGATCGTTATAAGAATGAATGTGGCGGATATTCTTGCACTTTTAAATACTAGTTCTATAAGAATGGCTTCTGGGCTTATCGGAAAATGCGCGGCTCAGATCCTTGCTTTCTGCTCGATAATTTTTCTTGCAATTTCGATTCCTGATTATTTTATGCAAAAACGTGAATTTTTGGAACGCTTAAAAATGACAAAACAGGAAGTAAAGCAGGAATTTAAAGAAGAGGAAGGAGATCCTGAAGTAAAAGGAAAACTTCAGCAGGCTCAGCGTGAGCTTTTAACCAGAAATCTGCCGAAGGCGGTTGCGGAAAGCGATGTCGTAATTACAAACCCGACCCATTATTCAGTCGCCTTAAAATATGATGCTGCAAAAACAGACCGCCCGATTGTCAATGCAAAAGGTGCGGATTTGACTGCAAAAAGGATACGCGACTTGGCCGATGAAAACGGAATTCCGAGGGTTGAAAACGTTCCTTTGGCGCGCGCACTCTATTCAAATGTTGAAGTTGGTGATATAATTCCTGACACATATATAAAAGCGATTTCAATCGTTTATGCACAAATAAATTATCTCAATAGAAAAAAGTAGTAAGTCAACCAGGGGTGGGGAGTGGCTAACCGTTTAAGCAATTTTTTTAAACAGACGAAAATTTCAAATTCTTTTATCGCATTTGCCGGCGTCCTTATTGTTTTTATGCTGTTAATGCCTGTAAGCGGAGCAGTTCTCGACTTTTTGATGATTGTAAACATTGCGATTTCCATAATCATCTTTCTTGTCGTTTTATATACCCCGAAGGCTTCAAGGTTGTCTTCTTTTCCCCGTGTAGTTCTTTTTGTGACGGTTTTTGGTCTTGCACTCAATGTCTGTTCAACCCGTTATATCCTTACTCATGGACATGTTGGTTTTAAATCTTTTGACGGAGCGATGATAAAATCATTTGCAAACGTTGTAGCAAAAGGTCAGCCTGTTATCGGGTTTATAATATTTTTAATCATCATCATTATTCAGGTTGTTGTAATTACAAAGGGAGCTGGGCGTGTTTCTGAAGTTCAGGCTCGTTTTGCCCTAGATTCCATGAATTCAAAAATGTTTGCTGTTGATTCTGAATTGAATTCTGGTTCAATTACGGACGAACAGGCAAGGCAGAAAAAAGCGGATATTCAGCGTGAATGCGACTTTTATTCTGCAATGGACGGTTCCTCAAAATTTGTAAGCGGAAACGTAAAGGCCGGAATTTTTATTACGCTGATAAACTTGGTTGGTGGCGTTCTTTATGCAATGATAAAAAAGGGTATGGATTTTAGCTCAGCGATTGCAACTTTTCCTCAGCTTACTATTGGCGACGGTCTTTTGAGCCAGCTTCCGTCTCTTTTGATTTCTGTTGCGACTGGTATTCTTGTAACTGGTGGTAATTCTGACGAAGTTTTAGGAGAAGAAATTAAAAAGCAGTTTAATATAAGCAGTTCTGTCTATATGATTTCAGGCGGAATTCTTGCTGCAATGGCTATTGTTTTTCACACAACGCCTCTTCTTGTCGTTATTCTTATCGGCATGGGCGCTTTGCTTATCTTTTTTGGCTATAAAATGCAGAAACAGGAAAAGCTTTCTTTTGCAAAAAAACTGGAAGAAGAAGCGGCAAAAAAAGCAGGAGCTCAATCTTCTCAAAATTCTGAAGAGCTCAGTCCTGTTGTTCCCCTCGATCCTCTCTGCCTTGAACTGGGAGTTGCCTTGCTTGATTTGGTCAATAAAGAAAAAGGCGCAGAACTCCTTGAGAGAATTACGCGAATCCGCCGCGAGGCTGCAATTGACCTTGGTCTTGTAGTTCCTCGAATCAGAATCATCGACAACCTTACTCTCGACCCTCAGGAATACAGTTTTAAAATCCGTGGAATTGAAGCTGGCCGTGGAAAATTAAAAATCGGATATTACATGTGCCTTAATACAGGTTCTGTAATCGAAGAGATAAAAGGCGAACCGACAAGAGATCCAACTTTTGGAATACCAGCAATATGGATTGGTGAAGATCGCCGTCTGGAAGCCGAACGAAACGGTTATTCAGTAATCGATCCTCCTATGATAATTGCAACCCACATGACCGAAATTATCCGCTCTCATGCCGCTGAAATTTTGGGAAGACAGGAAGTCAGCGCGATAATTACAAAAATAAAAGAAACTAATCCTGTTGTCGTTGAAGAAGTTATGGATACATATAAGTATACTTATGGCGAAATCGAAAAAATTCTTCAGGGACTTCTTCGGGAACGTGTGTCTATTCGCAATATTGTTTCGATTTTGGAAACGCTTGCAAACTACGGAAACATGCCGCACAATCCGTTCTTTTTGATTGGAAAAGTCCGTGAGGCGCTTGGACTTCAGATTTGTCTTCAGTATGTGGATCCTAATGATGAGCAGAAAAAACTCAGTGTCATTCAATTGAGCCAGGGATGGGCACAAAAGATTATAGACCATATAGTTTCACAGAATGACGGTTCTGCACCTGTAGTTGCATTTGATCCAGTTGATTCAAGAAATTTCAAAAATGCGGTCAGTTCAAATATTATACCTTTACGGGACAGAAATATTTTGCCTATAATTCTTGCACCAACTCCCGATGTCAGGCAACTTGTTTATCAGCTGATTGAAAGAGATTTTCCAGGAACCGTAGTAGTTCTTTCTGTAGACGAAGTTCTTGCAGCTGGGAATTCAGTAAATCTTGAAATTTTGGGAGAAATAAGTGAATAGCAGCGAATACACACCGACAACTTTGACAATGACTGGAAAATCTGTCGATGAAATAAGAAATAGACTTTGGCAGGAATACGGAAACAACTATCGGATTATTGACCAGCAGACAGTCCTTCAGGGCGGATTTCTTGGTTTTTTTCAGAAAAAAAATTGCATAAAAGTTTCTTTTGTCGTAAAAGACAGGGGACATTCTGAGCAGGAAGATTTTTCGACTGCAAAAGAAAGCATTATAAAAAATTCAAAAATGGATTATTCAAAACTTGTCGTAAAGCAATACAACGAACTTACAGGCATGATGGCGCAGATGAATAGTCAGATTGAAGATTTGAAAATTACTTCTGTCGAAAAAAAACATCCCTCAATCGTAAAAATTGAAAAACTGCTCGAAGACAACGAATTTACTCACGCGTTTATAAATATGATTTCTTCTAAGTTGAAAAATGAATCGACTCTTGAAGATTTAAATGATTTTGAGCAGATTCAGGAAAAAGTGGTCGGCTGGATCGGCCGGTCGATAAAAGTTGCTCCGGAAGTTTATTACAAAATTCCTCATATAATTGTCCTTGTCGGACCGACTGGTCTTGGAAAAACAACGACAATCAGCAAAATGGCGGCAAAACTCATTCTCGATGCAAAAAAGAAGGGCGAGCCTTTGCCGAATGTGCGTCTTATTACGATTGACCATACCCGTGTTGGAGCAGAAGCTCAATTGCGCAAATTCGGTGAACTTATGCATGTTCGCGTTGACAAGGCGGAATCTCCTGTTGATTTAAATGATATAATTCAGGAATGCAAGGACAGCACGGACTATATTTTTATTGACACTTCAGGATTTAGCCCGAACGACTACGATAATATTGCAAAAATGCGGAATATTTTAAATCTTCAGGGATTTTCTCTGGATACTTATCTGGTTGTTGCGGCTTCGACAAAGGCGCGGGATTTAAAGAAAACAATTGAAAATTTTTCACTTTTTAATTTCAATTCAGTTATAATCACAAAATGTGACGAAACGACTTCGTATGGAAATGTTCTGAGCGTTTTGTACGAATCAAACAAGACAATCGCTTATATAACGGACGGTCAGAAAGTTCCGAATGACATAAAAAAAGCTTCTGTCAGAGAGTTTTTATACAGACTTTCAGATTTTACGGTTAGTAAAGTTTATATTGATGACATGTTTCCGGAGGATGAATAATTATGGAAGACCAGGCTGAAGAATTGCGTGAATTGATGGGAAACACGCCTTCATCAACACAGAAAAAGGATGAATCATCATCTCACAAAACTCGAATTATTGCCATTACGAGCGGAAAAGGCGGCGTTGGAAAAACAAATATGGCTGTCAATATGGCGATTGCCTATGCCCAGCTTGGAAAGAAAGTTATTCTTATTGACGGTGACCTTGGCATGGCAAACGTAAACGTTCTCTTGAATGTTGTTCCTCAGTATAATCTTATGCAGGTTATAAACCGTCAGAAAACAATGTCGGAAATAATTCTCGATACGGAAGTTGGAATTAAATTTATTGCCGGAGCAAACGGTTTTTCAAAAATCGCAAATCTTTCTGTTGAAGAACTTGATTATTTTGCAAAGCAATTTGCCCAGCTTGGAAATGCGGATATTATCATAATTGATACAGGAGCTGGAATTGCCAATAACGTTTTGCAGTTTGTTGCAGCGGCAGACGAAGTTTATGTTGTCACAACTCCTGAACCTACGGCAATCACCGACGCTTATGGAATGATAAAAATTATCACTACGGAACTTGGCGAAAGAAATATAAATATAAAACTTTTGGTAAATAGGGTTCACTCCGCAGAAGAAGGAAAGAAAATTTCTGACAGAATAATTACAATTGTCGGACAGTTTTTGAATTACAAGGTTGATTACATCGGCTTTGTTTATGATGATTCGGTTGTTTCTGCGTCTGTAATCCGCCAAAAACCGTTTATGATTGTAAATCCAACTTCAAAACCGGCCCAGTGTATAAAACACATTGTCGGTCGCATTGAAAAAACAGATCTTGGTACAAGCGACGGCGTCTCGAGTTTTCTTAAGAAGTTTCTTAGGAAAAAATAAGTCCAGCAGTTGATGAAAAAAAATCTTGCAGGAATTAACAAAAAGTTTAAAATCTTGACCTTGTGCAATTTTTGTCTTAATCTTTTATAAGGGAGGAGGTAATGATGAACAAAAAAATCATCGGTTTTGTAGCCGTTTGCGGTTTTGTTTTGTCATTTCTTACTGGAATGATTGCAAAAAATCCAGTTCCGGCTATTTTGCTCAGGTCGCTGATTTTTGCAGCAGTTTTTTCAGTTCTTTCGTTTGCAATTTCCTTCCTTTTCTCCAAATTTTTGGCAGATGATTCAAAAGGCGTTTCTTTTGAACCTGATTCTCCGCAGTCTAAGCAACAGAAAACTGGTGACAATGTAAATATCGTGATTACTGACGAAGGTCTTGAAGATGATGAATCCAGTCCGAAATTTTTTGTAGAAAATAACCGTCCTGGTCTTTCTGGAAACGATTCAAAAAAAATTCAGCAGGAAGAAAAAAAACAAGATTCTTCGGATGAAAAATCCTTGGTGGAAGAGAAGCCTTCTTCGGAAATAAAAAATTCTGCTTCTGAAGTAAAAAAAGAAAGTCAAAAGGCTGAATTTGTTTCTGCAGGACTTGAAAATCTCGGAAAAGCCAATTCTGCTCCACAAAATTCCTCGGAAAATTCAATTTTAAAAAAAGATATTCCTTCTAATGTGGGCGATTCTGAAAATAAGGTAAACGCATTTGCCGATGGTTCTTCTATTGAAAATATTGATGAACTGCCGGAAATTGAAGATTTATCAGATGACGTGAAAAATAATTCATCTGGTGATATAATAAATGACAGTGATTTTGCTTCTTCTGGTAGAAATGGTTTTGGCGGAACTGTTTTTTCTGGCGGAACAGAAAGCGGTTCACAAAATGCAGATGTAATGGCGCAGGCTGTTCGGACTCTGCTTGAAAAAGACAAATAAATTAAAAAAAGAGACAGGAAGCTATGGGTACAGAGCAGACGTTGATAATCAACAACAGCGATGAAGATAAACTTTGGGCTGAGTATAAAAAAACAAAATCTTCTCAACTACGCGATAGACTGATTCGACAGTATATGCCGTTGGTGAAATATGTCGCTGGAAAAGTTTCTGTAGGTCTTCCTGCAAGCATGGAATTTGATGACCTTGTTGGCTTTGGTCAGTTTGGACTTCTTGATGCAATCAGTAAATATGATTTGGAAAAGGGTGTAAAATTTAAGACTTATGCTGTTACGAGAATTCGCGGTGCAATTTTTGATGAAATGCGTCAACTTGACTGGGTTCCGCGCTCTGTACGTCAAAAGTCCCGCGAAATTGAAGATACAATCAGCGAACTTGAATCAAAACTCGGTCGTACTGCAACAGATGCAGAAATTGCACAGCAACTGAATCTTTCTGAGGACGAATATCATCAGACTATAATGAAAGTCAGCGCGTCAAGCATTGTTTCCTTAAACGATGTCTGGAGTTCTGGAGACGATAGCGATCATCTTTCAATTGGTGATACAATTGAATCTCCTGCAAGCCTAAATCCCGATGTTCAGGTTGAACGCGAAGAAATCAGAAAAGTTATTGTGCAGGCCATAAACGAACTTCCAGAAAAAGAAAAAATGGTAATAGTTCTTTACTATCATGAGGATTTGACTTTTAAGGAAATTGGACAGGTTCTTGAGGTAAGCGAATCGAGAATTTCTCAGTTGCATACAAAGGCAAATTTGCGATTAAAGGCGAAATTGACTAATTTCCGTAAAGGAATCATCTAATTTAAGGACCTGAAATTTATGGTTACTCTTGAAAAAATCCGCTCAGACCTTGCAGAACTTCAAAAAAAGGATCAGAGCATAAAAAGCGTAGAAGTTCACGCTGATACTCTTGATGAAGCGCTTGCAGATGCAGCTGTTCAACTGAATACAAAAGTTGCGAATCTTGAATACGAAATAAAAGAGAAAGGGTTTGACGGATTTTTTGGAATTGCAAAACGTCCTTGGTTTATAACTGTTTATCAAAATGCGGAAGCGGTATCTAAAAGCGAAAAAATTAAGGATTTTCAGAATGCCAGTTTTATGGACATGGACGAAGAAATTCAGAATTTTGACAAGGATGGAGAGTATTTTGTTCATCGTTTTGGAACAGAGATTTGTCTGAAAGTAAATCTTCCAGTCGGAGAGGGAAAAAGTATCAGTCTTTCGGATGTTATAAACGATATAAAACGCTCTGATACTGTAGATTTTGATGAAAAAATCGTAAAAAAATATACAGAAAAAGGAACAGGTGGAATTTACGAGCCTGTTGGTCATTATTCAAGAAATCCTGCTGGAGATGCGATTTACGTTATTGATATTACAAAAGACGAGTTAAAGGCAACTTGTACGATTACTCCTCCTGCTTTGGGCGGAGCTGATGTCAGTGAAGAGCAGATAAAAACCGCATTAAAAGGGCAGGGCGTTGTTGCTGGAATTTCCGATGAAAAAATCTCCGCACTCGTTGACAGACCGACTTACAATGTTCCTGTTGTCGTTGCGGAAGCCGTATTGCCAGTTGACGGACGCGATGCATATATTGCCTATAACTTTGAAACTGACCGTTCAAAAATCCGTGCAAAAGAGGCTGCAAACGGTCAAGTTGATTTCAAGGAACTCAATCTTATTCAAAACGTTGTCGAAGGTCAGCCACTTGCGCAAAAAATGCTTCCTGAGCGCGGAAAAGCTGGAAAGACACTTTATGGCCGCTATCTTGAAGCAAAAAACGGAAAAGACATCAATTTTCCGCTTGGAAAAAATGTTACACTGGATTCGGACGGAAGAACCATTCTTGCAGCCTGCAACGGACAGGTTCTGCTTATTAACGATAAGATTAACGTCGAGCCGATTATGGAAATCGACGGTGTAAACATCAAGTCTGGAAATGTAACATTCCTCGGAACTGTAATTGTAAACGGAAACGTAGAAGACGGTTACAATGTAAAGGCGAGTGGAAATATCGAAGTAAACGGTGCTGTCGGAGCAAGCAGGCTCGAAAGCGACGGCGATATTATTGTAAGCCAGGGAATTGTTGGCAGAGATGAATGTGAAATTTTGAGTGGCGGTTCGCTTTGGGCAAAATTCGTACAGAATTCAAAAGTTCAGGTTGAAGAAAACGTAATCGTTCAGGATTCGTTGATGAACTGCGAAGTTTCAGCTCAGCATAGAATTATTCTTCAAGGAAAGCGCGCTCAGATTACAGGCGGACATCTTTTTGCAACAGAAACCGTTCTCGCAAAAAACATCGGTTCTGCTGGTGGCGGTACAGAAACCGTAATCGAAGTTGGAATCGATCCACGTGCAAAACATCGTCTTGAAGATTTGCGCGAAATGCAGGAAAAAACTGTAAAAGAAATCGATGAGCTTGAATTGAATATTCAAACATTGGAAAATACAAAAAAAGTCCGCAGGGTTTTGCCAGCTGAAAAAGAAGAAAATTTAAAGAGCTATAAACTCCGCAAAAATGAACTTACTAACGAAAACGATGAGTTCAACAAAGAAATCGAAACGATTTTGGCGCATCTTCGCGAGTTAAAAAACATTGGAAAAGTCTATGCTTCTGGAACTGTCTATGCTGGTGTAAAAATTTTTGTCCGCGACGAAAAAGATGAAGTTCGTGCAAACGTAAAAAGCGTAGTTTTTTATTACTATGAAGGATTTGTACGGCGCGGAAAATACGAAAAACCAGACCTTTCAGATGTAAAGGGGCCTGAAGGTTATTCAAACGGCTAAAAATTTACAAAGCCTGTGTTTTTTTGGGGAAATTATACAATTCAAACATTTTACAGGAATTTTGTTTGGCTTGAAATTAGAATGTTCCTTCGCTAAAATTATTTTATTATGATTAAAAGAAATACAGGTTTTTCAAATCTTACAGCAGGCTATCTTTTTCCAGAGGTAGCTCGTCGTCGCCGTGAATATGCGGCTGGTCATCCAGATGCTAAAATTATCAGTCTTGGAATTGGAAATACAACAGAGCCTCTTTCTCCGCATATTGCAAAGGCAATGTCTGATTATGCTCTTGCTCTTTCAACTTCTGAAGGATATTCCGGTTATGGAGATGAACAGGGAAATTCTGCTCTTCGCTCAAAAATTGCAGAAGTTTTTTATCCAAAAATGGCAGATGCAGGTGAAATTTTTATTTCTGACGGTGCAAAATGTGATATTGCACGCATTCAAACTTTGTTTGGCTCAAAAGTAAAAGTTGCCGTTCAAGACCCTGCTTATCCTGTTTATGTTGACGGTTCGGTTGTCGCTGGTGCTGCCGGAAAAAATAGCGGAAATGGTTACGAAGGAATTTCTTATCTACCATGTACGCCAGAAAACGATTTTTTTCCCGATCTTTCTAAAATTGACAAAAACACTCTAATTTATTTTTGTTCTCCAAATAATCCGACTGGTGCTACTGCAACAAAAGAGCAACTTAAAACACTTGTTGATTTTGCGAACGAAAACGGATGCATCATTATTTATGATGCCGCATATTTTGCTTTTATCCGCGATAAAAATCTTCCAAAAACAATTTACGAAATTCCTGGCGCTAAAACTTGTGCAATTGAAGTAAATTCTTTTTCAAAACCTGCTGGTTTTACAGGAGTTCGCCTAGGCTGGTCTGTTGTTCCAAACGAGTTGAAATTTGAAGACGGTTCAAGCGTGAACAGAGACTGGAACCGCGTAATGACAACTCTTTTTAACGGCGCTTCCAACATTGCTCAGGCTGGTGGTCTTGCTGCTCTCGACGAACAGGGCTTAAAAGATATGACTACACAGGTTGACTATTATTTGGAAAACGGACGTCTTATAAAAAATGTTCTCGAAGGAGAAAATTTCAAATCTTCTGGCGTTGTTGCTTATTTTACAGGAAATGGTCCTTATGTCTGGGCAAAATTCCCGGGAAAAGCAAGCTGGGATGTTTTTGATAAAATTTTGGATGAATGTCACGTTGTAACGACTCCAGGCTCTGGCTTTGGACCTGCTGGAGAAAGTTTTATAAGATTTAGTTCTTTTGGACATCGTGCGGATATTGAAGAAGCCTGCAAAAGACTTTCGCTTTTAAAACTCTAAAACAAAGACTTTAAAACTAAAAATGCACCTTAAAAATTGAACGGATAAAGTTAAGTTTTGGAAGGTGCATTGTTTAGTTCGTTTTTAAAAATAAGACTTATAGCCTAAAGTAAAGTTTATGTTTTGTTTCCATTTGCCTGCTGGAAACTCGCTTAATTTCGCCTGGAACATGAGGCTTAAATCTCCAGTGAGAACAGGAATCACAAGGTAAGGGCTTGTTTTTACAGAACAGGTATCTTTGTAAAAATCTTTTAGGTTTGGCAAATCTTTTAAATATCGTTCTTCGTAGCTAAACGACGTGCTGAATCCGAATTTTATGTTTTTGTTGCGGATAAAAAAGTTTTCTGTAAAAATATTTACGTTGAATCCCAAATTTCCGTCCGCAAATTCCATTTTTTCGTTTTGACCAGCAGGAATATTAAAGAAAGAAATGTGCAACTGCGAATTTTTTAAATGAAACCGCGGTTCAACCAGTAAAAAAATCTGTTCGTCAGAAATTTCAATCTTTCCATTGCTCTTTTTTACAGGAAGCGAAGAAAATCCTGCCTGAAGGAAAAGCGAGCTTGTGTAGTAATTTCCGATAAGAAGATTCATTCCTGAATGAAGATAAACTTCGTCGACAAGAAGAATTACGTCGTTATCGTTTTTGTCTTTGTTTTTTGAAGGAAGACCGATTCCTCCTAAAAAGTCCAATGTAAGGTATTTGCGTACGGTTGCAAAACGAAAATCGAGGTTGAACTGTCTCAGGCTGTCTGGATTGTCGTTGTTTTTGTAAAAATATCCGGCAAATGCCATCGGTCTTGAGTTCAGCCGGATTGAATACGAAAGTCCGAAACCGTTTATTGAATATGGAGAAGCGCACTTGTTGCCGTAAAAACTGTCTGTAATAAAACTGTTGATCGCCGAAATTCCAAATTGCTGCGATAAAAACTGATTTGCGCCTAAAGTAGTGTATGTTCCTTTAAAAATGCTGAAAAACTGGGTTGCTCCTAAAAAATTTTTTACGTATGTAAGCGAAAGCTCATCAAAGCAAAAGACTGCACGGGTGTCTTCAGTCAGTTTTGTGTCGATTACGTCGTCTGTCGAAATGCTCATTTCGGTGTTGAAAAATAAATTTTCTGAAAAATTGAACTGTCCCTGGAAAAATCCTGTCAAATTCATTATCGGATCGAAAAATTCGGAATCTTCCTTTGATTTTAAGTCGCCCTTCAAACCTCCGTAACCGTTGAATGAAGCGGCAGCAGAGAGCGCTGTCAATGTAAAAATAAAGGCGATAGCAGTTGATGACAGTTTTTTTATCATTTTCATAGCTTTTTCTCCGTCAGTTATAATCGTACCTTTTCTTATCGGCATAAAAAAGTTTGAACTTTAATAAAAAACGAAAATTATCCTCAGAAAAATATGTGGCTTTATTCATTTTTTATTTTATAAAACATCTTGTTAATAAAATTTTATTGCTTGACTTTGAGATGTTAAAGGTTAAAATATTAGTTATGAGTGATTTTCTTGACGCTAACAACGAAGAACTGCTAAAAGATTATTTTTCTGAAGCTGAACTCATGGTTGACAATCTTGAGAGCAATATTCTTGCAATCGAGAATGATCCGGCAAATCATGATGCTATAGATGAAATTTTCCGTGCAGCACATACATTAAAGGGTAATTCTGCGACAGTTGAATTTACAGAAATTTCTACATTTGCTCACAAAATGGAAGACCTTCTTGATGAAGTTCGTTCAGACCGTGTGCAGGTTACGGAAGATGTTGTAGATACTCTTCTAAATTCTCTTGATATTATAAAAGCTATGCTTGAAGCTCGCCAGAATGGTTCTGTTTATGCCGAAAGTGTAGAAGAAATTTCAAATAAAATAAAATCGTTTATTCCTGAAAAGCCTGGAAAGGGCAAAAAGTCTTCACTGGCTCCAAAAACTGTGTCAGCGCCTGTTCAGAGTGTTCCTGTGGCGTCGGATTCTGTTTCAAAAATTGTTGATATGTCAGAATTTGAATTGCTTGAACTAAAACAGAGTTGCCAGCCAGGTCAGAAACTTTGGTCGATAAGTGTTGTTTTCGATGAAAATAATCCTATGAATAGCGTAGGCGGAATTCAGGTTTTTGCAGCTTTAAAAGCCTGCGGTACTGTTTTAAAGACTGTTCCTGACTTTGAAGCGCTTTATGAGGATGAATTCCATAAAGACGTTATTTATTATGTTGCATCTTCAAATTCACAGGAGCAGCTCGAGGATATTGCTTTTCTCGATGATGTAACTTTGAGCGTTGATGCTCAGTGCCTTGAAAATGCAGTTGCAAAAGAATCGTCTGTACAACTAGGACAAAAAGAAGAAAAAACTGCTCAAGTTCAGCCTGCGGCAGAAACTCCAAAACAAGAAGAAAAGGTTTCTTCAGTGCAGATGGCGGAAAATTCTCCTGTTCAACCAGCAAAGGCCTCTCCTTCAACAAAAGCGGCTCCTGCTTCAGGACATGCTCAGCAGAGTTCAATTTTGCGTGTTGATTCTAAGCGCATTGATACTTTAATGAATCTTGTTTCTGAAACCGTAATTACAAAGGCTTCGTTTAACCAAAGCGCACAACAGCAGTCGGATATGCTTGTTCAGTTCCAGACTCTTGATTCTGCATTCAGAGAAAAGATCCGCAAAATGTTTGAACAACTTCCGCAGTATCTGGAAGAAATTCAAAACGGAGTTCCTGTAAAAGACATAAGAAATAATATCATGCAGGAATATGGTGAAATTCCTGAATATTTTGCTTCTTTTGAAGCTAAGTTTAAGGATTTAAATACAAAGTTCCATTCTGCAACCCAAAATCTTGGACGTATTGCTGGAGAATTGCAGGAAGGCGTAATGAAAATCCGAATGGTTCCTATCAGTCAGATTTTTGACCGTTTTCCTCGCGTTGTTCGCGATTTGCAGAAGGATCTAGGTAAAAAAGTAAACCTTCAGATTGAAGGTGAAGAAACAGAACTGGACAAGACTGTTATTGACGATCTTATGGATCCTATCATGCACTGTGTTCGTAATTCTGTTGACCACGGAATAGAATCTCCAGAAGAGCGAAAGGCTTTAGGAAAGAGCGAAACTGGTACTGTTCTGTTAAAAGCTGCGAACGAAGGAAACATGATCATCATCGATATTGTTGATGACGGCAGCGGAATCGATGCGGAAAAAGTACGGAAAAAGGCCGTAGAAAAAGGACTTATTCATCCAAATAAAGTTCTTTCGGAACAAGAAGCTGCGAATCTTATATTTTTGCCAGGGTTTTCGACAGCAGACAAAATTACAAATGTTTCTGGTCGTGGCGTAGGTCTTGATGTTGTAAAGACAATGATCGATAAATTGAATGGAACTGTAAACGTAACAACAGAAAAAGGTCGCGGTTCAAAATTCTCAATCAGACTTCCGCTTACACTTGCGATTATTCAAGGTCTTCTTGTGCGTGTTGGAAGAGAAGTTTATTCAATTCCTATTGCATCCGTTATTGAAAGCCATCGCATTAAACGTGGCGAAATTAATACAATCGACAATTATGAGGTTTTGAATGTCCGCAACGAAGTAATTTCTGTTCTTCGTCTTAGCAGGCTCTTTAACATCCGCAATACCGAAGATGGTGAATATTGTTTTGTTGTAATTGTTGGTACTCAAGACAAAAAAATCGGTATTATGGTTGACGCCTTGATTGGTGAAGAAGATGTGGTTATAAAACCTTTGCGTGATCAGTTTACGCAGTCTCCGGGAATTGCAGGCGCTTCTATTCTTGGTGATGGTTCTGTTTCTCTTATTATCGATGTAAGCCAGCTTCTTGAGCTTGGAGTGCGTCAGGAAATTGAAGCCCGCTCTGAATATGGGGCTATTGAATAAGGCAAAAGAGGTTTATCATGGCTAACGAAAATATTCAGAATCAGACAGAAACAAAAAATATCAATACTGCTCTTGCCCAGAATCTTGGCGCTTATGCAAGTATTGTGCCTGAAGCAGAACGGGAATCTGCAGAAAGAAAAGAAAAACTTGCTCAGATTGACTATAAAATGGTAACTTTTTCGCTCGCTGGAAAAGACTATGCAATTGATATTATGAAAATAAAGGAAATTGCAAAGGCTGGACGTTTTACCTATGTGCCGAATACATTGCCTTTTGTTCTTGGAGTTTACAATCTTCGTGGCGATATTATTCCTATTGTCGATTTGAGGCTTTTTTTCAATATCGAAGTTCCTGAAAGAAAAGAAGATTCTTTGGAAAATATGCTTATCTGTTCGATTGGCGAGCAGACATTTGGAATTGTTGTAGATGTAATTGACAAAGTTGTCGGAATTCAAAAAGCAACAATTCAGCCACCTCATCCTCTTTTTGGCGATATAAACATAAAATACATTCAGGGAGTTGTTGAAGTAAACAACAGACTTTATATTCTTCTTGATATAGAAAGAATTTTTGGTTCTAAGACAGAAGCTCAGGCAATCGAAGAGGAAAATGTCCGTGTTAATATGGCGCACAACGCAAAAGTTGCCGTAAAATCTTCTGCAGAAAAAGAATTTGTAAATTCCGAAAACCAAAAAACTTCTGTTTCTGTGGCAGAATCTAAGGTTGAAAAGCACTCTGGCGATGAACTTAAGTTTATTGCTGAATCTTTATCTCAGATGAGAAAATTTACGGCTTCTGCTATAAACGAACCTTGGCTTAAAGCTCGTTTTGATGCATGGCAGAAAGAACGCTCTCAGGATAAAATTCAACTTTCTACAGCGGAAGATGCGGATGCTTTCTTAAAAAGTTTTTATTCTCCTTGTTCAGGTACTTGGTGGACAAAAGAATATGCCGATTCAATTTTTAAGGTTTTACCAGACAATGCTGCAAAACAGATTACTGTTTGGAATCCTGGCTGTGGAAAAGGAATGGAAACTTATTCGCTTGCCTGCATCTTAAAAAAGCGCTATCCAGAAGCTAAGATTAGAATTTATGCGCATGATATTGATTTACTCAATGTTTCAAATGCTCCGTTAATCAGCGTTCCTGCCGAAATCGCAAACGGTTGGTATGCTCCTTATCTTACGAACAAGGCTAATTCTGATTTCACTTTTACAACTGATATAAAAAATAGTATTATGTTTGAGTATCATGACTGTGCAAATACAAATTCTTTGCCTGTATGTGATATTATATTTGCTAGGGATTTGATTTCATTCTTGCCATTGGCTTCTCAAAAAGTTCTCGAAACTGATTTTGATGAAAAGCTTAAGGGCAATGGCGTTATTATTCTTGGTCAAAACGAAACTCTGGAGGGAGTGGGCAAGTGGCTTGCTCATAAAGACGGAACTGTAACCTTTTTTACAAAATAAATAAAATTGGGAGAATTTTATGAGAGTAGAATATATCAACCCATTCGTTGAAACTTCATTTCAGATTTTAAAAGAAGTTCTTGGTGGTGCAGATGTAAAACGCGGTGACTTATATTTGAAGTCGACCGCAATGCCAGTTATGGGAGTTGCCGCTTTGGTCGGTCTTGCTGGAGATGTTGAAGGACGTGTTCTGTTTGATATGTCTTACGAAACAGCATTGAACATCGCTTCAAAAATGAACGGAGAAACACTTGCTACTTTTGATGATTTGGCAAAGGCTACAATCAGCGAACTTGCAAACCTTATTACTGCCCAGGCAGTAACAAAACTTCATGAATTGGGATTTAAGTTCGACTTGACACCTCCAGCTCTCTTTGCTGGAGAAAAAATGGAAATTGCTGCATTGGGTGGACAGACAGACAGTGTTGAAGCGCTGATTGTTCCTCTTATTACAGAATGTGGCAAAGTAGAAATTAACGTTGCAATTCGCGAACGTATGTAGAATTGAGGAGGCAGCAACATGAAAACTAAACAGGATTTCCCATCAATCAATGAGCGTCCGCCAGAAGGCGTAAGAGTTGACGGTACAAAAATTCGTGTGCTTATCGTTGACGACTCAATCTTCGTTGCAAAACAGCTTGGACAGATTCTTACATCTGAAGGTTATGAAATCGTAGCTACTGCTGTTGATGGAAAAGACGGTGTTGATAAGTATAAGGAACTTTGTCCAAACGTAGATCTTGTTACAATGGATATTACAATGCCACGTATGGACGGTATTACAGCCTTGGAACAGATTATGGCTTTTGATAAAAACGCAAAGGTTGTAATGGTTTCGGCTCTTGGAAAAGAGGAACTTGTAAAAAAATCTCTTTTGCTTGGAGCAAAAAACTATATTGTAAAACCGCTTGACCGTAAGAAGGTTCTTGAGCGTATTGGTGCGGCTGTAAAATAAGCGCACTTGTTTTGTGCCAAAAATGTTGAAAAACTTTGAAATCCTGGTTCTTGAAGAATCAGGATTTTTTTTGCATAATAGCGTTATGACAGATAAAAAAAAGATTTCGATTTTAGATTCAACATTGCGTGATGGTTCGCAGGGAGAAGGTATAAGTTATTCGGTTCAGGATAAGATAAACATTGTCTTGGCTTTGGATGAACTCGGAGTAACTTTTATTGAAGCTGGAAATCCTGGAAGCAATCCTAAAGATATGGAGTTTTTTATAGAAGCAAAAAAATTGCAGCTTAAAAATTCTAAAATCGTAGCTTTTGGTTCTACAAGACGCAGGGATTTGTCTTGTGCAGAAGATGTTAATTTGCAGAGCCTTTTATCTGCCGATACGGAATATGTCTGCATTTTTGGAAAAACTTGGGATTTTCAGGTGACCGATATTCTTCATGCAACTCTTGACGAAAATATAGAGATGATTCGGGATACAGTTGCGTATTTAAAATCAAAAGACAAAAAAGTAATTTTTGATGCCGAACATTTTTTTACTGGTTACAAGGTAAATCCAGAATATGCATTAAAATCGCTTGAAGCTGCTGTTGAAGGCGGAGCCGTTTGTCTTTCACTCTGCGAAACAAAAGGTGGCGCAATGCCGTCAGAATGTAAAAATGCGGTTGAAGCCGTAGTAAGTCGTTTTGGCTCAAAGGTTGAGGTGGGAATTCATACTCACAATGACTGCGGACTTGCTGTTGCAAATTCTTTGATTGCTGTTGAAACCGGCGCTTCTCATGTTCAGGGAGTTCTTCTTGGATTTGGAGAGCGGACTGGTAATGCAAATCTTTCTACGATTATTGCCGATTTGCAGTTAAAACTTGGATTTGAATGTGTTCCTCCGGAAAATATGAAGCTTTTGACTCCAATTTGTAAGAGAATTGCAGAAATTACAAATATTGCTCTTGAACCAGGAATGCCTTTTGTAGGTTCGAGCGCTTTTGCTCATAAAGCAGGAATGCATATTGACGCAGTTATAAAAAATCCTTTTGCATACGAACATATTGAGCCAGAAACTGTCGGAAACGAGAGGGTTTTCTTGATGAGTGAAGTTGCCGGAAAGAGCATGATTGTTGAAAAAGTGCAGAAATTTGACAAATCACTTACAAAAAATAGTCCTGTTGTTGCCGAAATCGTAAAACGTGTTAAAGACCTTGAGCACGAAGGCTATCAGTTTGAAGGTGCCGATGCAAGTTTTGAAATTCTTGTGCGGAAAGCAATGGGAAAATATCAGCCGTTCTTTAATCTCCATTATTATAAAACAAGCGGTGAATTTCCGAGGTTTTCTGACGATCAGAGCGCTTTTGCCCAGGTAAAACTTGATGTTGAAAGTACTGCAGTAATTACTGCTGGAGAAGGTGACGGACCTGTAAATGCAATGGATACTGCTTTGCGAAAAGCCTTGGTTCAGTTTTATCCAGCTGTGGCAAAAATTCATCTTACCGACTACAAGGTTCGTGTGCTTGATGGAAAAGAAGCAACTGCAAGCGCTGTTCGCGTTCTTATTGAATCTAGCGACGGAGAAAATTCATGGAGCACGATGGGCGTTGCAAGCGACGTAATCGAAGCTTCTTATATTGCCCTTGTAGATTCGTTTGAATATAAGCTTATAAAAGATTTGGAGCGAAAATATTCAAGAATAATTTAAGTTTAATAAAAAATCAAAAGGATGAAAGTCGAAAGCAGTTTTTTCTCTGTTTTCGGCTTTTTTTATTTTACAGAGTTTCTGTCATTTGTAAAAAAACGTGTTTTAATGTATAATAAATGCAACTTTCTAACAGAAAATCTAAACAAATTTCTAAATGAGGATTTTTTCTTTTTTGGAGTAAGGCGATGTCCGTTTTTTTTCGCGATTTAAAACGCTTTTTGCTTGTTGCTTTTGGCGGTTTTTTGATGGCTCTGAACATTGTCATTTTTGTTCAGTCTGCTGATTTGTTTCCTGGCGGTTTGACGGGGATCACCTTGCTTTTGCAGAATATTTTCTTAAAATATTTTAATATTCACCTTCCGTATTCGATTACGGTCTATGCTTTTAATCTTATTCCAGTTTGGATTGGTTTTAAATTCATCGGAAAACGATTTACTTTTTTTAGCGTGGTGATGATTTTTATTTCCGGTCTTTTTACGGATATTCTTTCTAGTTTTGACTGGCTCCATCTTACTGACGATATTCTTTTATGCACGATTTTTGGAGGAATCTTAAATGCGGTTTCTGTTGTTCTCTGCCTTTTTGCGGAAAGTTCCTCTGGTGGAACCGATTTTATTGCAATTTATATTTCAGAAAAAACGGGACGGTCTGCTTGGAATCTTATTTTTGGTTTTAACTGCATCGTTCTTTTTTTCGCAGGAATCCTTGTTGGCTGGGATAAAGCTCTTTATTCAATAATTTTTCAGTACGCTTCAAGTCAGGTTACGACTTTGCTTTACAAAAAATATTCAAAAATCACGCTTTTAATTATCACTGACAAAAGTGATGAAATTTATGCTACAATAAAAAATTTAACGAATCATGGTGCTACTGTTTTTGAAGGAAGAGGTGAATATTCTGGAAAAACTCACAAAATGGTTTATACGGTAGTTTCAGCGGCGGAAAGCGGAAGCCTGGAAAAGCATCTGCGCACTGTCGATCCAAATGCTTTTATAAACGTAATCGAATCAAAAGATATTTTGGGCAGGTTTTTTAAAAGACAGCCAGACTGATTTGTTTGTAATTTTTTTATTTTGCGAAAAACTGTCTTAAAAATTGCGATTTTTTTGAGTTCATTTTTGATTTTTACCTTTATCTTCTTTATAATAAAAATATGACACAGACTTTGGATTTTGATAATTGGACTGGCTACGATGACTGGCTGATTCAAAATTACGATAAATACGGAATAACTTTTGTAGGCGAAAAAGACGGAAAAATTCACGCAGAGTTTATGGACAAGGACGCGTGGAACGAAACTGCAAAAAAAATTGAAGCTGAAGAAGCTGCTTCTGAGCAGACAAAAACTGAAAATACCTAAATTTTTTTAACAAGTTCAAGGGCGTTTTCAAAAAAAACTTTTTCTGTTTTTTGTGGCAGAACTTCGGCAAGTTCTTTTATGTCCTGACTTAGATTTTCTTTTGCTGGAGAAGTTAAAATTACTTCGCAATAGCCTTTTTCGCGTTCCTGTTTTGCCACAAGGTTTTCTGTTTGGTAGACTTGTTTTACAAAGCTTTTTTTAGAAAGCTCATTCATTTCCTCTTCTGTTAAAAGCGGGAATTTTATGTTTAGGACGAAATTTTCTTTTTGTTCGTTTTTGTTTTGAATTCCTGCGGTCTTTAAGAGCCGTTCAAAAATTGTTATATTTTGCATTGCCGCATAGCTTGCTGTCATTCCCGAAAGTCTTGGATTTATTTCGATTACAAACCATTTTTTTTGAGCGAATACAAGGTCGACCTGGGTGATTCCTTCAAAATCAAGCGACTCTGCTATTTTTTTTAGAATTTTATTTAATTCTTCTATTTTGTATTCAGAATTTGTTAGAGGTCCGAGTTTTACGCTCTGTTTTGGAGAGGTGATTCCATACTTGTTTACGCTGAAAATCATTGGTGGCAAAATTTTATGTAAAAAGCAGCCGTTGTTTTTTTTAGGCTGAATAGATTTTGAAAGAATTGATTCAATTTCGGTTCCGAACTGATCTCCTTTTATAAATTCTTCGACTATTCTGTCAGAGGTAAATTTTTTTGACCTTAACCAGTCGTGAACCTGTGAAAAATTCTCTAAAACGTCCATTCCGTAACTGCTAAAACCTGTCGTATCTTTTATTACGACTGGAAAGTTGAGCTTTTTGATTTCTGAGAGGAGGGCTGTCTTGTAAACGTTGCTTTTTACGGTTTTACGATTTCCTGCATTTATAAAAAGCGCATGGTTTATGTACAAGGCTTTTGGCGTATTGATTTTTAGCTGGAGGAGTTTTTGATGAGTTTGCCATTTATCAAAGCAGGTAAGCGCGGTTTTTACGCTGTGGCAGACTGTTTTTATTCCTTTTTGCCGTAAAAAATCTGCAACGAGGGCGTCTTTCGCAGTGAGCCAGTCGAATGGTGTTACGAAAAATGTAGCTGCGATTGCAATTTCGGGGTTTAGAGAATATAAAAAATCTGCAATTTCTGCCTCGTTGTCGCTTTTTATGATTTCGTATTGGACGTTATTCGCTTTTTGAAAATTTTCGCTGCCACTCATGTCCAAAAGAAACATTCCAGGAAGTTGTGTTGCAACTATAAAACTGTGTTCTAGAAAAGATTTTGCAAGTAATTCCAGCTGTTGTGCGGAAGAAGGAAAATTTTTTACTACAGCTGTTTTTGGTTCAAAAATATTTGAAGAAGTTGAATAAAGAAGAATACGCATTGTCCGATTATTATACGAAAATTACAGGTTTAGGTGTAGAGTGTGCGCAAATTGCAGATTATGTTGATGTTGTGCAAGGTTCTCAAAATCATTAAAATAAAAAATTATAATAATTGGTCTAGGAAGCAAAATGAAAATTAATGGTTCTCAAATTGTTATTGAGTGTTTGATTGAGCAGGGGGTAGACACTGTCTTTGGTTATCCTGGTGGAAATATCTTAAATATTTATGATGCTCTTTACAAAAATTCTGACCGCCTTACCCATATTTTAACGGCTCATGAACAGGCTGCTGCCCATGCTGCCGACGGTTACGCACGTTCTACAGGTCGTGTTGGAGTTTGCATGGCAACAAGCGGTCCTGGAGCTACAAACCTTGTAACTGGAATTGCAACTGCTTACATGGATTCTGTTCCGATGGTTGCTATTACCTGTAACGTTGGAACTCCTTTGCTTGGAAAAGACACTTTTCAGGAAATTGACATTACTGGCGTAACTTTGCCAATTACAAAACACAATTTTATGGTAAGACGGGTTGAAGACCTTGCATATATTTTCCGTCAGGCTTTTATAATTGCAAAATCTGGAAGACCTGGACCTGTTTTGATTGATATTCCAAAAGACATTACAGCTGCAATGTGTGAATTTGAACCTCTCAAAAAAGGCGATGACGGTTCTGCTGTCTTAATAAAAGAAAATTCGAATTTCAAGCGGGTTATGAGCGTAAATGTTCCTTCCGATGAAGAATTAAAATTGGCCGCAGAAATCATAAATAAATCAGAACGACCCGTTATCTACGCTGGTGGAGGAATAAAAATTTCTGGCGCAGAAAAAGAGCTTTTGGAATTTGCAGAAAAAGCTTCAATTCCTGTTTCTGAAAGCCTTATGGGACGCGACGTTTTTCCTGCAAATCATCCTCTTTGTACGTGGATGGTCGGAATGCATGGAACCCGTGCAAGCAATATGGCTGTTACAGAAAGCGATCTTGTTTTGGCGCTTGGTTCTCGTTTTTCTGACCGCGTAATCGGCGATCCAAAAAAATTTGCTGAACATGCGACAGTATTTCATATTGACATTGATCCTGCAGAAATCAATAAAAACATTCATGCTGGCGGTGAACTTGTAGGCGACTTAAAGTCAATTTTGACACGTCTTTTGCCTTTAATCGAAAAAAAATCACATTCAGAGTGGCTTGAAAAAATTGCCGTATGGAAAAAAGAAATTCCTGCAAGCTATTCAATTATAAAACCGAACTCTGTAAATCCAAAATTTATGCTCGAGACTGTTCACAAATATGCAGGCGACGATGCTTTTATTACTACGGAAGTCGGCGAACATCAGATGTGGACAGCCCAGTTCTATCCGTTTGAAAAACCTCGTACTTTCCTTACATCCGGCGGTCTTGGAACCATGGGGTACGGCACTGGCGCTGCAATGGGGGCGCAGGTAGCAAATCCTCGTGGACGTGTAGTTCATATTGCAGGTGACGGTTCTTTTAGAATGAATTGCAATGAGCTTTGTACAATTGCACGCTATAATCTTCCAATCGTAATTGTCCTTGTAAATAACGGCACGCTCGGAAATGTCCGTGTATGGCAAAAACTTTTCTACGAAAAACGATACAGCCACACGACGCTTGATTTTGGTCCCGACTGGAAAAAACTTGCAGATGCTTACGGCGTAGGTTACGTAAAGGCAAACAATAATGATGAATTTGAAAAAGTATTCAAGACTGCATTTGCCGAAAAAAAACCGTACATTGTCGATACGATTGTTGATATTGACGAAATGATTTTTCCAATGGCAATTCCTGGAAAACCAATTGACGAGCAGATGATGTGCTGGGGAAACTAAAAATGGCAGAAAATAAATCTCACGGAACAATTACAAAAGACAATCATGCAGCATTGTGGCACGGACGTTTTGCAGAAGGACCGGATGCCGCGGCAGTTGAATTTGAAACTTCGATTCACGTAGATGAACGCATGGCATTGGACGATATTCGCGGTTCAAAAGCTCATGCTGCGATGCTCTCTAAACAGAAGATTATTTCTGAAAAAGAAAATGAAGAAATTCAAAAAGGTTTGGATTCTATTGAACAGGATTTAAACTCTGGAAAACTTTCAATTGATTATTCTGCCGAAGATATTCATTCATTTATCGAAGCTACCTTGACGGACAGAATTGGCGAAAGCGGAAGAAAGCTCCACACAGGACGAAGCCGCAACGACCAGATTGCCCTTGATGAAAGACTTTACCTTAGACGCGTAATTCCTGAGCTTCAAAAACAGATTGCCTCTTTAATAAAAACTCTTGCAGATATTGCGTCTAAACATAAAGATTCTCTTTTGACTGGCTACACACACATGCAGCACGCTCAGCCTGGAACTTTGGCACAGCATTTGTGTTCTTGGGCTTGGATGCTCGTGCGTGATTACGAAAGGCTTTCTGATAGTTTGAAAAGAATTTCGCTTTCTCCTTTGGGAAGTGGCGCTCTTGCCGGTTCAGATCTTCCTTTGAACCGTGAATATGTGGCGGAACTCTTGAATTTTGACGGAGTAACTCAGAATTCTCTGGACAGCGTTGCCGACCGTGATTACTGTATCGAATTTACTTCTGATTTTTCGCTTATTCAGATGCATTTGAGCCGTATGTGCGAAGAAATAGTCTATTGGTCTACGACAGAATTCGGTTTTGTTGAATTGAGTGAAAAATGGTCTACAGGTTCTTCAATTATGCCGCAGAAAAAAAATCCTGACTTTGCAGAATTGATCCGCGGACGTACAGGAAGGGTTTACGGCGACCTTATGAACCTTCTTACGATGATGAAAGCTCTTCCTATGAGTTATGACCGCGACATGCAGGAAGATAAGGCGCCTCTTTTTGATGCTCTTGACTGTGTTCAGGGGAATATCATTGTTTTTGAAGCTATGATAGCAAGCGCAAATTGGAACAAAGAAAAGATGGCTGCAAGTTGTGAAGGCGGTTTTGCAAATGCGACAGATGTTGCAGATTATCTTGTATGCAAGGGAATGCCTTTTAGAACTGCACATGGAGTTGCTGCGCAGTGTGTCCGCCTTGCGATTGATACTGGAAGAAAAGCAATCGAGGAATTGACGCTTTCAGAAATCAAGTCAATCAGCCCGCTTTTTGAAGAAGACTTGTTTGCTAAAATTACGCCACAAGCGTGTATGCGTGCAAGAAAAACAACTGGCGCGCCAAGTCCTGAGCAAACAGAAAAACAGATTGCATCTCTTTTGGCATTTTGCGAAGGAAAAATCTAGTTTATTTATAAAAACAATGTTTTTATTTTTTTAAGTTTGCGTTGCAAACTTTTTAATAGGAGTAAAAAATGAAAAAAGTTACTTTGTTTGTATGTGCTCTTGCCGCACTTACAGTTTTTGCTAGCTGTTCTAAAAAAGAAGTTGGAGATAATTCTCTCGAAGCGCTCAAAAGTCGTGGAGAATTTATTCTCGGTCTTGACGATTCATTCCCTCCGTTGGGATTCCGTGATTCTTCAAACGAAATCGTTGGATTTGACATTGACCTTGCAAAAGAAGTTTCTTCTCGTCTTGGTGTAAAATTCCGCGCTCAGCCGATTAACTGGGATTCAAAAGAGCAGGAACTTGCTACTGGAAACATCGACTGTATCTGGAACGGTCTTACAATGACCGAAGAACGCAAAGCGGCGCTTTCATTTTCTAAACCCTATCTTAAAAATGCGCAGGTTTTGGTTGTAAAAAAGAATTCGGGAATTAAAAAACTTTCTGACATGGCAGGAAAAAAAGTCGGACTTCAGGCAGGTTCTTCTGCCTCAGATGCGGTTGAAGCTTCTCCTGATTTTAAACGTTCTGTAAAATCAATAATCGAGTTCAAAGACAATATCATGGCTTTAAACGACCTTGAAATTGGCGGAGTTGATGGTGTTGTAATGGATCTTATCGTTGCAAACTACGCAATCAAGACTTCTGGAAAACCATTTGAAGTTCTTTCTGAAGGCTTGTCTCCTGAAGAATACGGAATTGCTTTTCGTAAAGGTGATGTAAAACTTACGAACGAAGTTCAGAAAACTCTCGAAGCGATGGCTGCTGACGGAACTGTTGCTAAAATTGCTGAAAAATGGTTCGGTTCTGATATTACAGTAATCGGAAAATAACTAGAATTAAAGTTGAATTAAAATTCGTAAGAAAAATGAACTGGATTTGCTTTTTTGCAGATTCAGTTTTTAAACTTATAAAAAAATATGGCAAAACTTATATTAACAATGCTTCAATCGAGTTTGGTTTCGCTTGAAGTTTTCTTTTTAACGCTGCTTTTTTCAATTCCTCTTGCTTTGCCGATTACAATGGCGCGCGTGTCGAAATTTAAGCCTCTTTCTATGCTGGCAAATGCTTTTCTGCTCATAATCCGCGGAACTCCGTTGATGCTCCAGTTGATTGTCGTTTATTTTGGTCCTTTCTATCTTTTTAAGTTTTCCTGGGATCGTTTTACCGCGGCAATTATTGCGCTTTCGGTAAATTATGCCTGTTATTTTGCAGAAATTTATCGAGGAGGATTGCAGTCGATTTCTGTCGGTCAGTATGAAGCTGCAAAAGTTCTCGGCTATTCAAAGACACAGACTTTTTTTAAGATTGTTTTGCCTCAGGTTGTAAAGAGAATTGTTCCTCCGATGGGAAACGAGGTAATTACTCTCGTAAAAGATACCGCATTGGTAAGCGTAATCGGAGTAGTCGAGCTTTTAAGAACGGCTCAAACTCATTCAAGCAGACTTTTTAGCACGACACCGATTTTTATTGCCGGTGTATTTTATTTTTTGATGAACTGGGTTGTAACGGCTGTCTTTATTCACCTTGAAAAAAAACTTGATTATTATAAATAAGACATTTTTTTTAAACTGAAAATTCAAAACTGGCGGATATATAAAGATGAGTATAATTTCTGTAAAAAACGTAAATAAATTTTTTGGAGACGGAGTTCAGGTTTTAAAAGACGTGTCTTTTGAAGTTGAACAGGGCGAAGTTCTTGGAATTATCGGTCCTTCTGGCTCTGGAAAATCGACTCTTCTTCGTTCTGTTGCCCAGCTTGTAAAAATTGACAGCGGAACTATTACAATTTGCTCCCAGCAGCTTGTAAAAGACGGCGTTTATGCAGATAAAAAAACTCAAAGAGAAATAGCCTTAAATCTCGGCTTTGTTTTTCAGAATTTCAATCTTTTTCCGCATTATTCTGTCTTAAAAAATATAATGGATCCTCAGGTTACGGTTCTTGGTGTTCCTAAGAAAGATGCCGAAGAGACTGCGGTTCACCTTATTCAGCGCATGGGACTTTCTGGAAAAGAAAACAATTATCCATGCGAACTTTCAGGTGGCCAGCAGCAGCGTGTTAGCATTGCGCGTGCTCTTGCCTTAAAGCCAAAGGTTTTGCTTTTTGATGAGCCTACAAGTGCCCTCGATCCTGAACTTACAGGAGAAATTCTTGAAATTATCCGCGGACTTGCAAAGTCAAAAATGACGATGATTGTCGTAACTCACGAAATGGCATTTGCCCGCGATACAAGCGACAAAATTCTGTTTCTTGACGCAGGTCATGTTGTTGATTACGGCGATCCACAAGAACTTATAAACAATCCTAAAAATATCCGCATGCAAGAATTTTTAAAACGCTTTAACAATCGATAAAAAATTATAAACAAAAAAAATCAACTGCCGATATATTTAATATGAATACTTTTACAAGGTCAGTTGAACTTTTACACCGTGCGATGGATGTTAATTCGTTGCGGTATCAGGTTTCTGCAAACAATATAGCAAACTCAGAAGTGCCGAATTACAAAAGGCAGACTGTCAATTTTGAAAGTGAATTAAAACGTGCTTTTGAAAGCGAAGCAGATAAAGCCCATAAATTTGAATTGACCAGAACAGACAGCAGACATTTTTCCCTTGAAGAGCCTTATGACTGGAAAACTGTTGAACCTCGTCGTGTTACTGATTGGACGACAACTGCGGATGCCAACGGAAATAACGTTGATGCGGAATATGAAGCAACTGTTGTTTTGAAAACGCAGATGAACTACAGGCTTTTAGCCCAACTTCAGAATTTTGAATTTAGCCAGGTAAAACTTGCAATGAGAAAATAGTTTTTTCTTGCTTTTGATAAGAATTGAGTTTTTTATGGGAGACTTTTTATGGGAATGTTTACTTCAATCAATATTGCAACGACAGGAATGAGCGTTGAACGTCTTCGTTCTGATGTAATTTCAAATAATATTGCAAACGTTTCTACGACACGCACTCCTGAAGGCGGAGCATTTAAAAAATCTTCTGTAATTGTTGAGCCAATCGCTTCTGCTCATCCGACATGGCGAATGCCTTTTGTAAATGCTGAGCAGGACAATGGTCCTGGAAAAGGCGTTCGCGTAAAAGAAATTGTAAAAGATACTTCAAAAGGCCGCATGGTTTATGATCCGTCAAATCCAGATGCAATTCAATCTGGTCCAGATAAAGGCTATGTTGAATATCCGAATGTAAATATTGTAAACGAAATGGTAAACTTAATTTCAGCAAGCCGCGCTTATGAGGCAAACTCTACTGTAATTCAAGGCGCAAAGGACATGTTTTCTGCAGCGCTTGAAATTGGAAGAGGCTAATTTTTTTTCTGATTGTCCAAATGATTCTGTAGACAAGCAGCGGCAATTTGATTAAAATTTTTGTGGGTAAAAGGGAAGATGTAAGATAAAAACAGCCGAAAATGGCGTCTGTTTTTATCTTTAAAAGTTTGCGTTGCAAACTTTCTTATAATATGTTGTTTCTCTCTTCGTTGCGAAACAACTTAAAAAGTCAATCCTAAAACTGAAGTTTTAATCTTGACTTTTTATGGGAGGTCAATAAATGAATGTTATGAATATTTCAAACGTTTCTGACTTGTCGTACACAAATTCTTTTCAGTCAAACAGTGCAAAAATTTCAACTCAAAATACAAATAAACGCAGTTTTGAATCTTATATTCTTGAAGCTGTGGATGCTGTAAACGAAAAACAGCTTGATGTAAGCCGTGTTGAGCAAAAACTTATTACAGATCCTGATTCCGTGGGTATTCACGATGTTATGACCGCAATGGCAAAGGCGCAAATGTCTCTGAATCTTGCACAGACGGTGATTGACAGACTTCTTACAGGCTGGAGCGAACTTCAGACAACCCGTTAACGCATAAAAAATATCTTTTCTGTCTTTTCTTTGTAAAAAATATATGTTATTATAGAATGTATTTAAAAATCTTTAAAACTGAGATTTTAAGGTTTTTCCTTTTTTATAGAAATTCTTGAAATTCGGTCACGGGAGGGGACAGATGATCGAATGGCTTAAACAACTGCCGGCTAAAATCAAAGAACTTTGGGCTAAATGGAAACCTGTTCAGAAAGGAATTTTCATTGGCATTGTGCTTCTTGTTGTTGTTGCGCTTGCTCTTATGTTCAGAGTAAATTCTGCGCCAGCCGGAGTGCCACTTTTTACAACTGTTATTCGAGATGAAGATGCCCGCGAAAATATTACAATGCGTCTTGATCAAGATAACGTAGATTTTCGAGTACGTGAAGACGGACTTATTATTGTAAATGACAAAAAAACTGCCGAAAAAATGAAGAGCATTTTGATTACTGAAGGTCTTGTTCCTAAGGAAGTCGATGCTTTTAATCTTTTTGACAAAAGCAGCTGGTCTGATACTGATTTTGACAGAAATATAAAGCTTCAGCGTTCGCTTACAAAACAGTTAAAGCAGCATATCCTTGCAATTGACGATATTGCGAATGCAACTGTAGATCTCACTTTTCCAAAAAAAGAACTTTTTTCGACCGACCAGAAACCTGTTACCGCTTCTGTTATTGTTACGTTCAAGCCAAACAGCACAATGCCGGAAGAAAGAAAACGCTTAAAAGGTCTGCAGGATTTAATTTTGCGTTCTGTCGTTGGTCTTACTGCCGAAAATCTTACTCTTTCTGATAATTTTGGAAATATTTTAAATGATTTTGAAAGCCTTGCGGAGAGCGATCGTCTGGACAATATTCGCAAGGGAAATAAAATAATCAGTGAAGAAGAAGAGGCTCTCAGAAAACGTGTACTTGAAAGTCTTCAAAAAAACTTTAACGGCGCTGACCGTGTACGCGATTTGGTTGTAAAAATTGAAAAAGATTTGAACTTTGTTTCAAAGGATCAGACTATTTATACTCCGGTAATTATAACGGAGCAGGATCCTGACAAGCCTTATGACACGACTGAAAAAAGAGAATCGATAACTCTTTCTTCTCAAGAAATAAAGAAAACTTGGACTGGAACAGGCTATAATCCTGAAGGTCCGGCTGGAGTTGAAGGGCAGAATCCTCCAGTTTATTCCGATATGTCGAATGTAATTGGAAAATCGACCGAAGAAGGAATTACAAAAAACAACGTTGTAAATAAAGAAGAGCGTCATACAGATCAAAATTACGAACTTAAACGTATTTCTGCTTCTGCGAACATTGACGGTCGTTGGGAAACTATCATTGACAAAAACAGAAAGCCGATTGTAATAAACGACCAGAATCTTTCTGAATGGCAGTCTTACTGTCAGCAAAATGAAATTTCACTGGATAACTGTCGCTTGAGCATAGGCCACTTTTTTCGGGTTTATCATCCTGTAAGTCAGAAAGTTATTGATGATGTTACGAAGATTGTTCAAAGCGGAATCAATTACCAGAAAAAACGTGGAGATTCGGTTTCTATTACGAGTTTTCCGATTCCAAGGGACAAAGAGTGGGAAATTGAAGAAGATGCGTATTTCCGCAAGGAAGAAACAAGACGGACTGTGCTTTTTTCTCTTGCAGGAATTACCGTAATTCTTCTGGCATTTATCATCTTTAGGTTTATTAGCCGCGAACTGGACAGAAGACGCCGTTTGCGAGAAGAAGAGATTTTGCGGCGTCAGCAGGCGGAACGCGAAAAAGCTCTCTGGGATGCAAAACAGGATGGACTTCAGGACGTTACAATGTCTGTCGAAGAGCGTAAACGCGCCGAACTTCAAGAAAATGCAATTGCAATGGCAAAAGAACATCCAGAAGACGTTGCAATGCTTATTCGTACATGGCTGCTGGAGGAATAATTTATGGCTGATGAAAAAGCAAAGACCGCTTCAAAACCGGCAACTGTAAAATCCGGCGGTAAAAAGTCTGGCGCAAAAGATTATAAAAACCTTACTGGACGGCAAAAGGCTGCAATATTTTTGGTTTCTCTTGGAAGCGATGTTTCTGCCGAAATTATGAAGCACTTGCGCGAAGATGAAGTAGAAACCTTGACTTTTGAAATTGCAAGGCTCGAAACTGTCGATGCCGATTTTAAGGATCAGGTTCTTGAAGAATTTCAGAGTCTCATGGATGCGCAGAACTTTATTTCTACTGGCGGTATCGATTATGCCCGCGAACTTCTCGAAAAATCTCTTGGTTCTCAGAAGGCGATAGATATTATCAATCGTCTTACCTCGAGCCTTCAGGTGCGTCCGTTCGACTTTATCCGTCGTACAGATCCATCTCACCTTTTAAACTTTATTCAAACTGAATATCCGCAGACCATTGCCCTTATCCTTGCTTATCTTGAACCAAATAAGGCAGCAATAATTTTGCAGAATCTTCCTGCAGAAATCCAGCCGGAAGTTTCTCGCCGTCTTGCAACAATGGACCGTACTTCTCCAGATGTTTTGCGCGAAGTTGAACGCGTTTTGGAGAAAAAACTTTCTACGCTTTCTAGCGAAGATTATACAGCAGCCGGTGGTGTTGAATCGATTGTTGAAATTCTTAACCTTGTTGACCGTTCTTCTGAAAAGCAGATTATCGAATCTTTGGAAGAAGACGATCCAGATCTTGCAGAAGAAATCAAAAAGAGAATGTTCGTTTTCGAAGACATTGTTATGCTCGACGACCGTGCAATTCAGAAAGTTCTGCGCGAAGTCGATACTCAAGAACTTGCAAAGGCCTTAAAGTCTGTAGACACGGAAGTTCAGGACAAAATTTTCCGCAATATGTCAAAACGTGCTGCAAGCATGTTAAAAGAAGATATGGAATTTATGGGACCTGTTCGCTTGAAGGACGTTGAAGAAGCCCAGCAAAAAATTGTTTCTACAATTCGTCGTCTTGAAGATGCTGGTGAAATTGTTATTGCACGTTCTGGAGAAGACGAACTGGTTGTTTAATATTGCATTTCAAAAAAATAAAAAGTATTTTTGTAGAGGGACAGAATCATGAATAAGAACTTGTTTCAGCCTGGCGAAATAAAGACAAAAGAGGGCGAATTTAAGCTTGGGCTGGTTCATACTTTTGAAGAGCCTGTTGAAGAAGTTGAAGTTGAAGAAGTTCCTCAATACACAGGTCCTACTGCAGACGATTTAAAGCGTGAGGCTGAAGATTTTAAAGTTCAATGGGAATCAGAAAAGCAAAAAATGCTTGACGATGCTCAGGCTCAGGCCAATGCAATAATTGAAAGTGCAAAAAATGCTGCTTTTGAGGAAGTAAAAAAACAGACAGACGAAGCTCAGACAATAAAGGCTCAGGCAGAAAATGAGGCTCAAAAAATAATTGCGGATGCAAGAGAGCAGGCCAGCCAGATTCAGGCAAAATCGGAAATCGAAAAAGACGAAATAAAGCGGAATTCCTATGAGGAAGGCTTAAAAGAAGGAAAAAAAGACGGATATGATTCTGGAAAAGAAGAAGTAAATCGTCTTATTGACCGCAGCCATAAGATTCTAGAAGCCGTACTGAACCGCCGTGAGCAGATTTTAAACGAAACAGAAGAGCAGATAATTCAACTTGTTCTTTTAATGACGCGGAAAGTTGTAAAAGTAATGTCAGAAAATCAAAAATCTGTCGTAATGGCAAATGTTTTGTCCGCCCTCAAAAAAGTAAAGGCTCGTGGAGATGTCACAATCCGCGTAAACCTCGAAGATGTAAAACTGACAACCGAACACATAAAAGATTTTACAGAACAGGTTGAAAGCGTGAACGGAATTACTGTCGTAGAAGACAGCTCTGTCGAAAAAGGTGGCTGCATCGTCGAAACTGATTTTGGAGCAATCGATGCAAGAATTTCAAGCCAGCTTTCTGAGCTCGAAAGTAAAATTCTGGAAATTTCACCTATGAAACCAATTCAGAAAAATCCTGCTTCTGCACAAACTGCTGCTCAAAAATAGTTAATAGGTTCGGAAAAAGAATGGAACAATTTTTTGACAAATACTTAAAAACCGTTCTTGATACGGAAACAATTCTCTACACTGGAACCGTTACCGCAATAAAAGGGCTTATGATCCGAAGTCGTGGACCTTATGCAAAAATCGGTGAGCTTTGCACTATAAAAAATGCAGACGGAACTGAACTAGTTGCAGAAGTTGTAGGTTTTGACCAGGAAGAAAATGCTGTAAACTTGATGGCTTATGGCGATACAAAAGGTATAATGGCAGGAAGTGAAGTCGTTGCAAGCGGAAAAGAGTTGCGGGTTCCTGTCGGAAAAAAACTTCTCGGACGCATAATCGACGCTCTTGGACGGCCTTACGACAGAAAAGGTCCCCTTCAAAACGATGAATATTATCCTGCAATTGCGCCTGCTCCTGATCCTTATACAAGGAAAGACATAAACAGACGTATTATAACCGGTGTAAGGGCAATTGATTCTCTTTTAACTTGCGGAAAAGGTCAGCGACTGGGGATTTTTGCAGGATCTGGCGTTGGAAAATCGACTCTTCTTTCAATGATTGCGAGAAATACTAATGCCGACGTAAATGTAATCGGACTTATCGGTGAACGTGGACGCGAAGTTATGGACTTTATTGAGCACGATTTAGGCCCTGAAGGAATGAAACGCTCTGTTGTAGTTGTTGCAACTGGAGACCAAAGTTCAATCGCCCGTCTTCGTGCTGCTTATACGACCACAGCAGTTGCCGAGTATTTTAGAAATCAAGGAAAAGACGTGATGCTTATGATGGACAGCGTTACTCGTTTTTGCCATGCTCAGCGCGAAATTGGAACTGCAAACGGAGAACCTCCAACTCAAAGCGGTTATCCTGCAAGCGTATGGGACATGCTTCCGAAACTTTTGGAGCGCACTGGTACAAACGACAAAGGCTCAATTACGGCTTTTTACACAGTTCTTGTCGACGGAGACGACCTGAATGAGCCTGTAAGCGACAAGGTGCGCGGAACTTTGGACGGACATATTGTTTTAAGCAAAAAACTTTTCCGTGAAAGGCATTTTCCTGCAATCGATATAACTTCTTCTATAAGCCGTCTTTGGGACGATGTTACAGGACCTCAGACACAGCAGGCTGCAAATAAAGTGAGTCGCTTGATTTCAATCTATGAAGAAAACAAAGACATGATAAATGCCGGAGTTTATGTAAAAGGAAGTAATCCAGAAATAGACGAGGCGATTGAGCGTCATCCTGCAATTGAAGAGCTTCTGACACAGTCAAAAACAGACCATTGTACAATCGAAAATACGCTTCAGATTTTGAGCGCAGTTTCTGGAATTGAAATTCCTGAGGACGAATATTCGGAAGACGCAGGGCTTGGCAAAAAAACGACAGCTCAGCTTGTTCAGGAAAGGAAAATAGACGATGTCGCAAGTTCTAATGAACTTTCAAACGAAAACATGACAGCTCAAACTGCAAATTCTCTCGAACAGGCGGCAAAAGCGCTCGGCGGACTGTCTAAAAAATAAGACAAGTTAAAAAATATGCAGAAATTTGTCTTTAACATGCAAAAAATTTTGAATCTCCGCAAGTTTGAAGAAAAACAGGCGCAAGCAGAACTTGGAAAGGCCGTAAGCGCTGAAGCCCAGATTCAAAACACCCTCGATTTGCTTGCTGAACAGAACGTGCAGACCGTAAAAAACTCAAAAGGTATAAAGAACGTTCTTGAACTTCATAACCTGAATAATTATCTAAAGCTTTTAACCCAGCGCAAAGAGCAACTTCTCAAAGAACTTGCTCAGGCACAACTTGAAACCGAACAAAAACGCGAAAAAATGAAAGACGCAATGCTCAAAGTCAAGGCCCTCGAAAAGCTTAAGGAAGCACGGCAAAGGGATTGGGCTCTTGAAAACAAACGAAAAGAAGAAAAAGAACTTGATGACATCGTCAATTCAAAGCAATTCAGAACTTGAGCGTTTTAGTAATGGAAACTTGAGCCACCGATAAATTCTCGGACAATAGACTGTTTAGGAATATATGTTTCTGGAATCTGGTCAAAGTTATCTAAAAAACGCAGTAGACGTCGGGCCTCGCTGAATTCTGGCATATTCGGTTTTACTGCGTGCAAAAGCGGACTTGCGTAGACTTTTAAAACAGGGATTTCGTAGTCGAGGGCGGTATTCAAAACTGCATCAGCATTGTTCTGAAACGGAAAAATATGCAGAAGTTCACCTTTCTGTACGCTTTGCCACATTCCGATAGTGTCTGCGGCGGATTTGCCTCTAAAACGTGAGTCGCGAACTATGCGGCGGATAAGACGGTTGTCGCTCGAAGGAATACGCGTGTGGTCGTCGATATTCAGTTGGGTAAGAGCTGAAAGATAGATTTTGAACTTAAACTCATCCTTTACTTTTGGAGTAAGCTTGTCGTTTAGACCGTGGATTCCTTCCATAATGAGTATGTCGTTTTGGGCAAGGCGCATGGTTTCGCCAGTGTAATAAGGCTGTCCTAAATCAAAATTGTAAGAAGGAACCTTTATTTCTTTTCCGTCAAAAAGGTCGTTGAGGTTTTGGTTTAAAAGTTCAATGTTGAGGGCTTCAAGACATTCGTAGTCGTAGTTTCCATTTTCGTCCTTTGGATTTTTTTCGCGTCCTACATAATAGTTGTCGAGCGAAATTACTTTTGGATTATAACCGAATGCCTGCAGATGAAGGGCGAGTTTTTTTGCAGATGTTGTTTTTCCGGAAGATGAAGGCCCTGCGATTAAAACAACTTTTACGTTTTTGCGCTCGTGGATTTGTTCTGCGACCTTTGCGTAATTCTGAGACTGGAAAGTTTCTGTAATGTCGATAAAGTCGTTCACCTTTCGTTTTAGAATCAGCCGGTTTAAATCAGCCGCATTCTTTACGTTTACGGTTTTTCCCCAGTTTTTGTATTTTTTATAGATTTCAAAAATCTTGGGGTTGTCGGAAAATTCGCCGAGTTTTTCAGGTTCTTTTTCAGACGGAAATTGCAGCAAAAAGCCTTCATCATAAGGCAAAAGATCAAAGAATTTTATTTGTCCTGTAGTAAGCGAGCAAGGCCCCTGAAAAATATCAGAAAAAGAGCCGAGGGTATTTACAGTTACTTGGGGAGCGCAACGGTATTCAAGCTGGGCGCGGGTGTCTTTTAATCCGTTTTTTTCAAAAAGTTCGCAGGCTGCTTCGTAAGAAGTAATCAAAGTCTGGATTGTCTCGTTTTGTTGGACGATGGAACGCATTTCGCTTTTTATAAGCTCAACCTGCTGTTTTTCTGCCGGAGAATCGTCAAAAGTGTAATAATATGATGAACCCAAACTGTGTCCGATTAAAAGTCTTTTTTCTGGAAAAAGTTTGTGAACGGCGGCGGCAAGAATAAAGCAGAGCGTGCGCCTGTAAACCGCTACACCGTCTTTAGAATTAAGATATACTGGTTCTAGAGTTCCGTCTGTGAGCATCCTCCAAGAAAGCGGAAGAATTTCGTTATTAAGGCGCAATGCCATAAGAGGAGATGAAGTTTTTTTGAAGTTTGAAAGAAGTTCAGTTCCCTGGGTGCCGAAGTGGCACTGGATTTTTTTGTTTTCGATTGTCAATGTAAGCATAAACTACATTATACCCGATTGGCAAATTTTTATAAACAAATTTATTCGTCAATCGTCGAGATTTGGAATGTGCTTTTTTAAGGCTTTCATAAAATGCTCGCCTGTTACGTTTTTTCTGAGGCTTGCAAAAATGCAGTTGTCGCCAGCTACTGTTCCCAAAATTTCGTTCAAATTGAGGCTGTCCAGCGCGTTTGCTACAGAATTTGCCTGTCCGCTGAAAGTTTTTATTACGACTGTGGAATCGTTCCATTCAATGCTGACATAACCTCTCATAAAGTCTTGTACAAAAATCTCTTCGCTTTCGCCACGATCGTCTTCTCCAGGAAGAGTGTAAACATAGCCAGCGTGACCGTCGCTCACTTTTCCGACTTTTAAAAGTTTTAGGTCGCGGGAAAGGGTTGCCTGGGTAACCTCATATCCTTCGTTTGTCAAAAGTCCAAGAATTTCTTCCTGGCTTTTTATTCTGTTGTTTTTTATAAGCTTTTTTATGGCCTTGAGCCTTGAAGTTCGTTCTTTCAAAAGGTTGTCCTTCTGCATATTGTTACATAAAAAAATGCAGTTTTTGCGGAAATTATCCATTTTCTTGCATAAATTATGTATAAAAATACAAAAAGTGTCAAATAGAGGAAAACAGTTTTGCGACGTTGCAGGGTGCTGTTCAAAAAAAAATTCCAGAATTGTAGAAGTCTTGTTTTATATTTTTTTATTTTGCTGTAATATGATTTTATGGTAATTGTTCTTAAAAATGATGTCAGCGAAAACGAAAAAAAGAATATAAAAACTCTCTTAAAGTCTAAAAATTTTAAGATTAACGAAGTAAAAGGTGATGAATCTACGATTCTTGCAGCGGTTGGACGGCTTGCCATGGATATTCGTGAAGTGGAAGTTCTTCCGGGTGTTGCAAAAGTTGTGCCGATTTCAAAACCGTACAAACTTGCCAGCCGTGAATTTAAACCAGAAAACACAGTCGTAGATATTCCAAACAATCGCGGTCAGATTATAAGAATTGGTGGAAGCAGGCTTGTTTCTATTGCAGGTCCTTGTGCTGTCGAAAGCCGGGAGCAGATGCTTGAAGCGGCCGCGGCAGTCAGTGCAAGCGGTGCTGTCATGCTTCGCGGAGGAGCCTTTAAACCGCGGACTTCGCCTTATGCATTTCAGGGGCTTGGAGAAGAAGGCTTAAAATACTTAAAAGAAGCTGGAGAAAAATACGGACTTCCTGTTGTTACAGAAATTGTCGATGCAGAATATATTCCCGTTATGGAAAGTAATGGGGTCGATGTCTATCAGGTTGGTGCTCGCAATATGCAGAATTTTGAGCTTTTAAAAAGGCTTGGAAAACTCGGTAAACCTGTTATTTTAAAGCGTGGTCTTTGCGCTACAATTCAAGAATGGCTTATGTCTGCCGAATACCTGCTCTCTAGTGGAACAGACAAGGTTATTTTGTGTGAAAGAGGAATCCGTACTTACGAAACTGCTACGCGCAATACCTTGGATTTAAGTTCAATACCAGTTTTGCGAAGCCTTACACATCTTCCTGTGATTGTAGACCCTAGCCATGCAGTTGGTGTCCGCGATAAAATTCCTCCTATGGCTCTTGCCGCTGTCGCTGCTGGTGCAGACGGAATTATTGTCGAAGTTCACTGCCACCCGGAACAGGCTCTCTCAGATGCGGCGCAAGCGCTTTATCCAGAGCAATTTGAAAAAATAATGCGAGATGTCGAAACACTTGCTCCTGTAATTGGAAAACAAGTTGCCCATATTCGTGCAGAAGAAAAAACAGAGCCTAAATCATTGCAGGGCGAAGAAAATAAAACTTCAAAACGCGTGCTCTGTGCTTTTTCCGGAAAAAAAGGCGCTTATGCAGAACAGGCAATCTTTAATTATTTTGAAGATGTGGCTGAACCTGTCGAGGCTGATTCGTTTGACGAGATTTTTCAGGAAGTTGTTGACGGCAAAGTTCAGTATGGAATGATTCCTATAGAAAACTCAACTGCGGGTTCTGTTTACAACAATTATGACAACCTTACGCGCTACGAAGATATTTCGATTGTCGGTGCGGTTACAATCCGGGTTGAACACAGTATTTTAGCTCCAAAAGGCGCAACCCTCGAATCAATCAAGCATGTCTACAGTCATCCGCAGGGACTTGCTCAATGTTCTAATTTTATAAAAAAATATGGATATAAGACTGTGGATACTGTTTCTACAGCGACAGGAGCGGAACTTGTAAGCGAAAAAAACGACATTTCTTGCGCAGCTATTGCAAATGCGCGCAATGCAAAACTGTATGACTTAGATGTTCTTCGTCAGGGAATCGAAAATGATCCGAACAATTACACCCGCTTCGTAATAATCGCCGCAAATCATACAGAAAATTCTCCTAAATTATTGGGAGAGCAAAAGCCAAACCGCGCAACTTTGATGTTCTCGACAAAAAACGAAGCTGGTGCTCTCTACGATACTTTGGGCGTGTTTAAAAATGCAAAATTGAGCATGAACCGGCTTGAATCGCGTCCGATTGCAGGAAAACCTTGGAAATACTGGTTTTACAGCGATGTAGTTATTCCTTCTGATGTAAAAAATCCGGTAAAATATATTGACGACTTTATAAATGTCTTAAGGTCGAATGCAGAAGACATAAGGCTTTTGGGCGTTTATTATGAATAAATAAAAATTTATTTAAGTAAAAACGGTCAGTTTGACAAAAATAGAGGTAATTATATGGAAAAATTTGTTCTTTCAGTTCTTGTAGAAGATAAATCCGGCGTTTTGAGCCGTGTTTCTGGTCTTTTTAGTCGCCGCGGATTCAATATTGCGTCTCTTACGGTTTGCGAAACTCATAATCCAGAACAGTCGAGAATGACAATTGTCGTTGCAGGCGACGAATATGTTCTTGAGCAGATTGAAAAGCAACTTTCAAAACTTGTTGAAGTAATTTCAATCAGCCACTGCAAAAAAGAAGAAACCTGCGAACGCGAAATGGCATTGATAAAAGTAAAGGCGACTGGAACTGAACGGGCTGTAATAATCGAAACTTGTCAGATTTTCCGTGCGCATATTGTAGACGTTTCTTTCAATTCTGTAATTGTAGAAGCAACAGGAAGCGAAGAAAAAATCGAAAGTCTTATTCGCCTTCTTGAGCCTTATGGAATTCTTGAACTTGTAAAAACAGGTCTCGCCGCAATGGAACGTGGCGAAAAAGTAATGAAGTAATGATAAAAAAAATAATATTCTGGACTTTATTCTGCGCGTTTGTCGCTTCGTGTTCTCAAAAAACTGATTTTAATTTGCAGATTCCTGACGGAACCGAAATAGAAGAAAGTCCAGTTATAAAAAAAACTGCTCAGAAAAACGACTTTTACATTTTTGAAAAAAGCCAGCAGGAACGGATTGATTTGTTCCGCGGAATGCAGGGAAGTGCGGCCGTCTGTATAAAACTTAAGGTTGAAAAAACTTCTTACAAAAAAGACGGAAGCCAAAATATGGCAAGCCTTGGTTTTTTGTATAAAAGTGATTTTAAGGGTAAGACTTCTGTTGTTTTTCCACTTTCTTCAAGGTCGCTTATAAATTTTAATTTTGATGATTTTGAAGGGCAGTGCGTAGAAATTGTTTATTCTCTTGAACGCGGAAAAGAATGTCCTGCTGGTTTTTTTGTTGATTTGAGCGGTTCAAAAGCAAAATATTCTGTCGTTTTGGTGCAGATTGCACAAGCGTCCGTTGGTTTTGATTATTCTCAGGATTGTGAACTCTATGCCTTTGCTCCGAATGGCGGAAGCCTTGTAAAAGGTACAAAAAAAATTGATTTTTCTGCGCTTGCAATGTGCTTTTCTCCTGTAAATTCAGAAAAAGCCCTTATGCCAAAGATTTGCTTTTCATTTAACCAGAATGCTGACAGTGTAAAATTCACTTCTGGTGGCGAGCGCTTTACAGTTCGCAACGGTGGTTCTGATTATCTTGATGTTCCTGTGTCAGCCTTGAAATCTCCTTTTTCGGAACTGGAAATAACGGAAAATGCAGAGCAGATAAAAAGTGTTATGGCTGTTTCCAGCGACTGGAATCTTCTTGAAAATTCTTCAGGCATTGTTTCTTCTCCTGTTAATCCAATAAAAGTTGATCCAGGACTTATAATGCAATGGCCTCAAAAAAACTGGCGTGGTAACGATTACGAACTTTTTGAATGGGACAGGTTTTCCGGTATACTTTTTTTTGATATTGCAAATTACTCTGTTCAAAATGACTTTTTCCGCCGGCTTGCTTTTTTCGTAGAAAAGCAGGGCTTTAAGGGAAAACTTTTATCAGATGCACAACTTGAAGGCAAACATGGCTACAATGCGCATGATTACCGAGCTTACGATTTGGCACGCTTTTTTGAAAAAGCCAGAGACGAAAATTTTCCTTTGAATAAAAAAGAACTTCTTTTGCGCGAAATCCTCCTTAAAAACTCAATTATCGTTCAAAATGAAGACGGAAGTTTTTCGGAAGGTCGAGGGGCTGTAATTTCAATCAGTCAGGAAAGCCCTCTTTATTTGAGAACAACTTTTGTTGCACATGAAGGCTGGCACGGAATATTTTTTGTTGATGAAGATTTCCGCAATACCGTTTCGAGTGTGTTTTATTCGCTTCGAATGGCAGATCCGAGGGCGATTGATTTTCTTATAAAGTATTTTCAAGTTACACCTTCGCTTAATTATGACACCGAAGATGAGTATCTTCTCAAAAACGAATTTATGGCTTATATGCTTCAGCGTCCAGTTTCTGCTTGTGAAAAATATTTTACGGACATGGCAGCCCGCTCTCACTCCCAGTCTTTTATAAAAGAGGAAGCTGATTATATAATCGAAACAAAGGCGGCAGGTTTTTCTGGTTCAGCACAAATGCTCGAAGATTACGTAAAAAGTCGTTGGAACCTTTCTGCTGGACGCGTTTGGCTTTTGAGTCGCTAGATATCAATATTGAACGAGCGTTCTGCGGCAACTGTCGTTATAGGTCCGTGTCCCGGCATAATCGTCGTGTCTTCGGGGAGAGAGAGAATTTTCTGCTCAATTCCACGCTTTAAAATCATCTTTGAGTAATTGGAATTTGTTTCTCCGATTGTTCCTGCTCCTATTACATCTCCAGAAAAAAGAACAGTTCCGATTTTGTAAACAATCGAGTCTGGAGAATGTCCAGGCACAGGAAAATATTCAATTTCGAGGTTGGCAAGGTTCAGTTTTCCTTCGCCGTGAATTACCTTTGTCTGAATTCCAAAAATATTGGATTCGGCGGCATAAACCTCGGTATCATAAATCTTTAAAAAGGTTTTTAAACCGCGCAACTGGTCTTCGTGGTTGTGAGTAACCAAAACTGCAACTGGCCTGTAATGGTTGTCTTCGAGTTGGTTTATCATTTCCTTTGTAATTTTTCCAGGATCGATGATTACGGCTTCGGAGGTCTCTTCGTTTACGACAACATAGCAATTTGAAAAACTTTCAATGTTCAGATGGAAGTAGATTTTCATTTTAGTTTGCTCCTGTATTCGGCAGAGAAGTTTCTTCGGCATTTCCTGTAAAAAGTGCGCTTCCGCGCTTGTCAAAGATTGCTTCGTTTGTGTTTGAAAGTTTGAATGAAACGTTGTTTGTCTGGACTTCAAAAAAAACGGTTTTTTTAATGTTGCAGTTTCTGAGCGAAGTGTCTACCAAATGAGAGCGTATAAAACGGCTGTTGTACAAATCGGAATCGTCAAATGAAGACTGATAGCTTGAAAGTCCGTTAAAATTGTCCTGAATTAAATCAGAACCCGTAAAAAGTACATGAATGAGTTTTGTTCCGGCAAAAGAACAGAACTGCATATTGCTTTGAATCAGATTGCAATCCGTAAAAACTGTAAAGTCGAATTTGCACATTCTGCAATGAATTTTAACACAGTCCAATTCAGAAAAAAAACAGTGAGAAAAATCGCAGCCATAAAAGCGGTGTCCGCTCAATGCTGATTTTGAAAATGTTATTCCTGAACAGTTTAGACCGACAATTTTCTGGTTTTCGGAAATATATTTTAGAAGGTCATTTTTTGCTTTTTCAGGTTCTTTTGTGTGCTTGTAGCAGAATTGAGAGTTTTCGATCAGGTTTCCGTTTTTGTCGATATAAGAAATTGAATTGCGTTTGCAACCAGGATGTGTGCATGGATTATTTAAAAACATAAATCAATTGTATGGGATTGAATGATTTTTATCAAATATTTAAACTGTATTTATGTGCAGAAAATGTGGAAAAAAAATTGAAATTTCAGAAATTTACAGAAATACGCTCTGCCCTGTTTGCGGTGCGGATTTACACAGTTGCATAAACTGCCGTTTTTATTCACCAGAAAGTCATTTTGGTTGCAAAGAAACGGTTGAAGAACTTATTACGGACAAAGAGCGTTCTAATTTTTGTGAATATTTTTCTGTAAATAAAGACGATTTTGCAGGAACTGATAGTTTTTCTCAAAAATCCCAGGAAGCACGTTCTGCCTTTAACTCTCTTTTTGGAAATTAAAAATGAAGTCTGATTTTTGTTGTGCCGATTTTGCTTTTTTAGACTCTGGAACAGGCGGAATTCCGTATATGATTGCATTAAAGCAAAAGCAACCGTCTGCCCGTTGTGTTTACCTCGGAGATACAAAACATTTTCCTTATGGTGAAAAATCTGTTGAAGAAATTACCGAATGCGCGTCAAAATCGATTTCGCTTATTGAAAAAAAATGGAATCCTCATACCTTAATAATCGCCTGTAACACGATTTCTGTAACTGCGCTCAAAAGACTTCGTTCACTTTTTCCTGAATTGCCGATTGTAGGAACGGTTCCAGCAATAAAACTTGCGGCAAGGCTTACATTGAATAAAAAAATCGGCTTTTTAGCGACAAACGCTTCTGTCAATTCTCCTTACAGCAAACGCCTGATTGATGATTTTGCAGAAAATTGCCAGGTTTATTGCCGTGGAGATCCCGAACTTGTGCGTTTTATCGAAAAAGATTTTTTTACGGCTTCTATTGAACAGAAAAAAAATGCTGTAAAACCTGCGGTTGATTTTTTTGCCTCAAACGGCTGCGATGTGATAATCCTTGGCTGTACCCACTTTACTCATATAGCAGATATAATGCAGCTTGTTGCTGGAAACAATGTAAAAGTAATCGACAGCAGGGAAGGAGTTTCGAGACAGGCAATCCGCGTCGAAAGCGAAGAGTCTTCTAAAAAAACAGAATATCTTTCGGATTCTTTTAAGGATATGTCCTTTTTTGCAACCGCCGCTACTCCTGAAGAAGAAAAAGAATATAAACTGCTTTGCAAAAGGCTTGATATTCCATGGGGAGGAATTGTTCAATAAAAAACGGTTTACAGAGTGCGGAGGCAAATCCATAAACCGTTACGTTAATTAAGAAGTTAATCAGACCTTACAGTTTTTTTGCAATTTCGTCTATAAAGTCCCAGGAATTTACTATGTGTTCAGCTTTTGGTTCTGAAAGAAGAGCTAGATCGCCAGTCATTGTTCCGCTTTCGATTACATCGAGAGTTGCTTTTTCGAGTTTTTTTGCAAAATCTACCAGATCCTGTGTTCCGTCGAGTTCGCCTCGTTTTGTGAGCGCTCCTGTCCAGGCAAAGATTGTTGCAACTGGGTTTGTTGAAGTTTTTTCGCCTTTGAGATAGCGGTAATAGTGCTTTTGAACAGTTCCGTGGCTTGCCTCGTATTCAAATTCTCCGTTTGGAGAAACAAGAACTGAAGTCATCATAGCAAGGCTTCCGCAGGCAGAAGCAATCATGTCGCTCATAACGTCGCCGTCATAGTTTTTACATGCCCACAAAAATCCGCCCTTTGACTTCATTACGCGGGCAACCGCGTCGTCAATCAGAGTGTAAAAATATTCAATTCCAGCTTTTTCGAATTTTTCTTTGAATTCTTCGTCGTAGATTTTCTGGAAGATTGCTTTGAAGTTGCCGTCATAGATTTTAGAAATAGTGTCCTTTGTTCCGAGCCAGCAGTCTATTTTTTGATCGAGGGCATAGTTAAAACAACAGCGGGCAAAACTTTCGATAGAAGAATCAAGGTTGTGCATTCCCTGAAGAACGCCAGGTCCTTTCATAACTTGAATTGTTTTTCTGATTTCTTTTCCGTCTTCGCCTGTAAAAACAAGTTCTGCTTTTCCTGCGCCTGGAGTTTTGATTTCGCAGTTTTTATAAACATCGCCATAGCCATGACGACCGAGAACAATTGGTTTTTCCCAGCTTGTTACGTTGCAGTGAATGTTTTTTACAAAAATCGGCGCACGGAAAATTGTTCCGTCAAGTTCTCCACGCAAAATTCCGTTTGGAGAAGGAGTGAGTTGCTTTAAATGGTATTCTTCCATTCTGGCAGCGTTGGAAGTGATTGTTGCGCATTTTACGCCGACACGAAGGCTTTTGATTGCATCTGCCGCTTCATAAGTTACTTTGTCGTCTGTTTCGTCGCGGTTTTTAAGACCCAAGTCGTAATATTCGGTCTTGAGCTCAACAAAAGGTTCCAAAAGTTTTTCTTTGATTACAGCCCAAAGCACGCGAGTCATTTCGTCGCCGTCGAGTTCTGCAATTGCGTTTTTCATCTGTATTTTAGACATAACACACCTCAAATTCTATTAAACTGATTATATAGAAAAATAAAATCTCTGAAAATAAGCAGCGCAGAAAAAAGGCCAGGATTTTTTTCGTGTAGGCAGGCAGTGTCTTTTGTTTAAGCAAAACTCGTTTTCTACTGTGCACCTCGTTACTTTGTGGCAGGGATTTTTGCATGCCAAGGCATGCTGCTAGTTTTGTTAGCACAAAACTAGATTATATAACTGTGTGCTAAAGCGCACGTCCTGCCACTTTGTGGCAGGGATTTTTGCATGCCAAGGCATGCTGCTAGTTTTGTTAGCACA
>NZ_DAVZIU010000001.1:0-252093 GCF_052273165.1 Treponema berlinense | reverse complement strand
GTTCCGCTGGCATTCGTTTTATACTCGAAAAACTTTTCCACACGAACAAAAACTTTCGTTTTTGTCTGCTATCTTGTCTTTCTTTTCCTTCACTGATTTTCTTTTCAAAGAACTTATTGTGTTGCCGTCTCGCAACGAAAAATATACTAACATATAGACAAAAATACGTCAACATCGGATTTTTATTTTTTTTAAAATTTATCATAAAGATTTTGTTATATTTTTAATTATCTTTTTTCCTAATTTTTACAGGTTGTTTAACACTGGCTGAAAAAACTAAATCAAAACCTTAGCCTTGATTGGAACCCCGAAGTTGAGCCTGCGGTGAAGCAAAAACGAAACCGAAGGCTCAATGAGCGCTTAGCGAAGGGTGGAAAGCAAGTAAAAAGCAAAAACTTTCTTTATATGAGAAAATTGCGCCTTTTCAAAAAAAATGCGCTCCAAAACTCTAAAAAAAATAAAAAAAAACGTTTAAAACAAAAAAAGCACCTGCAAAAAAACAGGTGCTCAAGATTCAAAAAAAAATTACATATCCTTAAAAACCGAACCAAACTTTTTTAAGTAATCAATAAACGAAGTGTAACTCAAAACAAGGCACACAACATAAAAAGCCTGGATTACAATTTTTGCACAAGGATAAAATGCCGTAAAATCAATGCCAAATTTTGCATTGCAAACTTTAACTAGTCCAAAACGAATAAAACTCTCGACAGCAAGCATAAAAAATCCCGAAATTATATAAAAAACGGTCTTAACCTTTCCGCCTTTCCGGGCAGCAATTGCAACGCCCTGACGAATTGCAAGCATTCTCAAAAAATTCTGGCAGAATTCGCGATACATAATAAGAACAAAAATAACAAGTGGCATATAAGAGCCCATTTTTGCGTCAAAAGAATTAAGAGCTGAAATAAAAACCGTTAAATTGAGCATTACATCGGCAAACGGGTCAAAAAGTTTTCCTAAATCACTTACCTCGTTGTGTTTTCGCGCATAATGCCCGTCCCAATAATCCGTCAGTTCCATAACAATAAGCGAAGGAATCATGATACAGGCAGAAATAAACGCAAGCATTTTATTGCCAGTCCAAATCGGAATATTATAAAGCAGAAAAAAAATCGGTGCAAAAATCAACCGAGCAACAGTAAATTTATTAGAAACTTTCATATTGATAAGTATTCTGACAAGCCGTTAAAAAGTCAAGTAATAAAAAAACTCTAAAAATATGGGCGTATCGGCAACAAGTTGCCGCCGGCTGTTCCACCCCTCGCTAGCCGCTCGTCCGCCTTTGGCGGATTGCTTTGCAAGGGTTCCATAGCCTTACGCAAAATTTAACGGTAAAGCAAAATTCCGCTACAGATTTTTTTCAAGCCTACACGAAAGAATTTCTGTTTTTCTTTTAAATTTAAGAGTATAAACAGAAGGCAAAAGTTCATCCTGCGGAAGCGGAACAAGCAGGTTTTTGCGAGTTTTTAATACCCATTCCCTGTAAATTTTTATTTTTTTTTCAAAAAAAGAATCATTATGACCATTTTTTGATTTTTCTGACAAAAGTTCGCCAGAAAAATCAGAGGAAAGCCGAATATTTTTTCCATCATCAATATAAGAAGAATCAACGGTTCCAATTACGCGGTACCAGACCCGTGGCAGAGGAATTAAAAGTTTTTTTGGCAAAATATAAACTTCGACCGCAAGACTTTTATTTTCCGGAGAATCTACAAAAAAAGTCGATTTTCCAGCTTCGATAAAAGTTTTATTCAAAGTAACGCTCATATTGTCTGGCAAAATTCCAAATTCAGAATAAAGGGCAATTCCTGTAAACGCCGAAAGCGCAATATAAAATGCAATCAAAGCAGGAAAAACAATTTTCCAAAAAACCGCTCCAAAAAATCCAGCGGCAAAAAGGGCTAAAAAGAAAAATTTTTCCGTCAAAAATACAGAAAACTCAAAAGATGGATTTTTAATAAAAATAAAGCCGCCAGCTCCAAACGCAACAACAACGCTTAAAAGCAAAAAAATTACAGAAATTCTCGCTTTTAAAAACTTTTTATGAAAAATTTTGGCAAAGCCTGCACAAAAAAGGCAGCCAGCAACTCCGCCAAGACACAAATTTATTATTGCGAATGAAAGACAGGCGTAAAAACTCATTGTGGATAAGCCTTAAAATCCTGAACAACGTTTATTGCAGATTCAACCTTGTATTCTGGGAGTTCAGCCTGCGTAATCGTAAGAGCGCGGTCAACAATCGCTGTAGAGTCTGCAACTCCGTGCAATATTACTTTTCCATCACGTGCAGTCGCATGCAAGAAATTTATATTCAAGCAGTATTCGAGAATCAGCATATTTACAATTCTCTGACAAACAAGCATTTCGTCAAGGCGCAAACGTCCAAGTTCTTCTTTTTTCTGGGTAATTGAAGCTTTTACAAGGGCAACAATCATTTCTGCAGCAGCATCCAAGTCCACAACCGAAGTATTAATCACGGCATGGTAAAGAGTTGGATCGTCAACCTGACAATTAAAAAAACTTTTGTAAAAACCAGACTTCTGTTTGTCTGCAACCGCAAGTTTTTTTTCTGCGCGCTTTTCGTCAAGCTGCAAAAGTTCGTTCAAACGCTGAATTCGGTCATTTTTCGAAGCCAAAACTCTAAAACAAAAATGGTTTTGAACAGAATTAAGAATTACAGAAGAACCTCTTCCAACAATTACGCAGTTGTTTTCATCAGCAACTTCTAAAACGGCTGTCTGTAAATAATCAAGATATTCATCGCGGTCTTTTGCAAGAGAAGCAAAAAATCCAGGCGATTTTTCATCGTATTTATGAAGTTTCTCCTTTGGAAAGCCAAGCGCAACTATTTTCTTTTCCAAATCTTCACGACCAACAAATGTATAATTCATTTTTTTTGCAACAAGCTGACTAAGTTCATCTCCAAGTGCAGCCGACTGTCTAGAAAAAGTAATTATTGCCATAAATCCTCCATTGGAAAACTGCAAGGGCTAAAAAATTCAACAATTTTAAATGTTGTAAAATTTAATTTTGAACGATTTTTCTCCCTTTAAACTTTTATCACTTTAAATATAATAAAATAAACTCGATTTTAAGTCAAAACTTTAAAAATATTGCAAAAAATTACAAATTTTATCAAAACAAGGAAAAAACTATGGCAAATTCTTTCAGCGACTCGCAGCTCGTATGGACAGAAGGCGAAAAAGAAATCCTTTTAAAAACTCCGATAGCAACCGTCTGCCAAACACTTGCAACTGCAAGCGACGGTCAAAAGCACAACTACATTTCGATTGATTCAAGAGATTGGGTTGCCGTAATTCCTGTCAAAAACGAAAATTTTATAATGGTCAAGCAGTGGCGACACGGAGAAAAAGCGCTTAGCATTGAATTTCCAGGTGGCGTAATTGATGATGGCGAGTCTCCGCTTCAAGGAGCAATTCGCGAGTTAAGAGAAGAAACTGGTTGTGTTGCAGAAAAAATGAGTTATCTTGGAAAAATAAATCCAAACCCAGCTTTTATGACAAACCACTTTCATGTGTTTGCGGCCTTTGACTTAAAAGAAACTGGCTCTCAAAATTTAGATTCTGACGAATACTTAAATTACCTTGAAATGCCAAAAAGCGAAGTTTACAAAAAAATGGGAACTCCGCAAATGCCTCACGCTCTTATGTGCAGTGCGCTAATGCTTTTCCGGCAGGCAGAAGATTCTGGAAATTTTTAGATTTAAAATAAAAAGGCAGAAAATAAAAATTTTCTGCCTTTTTTTACGCATTTTTTATTTCTCAGCATTTACGGCAGAATAGCCGTCATACTTTTTTGAAGGAGAATAAACGCCTTCGCGATATTCGCCTGTCAAACTAGGAATTTCCATTTTCATTCCAGGCATAATCAAGTTTGGATCGCCTGGTTTTGGCATGTTAGATTTGTTTGCCTGATACAGATTTTCCCAAAGCAAAGGATTGTTATAAACATAAGGGCGACCAGAAATATTCCAATAACAATCTTTTGTTTCTTCCCACGGACGAACAATATAATACTGCGGAAGCGGTGTAATTTCTTTTATGTCGGCAAGAGCTTCCAATACTTGTTTTGCATAGGCTGCGGCTGTCGTATAATCTTCTGTCTTATAAGCATCATCTGCACTTGCATAAGATTTTTGAGCAGCTGTATACGCCATTGGGAAATTTTTATCTGCATTGATTGACTTTGCATAATCAAGACGCTTTGACGCATTTTTCATTACAGAATCAGCTTCCGATTTTGCAAGCATCTTCTGAATATATGCCTGAGAAAGAGCCGCATTTTCTTCTGCTTTTTTTGCATAGTCTTCAGCAAGAACATAATCTCCTGCATCCAAGGCATTTTGGGCTTTTTTTGTATATTCATTTGCAAGTTTTTGATAAGTATTATTTTTATAACTTACTGCAAAAAGCACAGAGGCAGAAATTACCGCCAATAAAACTGTAATACTTTTTTTCATTATTTAGCCTCCGATGTATTCTGTGAATCCTGGATTACTGCTTCAGCGGCTTTTGTGGCTGCATTTTCTACAGCAATTGCAGTTTCTGCAACTTTTTCTGCCGTTTTTGCAGTTGTGCCGTCTTCAACATTGATAACTGCATCTTCTGGATTAGCAAAATTATCTTCTTCAAGTAGAATTGCATCTTCCGCTTCGATTCCTGCAACTACGCCTTCAAGAGGAGCGATTGAATCTGCTTCTTTTGCATAATTTTCAGAATCAGCAACCTTCTGTTTTACAGCATCGATTAAAGCCTGTGCGGCAGCACGTTTTTCTTTAATTTCTTCGTACAAAGCGGAATATGTTTCTTTTGCAGTCTTATATCCGTTAAAGGCGCCTTCGATATTCGCAGTCACATAAGAAGAATCTGCTTTCTTAAAAATTTCAGAAGCTTTTTTGTATTCTTCTTTTTTTGCAACACCAGCTCTTACTTTGTCAGCATTTCTTTTTGCTTCGAGCGCACCCTGTCTTTCGCGGGCCGCATTTGCTTTAAGACCTTTATTTACAACGTCATTGTAAGCGGCTAGCGCTTCATTTGCCTTTGCAAGAAGAGTTGCACCGTCTTTGTCTGCTCCAAAAGCCGAATATTCTTCAAGAGCCCTTTTTCCCTCGTCGTAAGCTTTTTGATTTTCGTTTGCAAGAGAAAGCGCGTCTGCCTTTTCTTTAAGGGCACAGGCCTGGCTTGCAGAAGCAAGAGAATTGTAACGGGCAGTAAGATCTTTTATTTCCGCAGAATAATCTTTTGAAGAATCTGTTTCGACATTGTTTTTTATAGAAGTATATTTTGTTTCTGCAACAGAAAATCCGTCAGAAAAATACTTTTCTGCTCCAAATTCGATTGCGCTCTGCCGGGCAACTTCCGTTAAAGCAAGAAGAGATTTGTTTGCTGCTGAAAAATCAACAGTCTCCTCTACATCTTTTTTAATTTCCTCTACTGCATCTTTTACAGTCGGCTCCGGCTCAGCTTCTGGAGTTGAACCGCAGGAAACTACAAAAAGAACAGCCAAAATACAGGCAAGTGCTGAAATTAACTTTTTCAATTTTTCCTCCAAATAAAAATTAAAAAAACAAAATGAATTTCATCATCTCTCTGTTTTTTAATTTTTTTCATAATAAAAAATTATAATCCAAAACCAAGAGTAATTATAATTAAGTTATCGGCATAGAGCAACATTCATTTACTCGTATTCAGAACAATAAGCACCGTTTTTTATTATAATTTCGTAAATCATTAGAGATAGTAGAGTATCTTGAAATACTGTTCCCGAAGAACGAATATCAATATCTGTTTTTGAAAGCAGGGCGACAATCGCAGCAACCTGACCGCTAGACCAAATTCTGCTTGCCGAAGAATATTGAGAACAGGCGGTTTTTGAAGTAAAGCCATTTTTCTTTAATTCTGCTTCGTTTGGAGAACCTGACATATGCAACGACTGCCAAAGCGCAAGTTTTCTAAAGCAATACAAAAGCCCCGCAATTATTACAACGGCATCGCTGTCTTTTTTTGACATCCTGATTTTTTGAAGAATTTCCAGACAATTTTCAAACCTTTTTCGCGGCAACTCCTGCTCAACCATTGCCCCAAAAAGTGTAAAAGCCGATTCTTCACGGTTATGCGCCAAAATCTGTTCAACATCAGCGGCTGTAACAAAATGCCCTGGCTCAAAGCACATAAAAAAGCGACTGCATTCGTTTCTGAGAGCCTCGGTATTATTTTCTACCATTTCCAGAATCGAAGCCACTGCGTCTGGCTCAAGGGAATAACCGTTTTTCTTAAAAAAGGAATACAGCCATTGCTCCTTGCGATTTTCAAACATCTCCCAAAAAACTTTTTTATTTGCAGCAGGAACAAGTTTTTCAAGTTTAGAATCAACTTTTAGTTCGTCAGAAACAAGAACCAGCACTGTCGTTTCTTTTTTTGTTTTTTCAACAGTCTGAACCCACTGTGCCAGCATATCAATATCTTTTTTATCTTTTACAAGTTCTGCATTGCGGATTGTAACAAAGGTTGAAGGAATAAAAAGCGACTCTGTCATCAACTGCGCAACAACATCGCTCATATTTAAATCCGTTCCGTAATAAACAAAATCGTCACTACTGCCCATTTTTTTGCGCAACTCTTCTTTTAATGCGAGAATCTGATCATTTTTTTCACCGGCTTCAGGTCCAGTATAAAGGTAAATCGGTGCTGACATTGCAAAATTTATTAAGTTTTAATATGTGCGGACAATATTCGAGAGAATTCCAACAACGCGAAGTTCTTTTGCATAAATAGGCTGAAAATCAGGGTTTTCCGGCTGAAGTTTTATCCTGTCTGACTCGCGATAATAACGTTTTAAGGTAATAGCATCATTAATTACGGCAACAACAATCTGTCCGTCAACAGCTGTTTCGCACTGTTCAATAATTGCAAGATCGCCTTCAAGAATTCCAGCATTTATCATACTTGTACCACGAACTCTAAGTGCAAAATAATTTTTTCCAGGACGAACGAAAGGCTCTGTCAAGTTTATATAACCGTCCAAATTTTCTTCGCTCAAAAGAGGTTTTCCTGCGGCAACTGTACCGAGCAGAGGAACTTTTCCAATATAAGCAGGACGCGAAACAGTTTCATCGCTACTGTCATTGTGGATAACGCGGATGGATCTGGAACTTTTTGGTTTAATCGAAATACAATTCTTTTTTTGCAAAGCAGCAATATGATCCTGCACTGCTCGAATTGAAATTTCAAAATGTTCACTTATTTCGCGAACAGTCGGTGGATAAGAATTTTCCTTTGAAAAAACCGAAATAAAATTCAAAACTTCACGCTGACGCTCTGTAAGTTCTTTCATTTTTCCTCCCATAAAAAGTCAATAAAAAATACAATTTTCGATTTCAACCTTTTTTCTGCTCTTCAACAAAACAAAAAACCGCTAAAGATAAAAACCGCCAATATTTCGGCAGTCTTTATCTTGTACCTTCCTCCCAGATTCGTTAAAAAAAGCAGAATTTTTCTAAAAATTCGAATTCTTTTTTATTCTTCTTCAAATTTTTTATCAAAAAGCTGGGCAATAGCATCGGCACATTGAACCTCGTCAGCACCGTCCGTTCTGAGAGTAATATTCGTGTTGTAAGCTGCAGCCATTGTAATTACACCCATTATTGATTTTGCATTTACTTCGGCATCATCTTTAATCATTGTAACTTCGCAGGCAAATTTGTTCGCTGTCTGAGCAATCAAGGCAGCAGGACGAGCGTGAATTCCAGCACGGTTGCGTACTGTCAAAATTTTTTCTGTCATAAAAGACCTCTTTGCAGAAACTGTCAAATAAGTAAATTTTGCGATAATTGAGTTATTGAAAGAACCTTATATAAAATATAAGCAGCATGGTTATTTCAACAGCTTAACAACCGCTAATAAAAACTATTCAGACAACTTCTTTTTATAATTTTTAATAAGAGTCGTCAGAACCATAATAAGTAGTCTGTGCCTCTCCAGATTCAATCCATTTTAGAATATTCTGGTTAAAATCCCTTGCAGAATTATAACCCATTGCTTTTAAGCGCTCATTCATTGCAGCAGCTTCGATGATAATCGGAAGGTTCCTTCCAGGACGAACAGGAATTTCGATTGTAGGAACTTTTACTCCGAGCAAATCAGTACTCGTCTGATCAGTACCAATCCTGTCATAAATTTTATTTTGATCCCATTCTTCCAATTTGATGATAAGCTGAACTTCTTTTTGCTCGCGGATTGAGCCGACTCCATAAAGCTGACTTACGTTTATGATTCCTAACCCGCGAATTTCCATATGGTGACTTATAAAAGTATTTGCACCCTGCCCCAAAACAGAGTTCCCGTTCACACAACGAATTTGAACAATATCGTCCGCAACAAGCCGGTGTCCGCGTTCAACAAGTTCAAGCGCACACTCAGACTTTCCAACACCAGAATGTCCCATAAGAAGAATTCCGATACCGTAAACTTCTACAAGAACTCCGTGCAAGGTCTTTTTAGGAGCAAAAACATTTGAAAAAACGCGCAAAAGTCGCATTGAAAATTCAGAAGATTCAAGGCTCGTCTGCAAAACCGCACAGCCGTTTTTCTCTGCAATTTCCAGAAAAACTTCATCTGGCTCAAGACTATGGGTAAAAACAACGCAGGGAATGTTATAAGAAAACAATTTTTCGATTGAAGAAGATTTTTTTTCTTTTTTGAGTTTTAAAAGATATGCCGTTTCTCCATGTCCAAAAAGTTGAACTCGGTCACAGTCAAAAGAATCATAAAACCCCGAAAGTTCAAGCCCTGGACGGTTTATATCTGGTACAGAAATCGTACGGTTAAGTCCCTTTCGACCAGCAAGACACCGCAAATCAAGGGCATTGTGACCTTTTAAATCCATATCGAGCAGATCGAGAACTGTAAACGGTTTATCCATATCCATTACTATACAAACAATAAGGACACTGTTCAAGACAAAAAATCTTTTTTGCAAACATTTTTTGAATATAAAAAAATATTTAAACCCAAAAGACAAAAAAAACACCGTCCAAAGTCTTATCAACTGTCAGACGGCGTTTGAAATTTTACAAAATTTTCAAAACCCTTTTATTCAACTTAAACACACATTTTTTGTGCAAAAAGCTGAATTAAACATTATTTTTCCTGAATTTTATCTTTTTCCTTTTTGATTTTTGTATCAAGCACGTCCATCATTTTGTTGAGCGCAGCACTAAAATCAAAATCCTTAGCACTGACATGAGCCTGAGTTCCCCAACGGAAATTGGCAGTTGCATCGAAAGAATATTCTTTTTCGTGCTTTACGCGAACCGTCAAATCAATTATAAGGTCATCCGCGTATTTAATTCTTTCAAGTTTTTTGTCAATCATTTCCGTCTGTTTCTGTTCCAGGTCGAATGAAGCTGATACATTTTTAGTCATAGTAGTTTCCTCCAGATGTAAAATCAGCGGATTTATTTTTCTAAATCTGCCCTCTAGAAATAAGTATAATATGGCTTTTTAAATAAGACAAATTTAATTTTAAGGATTTTTGGAGCCCATTTTTCTCAAAAGAAAAGTTTTTCGGCCATAATCGTCCAGTTGCCACAAAAAACGGCTTTCCACCCTTCGCTAGGCGCTCATTGCCGTTCCGGCAACTTTGGGGTTCCAATCCGGGCTGCAAGCCCGGTCGAGCGCTTTTAGCGCACACATTCTACTGTCTTGAATACGAAGAATCTATATTTAATTGAGAACGGTATTTTGCAATAGTCCGCCGTGCAATTTTTATTCCGCGCTCAAGCAAAATATCTGCAATTTTCTGATCGCTCAAAGGTTTTTTATCATCTTTGTGTTCTTCAAGGATTTTTTCTAATTCAGCCATAACGCCCTGTTTTGAAGCCGGAACTTCTTCTGTTTCCGGCAGTTTTTGACCGACAGCATTTGTAAAGAAAAATGAAAGCTTAAAAAGTCCCTGACTGCATCGCAGATACTTTTCGTTTGCCAGGCGACTTATCGTTGCTTCGTGAACATTGATAATCGCAGCAACGTCTTTTTGACGCAACGGTTTTAAATAACGAGGTCCTTTTTCAAAAAAATCTTTTTGAAGGCGCACAATCTGCTGACAGGCAAGCAAAAGCGTTTTTTTCCTAAATGCAAGACTTTCCATAAAATCATTTGCAGACCGGACACTTTCCATTATAAACCGATGCTCGGAACGTTTTTTTTCTGATTCTTCGGTAGATTTTGTAACCCGGCTCCTGTCCAGAGAAAGTTCATAAAAATCTTTGGAAAGTTCAACAACCGGCAAAATTTCATCATTTGCGCGGACAGTGTATTCACCTGTTTCTTCATTTTTTTCGACGTAAACATCGGGCGCAATGCAGATATTGTCCGAATACGAAAATTCTGAAGCAGGAAAAGGATTGAGTTGTCTGATATAAGCAACAGCCTGTTCAATTTGAGTTTCGGTAAAGTCCAGCAAACCAGATTTTTGAGCGTAATCTGGATTTTCACGGGCAAAAATGCGAATTTTTTTTAAAATTTTAGGAATTTGAGGTGGATTTAAAAAATCAAAATGTCCATCCAAAATAAAAAGCGCCGCTTTTGGAGAATTTTCATTTGCTTTCGCCTGAATAAAAAGGCTTTCCTCAAAATTTTTACAACAAGTTCCAACAGGATCAAGCTGCTGAATTTCAGAAACTGTTTTTTCGAGAAGTTCTGGAGTTTGAGCCGAATCTTTTTTGTCTAAAAGAGAATAAGGATCAAAAATAAAAAATCCACGGTTGTCCAAATTGTGAATCAAAGCAAGTCCGATTTTTTCCTGCACAGGTGAATGAAAAACAGACAAAAACTGCTGTTCAAGATGTTCAGAAAGAGTTTCCCGATTGTCAGGAGAAGATTCGAGGGCAGACTGAAAATTGTCGCTTGCAATTTTTCCAGCTTGAGTTACAGAACCGATCTTAAGGTTGTCAGAAGAAATTCCAGAAACTTTTGCATCTTTTACACCGTCAAACGCAGCATCTTTTGTAATTACAAGAGCAGGATTTCTGGCAACTGTCATGTAAATTTCCTGGCGCAAGTCGAAGGAAGACATTGCAAGAAGTTTTATGGACATAAGCTGTTTTTGGCTCAATTTTTGCGCCTGAACCTGCCGCTGCTGTTGAGAAACGCGCTGCTGTAAAGAAATTGAAGGAATTTCTGACATATATAAATTATACAACTTTTTTTAACATCGCGTTAGGGGGTGTAGCGGTGAGCGAAGCGAAAACAGACGCCTGCGTCTGCTCGAAGGCGCGCAAGACGCCGTAGCCGCGAAAGACCCGGCCTGACATATTCTTACAGAAAAAAAATCTTTTTTCCAAAAAAAATTAAAACGACAAAGAAAAAAACAAAAGTAAAAAAAGTCAGGAAACGCCCAAATACAAAAGCTTGTTGCATGACAAGGACGTCAAAGAATTCCCAACACGGGAAAAATTCGCTAGAATAAAACAATGAAAACTTTTGAAAAATTTGGAACTGCTATTCCGCAGATTCTTTTGCCAAAAAACATTGATTTGAAAACCTGGTCGGTTATTGCCTGCGACCAGTACACTCAAGACCGCGAATATTGGGAAAACGCAAAAAAAATTGCCGGCGAAAAACCATCGTCTCTCAACTTGATTTTTCCAGAAGTTTATCTGGATAAGTCGGACGAAGGTGCAAAAAATGAACGCATCCATAAAATTCAATCTGCAATGGATGAATACATCGAAAAAGGAGTTTTTGACGCTCCTCAGGAAGAATGTGTTTATATTGAAAGAAAAACCGCCTACGGCCGCACAAGAAAAGGTCTGGTTATGTGCGTCGATTTGGACAGTTACGAATGGAAACCAGGTTCAAAAGCCTTGATTCGCGCAACAGAAGCAACAGTTCCTGAAAGAATTCCGCCAAGAATGAAAATCAGAAATGGCGCAAAACTTGAACTTCCGCATATCATGCTCCTTGCAAACGACCCGAAAGATGAACTTATCGGAGGAGTGGGAAACCTTGCAAAAAAACAGATGCCAGTTTATGACGGTGATTTGATGCAAAATTCTGGTCATATTACAGGCTGGGCGGTAAAAGGAAGCGACGCTGAAAAACTGCTCGAAAACGCGCTCTCTGACTTGGCAAAAGCCGGAACAGATTCTGACGGAAACACCTTCCTTTTTGCGGTTGGCGATGGAAACCACTCTCTTGCAACAGCAAAAGCCGTCTGGGAAGAAAACAAATCTCGGCTTCCTGCAGATTCTCCGGTACGCTATGCCCTTGTCGAAATCGTAAACATTTATGACGAAGGACTGACTTTTGAACCGATTCACCGGGTTTTGTTTGGAATTGACAGCGAAAAACTCATTTTGACCGTTGCTCAAAAGCTTGGCGGAAAAATCTGCGAATTAGAAAATGAATCTGAACTTGAAAAAGAAGTTGCTTCTAAGAGCGATGCCGGCGCACGATACGGATTTATCTTTACTAAAAACGGAAAAACTTCGTTCAAAATGCTCGAAACTCCGGTCAAAGATTTGGCAATCGCTGCACTTCAGCCTGTAATCGACGACTTTATGACAGAAAATAAGGCTCAAAAAACGCAGATTGATTACATTCACGGAAGCGACGAAACTGTCGGACTCGGAAAAAACGGAGGCAACACAGGAATTTTGCTGCCTCCGATTGCAAAAGACTGCTTTTTTGCGACAATCAACGGCAGGGGACCTCTTCCTCGAAAATCATTCAGCATGGGAGAAGCAAGCGAAAAAAGATTTTATGTTGAAGCAAGAAGACTTTTTTAGTTTTAATTCTGCACAAAAACGATAAAAACGACAGCCACGACGGAAAAATATTTTGCTGAGCGTGGCTTTTTTAGTTTTTAATGTTTAACTGCATTTTAAAAATTTTGAATCTGCTCCAAAATTTCCTTTCCGAATTTAGAAGCCTTGTTTTCTCCGATTCCGTAGCAGTCTAAAAGTTCATCCATTGATTTTGGCTTTTTTGCTGCAAGTTCGTGCAAAGTTTTGTCGCCAAAAATTACATATGGAGGAACATTCATCTCTTCAGCCTTGTTTTTTCGCCATTTTTTTAAGCCAGAAATCATAAAAAGCGTATTTTGGTCGAGCGATTTTTTTTGAAATTTTTCCTCGTTTCCCTCAAAAGAAGAATTATCCGTTTTTTTGAGAAGAACAAAATCTGCCCGAAGAGAAGATTTTTTTGATTTTCCGTTTTTCCCAGAAGGTTTTGGAAAAAGGAGTCCGCCAGAAGAACCTGCGCTCGCCCTGTTTTTCGGAACAAAAATTCCCGTAGCCTTGAGAGATTTTTCAGACGGCAAAGCATTTTCAAACGGAAGAAGAATTTTATCCCGGTTTTTTAGCACGCCAAGACCTTCTTTTGTAAGCATTAAAATGCCGTAATCTCCAGTTTTTACAAGATAATTTTTTTCAATTAAAAGAGAAGCAAGTTCCAGCCACTGGGCTTTATCAAGTTCTCGACCGATTCCCCAGGTCGAAATCATATTGTGCGAATTGTCGAGAATTTTTTTATTTCTAGAACCCAAAAGAACATCAGCAATATATGCCGCTCCAAAGTGCGAATTTGTACGGATTATACAACTCATAAATTTTTGACAGGGAATTGTCATATCTGAAAGGACGACTGGCCCTTTTGAGCAGATATCACAGCAATGGGCATTTTTTTCTTTTTCGTTGTCATAAAATTCGCCAAAATACGACAAAAGTTTTTTTCGACGGCATTCACGTGCCGAGGCATAATCCGTCATCGACTGCAAGAGATTTTCTGATTTTTGAGGATCGGCGGCATCCGTAAAAAAATGCCTTATTTTAAAAATATCCGCCCCAGAATAAAGCAAAAGAGCTTCGCTCGGAAGTCCATCCCGTCCAGCACGCCCAATTTCCTGATAATACTGTTCAAGAGACTTTGGCAAGTCATAGTGAATTACAAAACGCACGTTCGGCTTGTCAATTCCCATTCCAAAAGCCAAAGTTGCCACCATAATCTGCACCTGATCACGGATAAACTGGTTCTGATGATTTTTTCGCTCCTCGTCAGAAAGCCCGGCATGATAATTTAGAGCCGAATATCCGAGTTTTAAAAGCGTCTGCGTAAGAGAGTCAACCTGCTTGCGACTAAAACAGTAGATTATTCCACTTTCGTCCCAATGCCTGCGAATACAATCAACAACCTGACTTACAGCATCGTTTTTTCTGACAACCGACAAAAAAATATTCGCCCTGTCAAAACTCGAAATTTCAACTTCAGGTTCTTTTAACGCAAGGTTTTGAATAATATCAGTCTGAACTTGAGCCGTAGCGGTCGCAGTGAGTGCAAGGCAAACCGCATTTGGAAACTGTTTTCTTACAGCAGAAATTTCAAGAAATTCAGGTCTAAAGTCGTGTCCCCATTCAGAAACGCAATGCGCCTCGTCAATCGTAATGCAACTGACTTTTACGCGACTGTCGTGAAGCAAATCTTGAATTTTCGGAGAACTCAAACCTTCCGGCGAAACATAAAGAATTTTTGTTTCGCCGCGACGAATTGAATTCATCGATTCAAGATATTTATCCCAGTCAAGAGTGCTGTTCAAAAAAACTGCATTTACTCCAGAAGCCGACAAACTGTCCACCTGATCCTGCATAAGAGAAATAAGCGGCGACACAACGACAGTAATTCCGTCAAAAATCAAGGCAGGAATCTGATAACAGAGGGATTTTCCTCCGCCAGTCGGCATAATTGCAAGAGTATCTTTTTTATTAAGCACATTGGAAATTATTTTCCGCTGTAAAAGCCTGAACGAATCGTAACCAAAAACTTCCTTTAAAACTTTTTCTGGTTCGCAGCCAATATAATCTTTATTCATTGTTATTCCAAGACAATTATACAAAAAAAATTCATTATAGTGTTGCAAAAAAATATTTTTTTCTGATATAATAGCATCTGCATTTGCCGAAGTGGTGGAATGGTAGACACGAAAGACTCAAAATCTTTTGCAGGCGACTGTGTAAGGGTTCAAGTCCCTTCTTCGGTATAAAAAGAATCTGTTTTTAAACAGGTTCTTTTTTTTTACTTTGGGATGATTTTTTAACAGCCTTTATGCAAGCCCCACCTCTTTTCAAAAAAAAACGGCTTTTTCATCCGCAAAAATCAAGCTATTCTCCTGGCAAAACAAATTCCAAAGGTCCGCTGTTTCCTCTCAATTCGACAGCCTCCCTTAAATCAGAAAATTCAATCCGCAAATGATTTTCCATATCGGCAATTGTCCTTGCAATTTTTAAGCACGCGCTCACGCCTCTCTGCGACAAACTATTTTTTTTTCGTTGTTTTTCCAGAAACTTTTCCATCTCTTCGTCCAAAAAGCAAAATTCGGAAAGCTGCTGCGGACTAAGCCTCGAGTTTTTTATGCCACGTTCCCGCTGTTTTTTTACCGCTACTGCAATTTTTTTGCGTAAAGCCCTGGTCGAAAAATCTTTATTTTCTTCATCGACATTACTCCGCTCTTTTTCCTTTTCAACCGCCGAAACACAAACTCTCAAATCAACCCGGTCTAAAAGCGGGCCGCTAAATTTTCTCCAGTACATTTCTACGGAACGCGCGCTGCAAAGACAGATTTTTCCTTCAACTCCGTAATTTCCGCATGGACAGGGATTTACCGCCATCAAAAGCTGAAAATTCGCTGGATAGACCGTACTGCGCCCTGCACGGCTCAAAGTAACTGCCCCTGTTTCGAGAGGAACGCGAAGCATCTGCAAAACACTCGTTCTGAACTCCGACGCCTCATCCAGAAAAAGAACTCCATTGTGCGCCAAAGAAATTTCTCCAGGACGGCAACTCACTCCACCACCGCAAATTCCTTCTATGCTTGCAGTTTGGTGCGGCATTCTAAAATCACCTTTACGCATTATCGAAACGGACGGTGGCAAAAGTCCTGCCAAACTGTGAATTCTCGTTACGCTTTGAGATTCTTCCAGTGGTAAAAGAGGCAAAAGTCCAGGAAATTTCTGCAAGGCAAGCGTTTTTCCGCAACCAGGAGGTCCAAAAGCAAGCAAATTGTGTCCGCCAGCCGCAGCAACCTGCAAAGCGCGAATCAGTTTTCTTTGTCCACAAATTTCAGCCATTTCAAAACCTTCATCAACTGGAGGAAAAAGCACATTTTCAACCCAAACCGAACCTTTTGGTGCTCCCTGGTCTTCAGAAAATTCACTTCCTTCACAAAAAATTTCCGGTTTATAAAGCGCATCAAATGCCTTTGCCAGATTTTCCGCCGCAAAAACCTTCATTCCGGCAATTTCCTTTGCTTCATCAGCATTTTGCAAACTTACAATACAATAATCAATTCCAGCCAGTTTTGCAGTTCCAGCAGCAGCATGAACGCCACGGACAGGACGCAAAAGCCCCGAAAGCTCAAGTTCGCCCATAACAAGCACTTTTTTTTCAGAAAGATTTCCTTTTTGAGCATCAAGAACTGCCAGCGCAAGAGCCAAATCAAAACCAGCACCTTCTTTTTTCAAATCCGCCGGAGACAAACTGATCAAAACCCTCTCCAAAGGAAACTCAAACCCAGAATTTCTAATTGCAGAGCGCATTCTCTCCCGGCTTTCCTTGACAGCGCCGTCCGCAAGACCAACAACGTCCACAGCAGGAATTCCGCGCCTTAAATCAACTTCAACGGCAACAAGCGAGCCTTCATATCCAAATGGCGAAAAAGAAAAAATTTTCATAAACCGACCTCTTAATAATTCTCAAAAAGTTTCCATAATAATAAGTGGTCGTAAATGTAAAAATTTTACAAAAAACTTACAAAAAAAATCAAAAATTTATTTTTTGGGCGGCAATTTTCCGTCAAACCGGCTGCTCTGGGTTCGCTCACGCTCATTGCCTCCGGCAACTTTCGCCCGACGCATCCAGCGCAGAATTTTCCGTTCATAAAAATCTATTCTCTAAAATTCATTTTACCCATTCAGTATTTTTAAAATCAAAATCCTCGCCAAGAGCAGGCTTTAATTCTTCAAACCAGAATCTGTCATCAATTTTTTTATTATCAAACATTCTACCCAAATGTCTGTCCGCCCTTACACCTTTTCCATGGAAATCGCTTCCAGCAGTAACAAACATTCCAAGTTTTCTGGCAATTTCTTCAAGACGGTAACAATGGCTTTTTCTTGCTCCAGGATGCCAGGCTTCAAGTCCCATAACTCCTGCCGCATGAATTTTTTCAAGTTCTTCTTCAAGCCTTGCGATTCCGACAAAAAGCGAGCATGGATGAGCAATTACAGGAATTCCGCCCGACGTTTTTATCGCTTCCACCGCAGTTTCAAGATTTTCGCCAGTATGGTTTACATACCATTTTTTTCCGTGTCCAAAAAAACGGTCAAATGCTTCCTGACGATTGCGGACAATTCCTTTTTTTACCAGAAAATCCGCAAAATGAGGACGTCCTATCTGACTTGCAGTAAAATTTGACTGAATTTCTTCAAGAGTAAAATCGTAACCGTCTTCGTTCATTTTTCTTACAATTTCGGAATTCCGGTTAAAGCGTTCTTCCGTCAGATATTCAATGGTATTTTTTAATTCTTCGCTTTTACGGCGCAAGCCCAACCCCAAAAGATGAAATTCGCCTTCTGGCCAGGCAACTGTAATTTCGATTCCAGGAATAAAATTCACTCCAGTTTCCAAACAAACCTTTGCAGCATCATTTAAGCCGTCAATCGTGTCATGGTCAGTCAAAGCCCAGACCGTAAGTTTTTTTTCAAAAGCGTATTTGGCAGAATCGGTCGGAGAAAGGATTCCGTCAGATGCAGAAGAGTGACTATGTAAATCAATCATTTTTCAAATATAGCACAAATCAAAAATTTTTAGAATTAAACCTTCTCAAATGATTTTTTTGAAAATATGATTTTATCAGTTAATTTTTTCATCAAAATATGCTAAATCTTAAGGAACTAATTATAAATTTGGATTATAATTGAATTATAAAACCTGTTTTCTATGGGAGAAAAGTTATGCCAAAAGTGATGCAATACAATAAAGGTTCAATCATTTATTTTGCAGGAGACCGCGACGACAGGGTTTTTATTCTGCAAAAAGGCTGCGTAATAATTTCCACAACAGACATAGAAACAAATCTTCCTGTTACAGAACAGATAAAAAACGGTGAGTTTTTTGGAGTAAAATCGGCATTGGGACATTTTCCGCGCGAAGAAACAGCTACGGTTTTAATCGATTCTGTTTGTCTTTCGCTGACAGTTCAGGAATTTGAAACGATTTTTTCTTCAAACAAGACTTTGATTTTAAAAATGCTGAGAGTTTTTTCAAACCAGCTAAGAAAAGTTCACACGCAAATTGAAGAAATTCTAAACAAAGGAAAAAACATAAACCGTCAGAGCGGACTTTTGGGTGTAGCTCAGGCTTTTTTTCATGACGAAAAATGGCTCAGTTGTGCAGATGTCTGTTTAAGATATTTAAAATACTATCCAAACTCAGCAGACGAAAACGCGGTCAAAAAAATGTTCGTAACAGCGGATGCAAGGGCAAAACAATCGCAAAGCCTTGCTTTTGACGACGGAACAGAAAATGTTTCGTTGAACGACAAATCCTTAAAAGTTTTTGAGCTTCCAGCATTTGCTCGTTTTGCAAAAAAATATTCTCCTGGACAGGTTATCATAAGCGAATTTGAACCTGGGGAAAGTTTTTATTTGATTCAAAAGGGCACAGTCCAGCTTGTTAAATGCGTAACCGGTCAAAACAAAAATCTGGACATTTTAAAACCTGGCGAATTTTTTGGCGAAATGGCAATTTTAGACAATTCTCCGCGCTCTGCAACCTGTCTTGCCGTTGGAAACGTCCAGTGCCTGGAATTCAATAAATCAAATTTTGAACTTTTAATCACTGGAAATCCACAGATTGCACTTAATATTTTAAAACTTTTCTGCAAACGCATTTATGACCAAAAACGGCGCTTTAAGATTCTGGTAATTCAAGACACACAGGCGCGCATTGCAGATGTTTTTTGCATGCTCGACGAAATGAATCCACCTGCAAATCCAAACGAAAAACAGCGTAGATTTAACGTTACAATCCAAGATGTGGCGCATTGGGCGGCGCTTCCGATTGCAAAGACAACTGACGAAATAAATCGTTTTATGTCCTCACGAAAAATCGAAGTTTTTGAAAACAATATTATTGTAAACAACATTGCCGACATGAAGCGAATCGTAGACACACGGACAACAAGCCGGCAGTAATTTTAAATTTCGCAGTCGCAGACCAATTCAACAGGACAATGGTCAGAACCAAAAATTTCGGTATGAATTGCAGAACTTTTCATCTGAGATTTTAGAGAATTGCTCACCAAAAAGTAGTCGATCCGCCAGCCGGCATTTTTTTCGCGTGCATGAAAACGGTACGACCACCAACTATAAACATTTGTTGCTTCAGGATAAAAAAATCTGAACGAATCTATAAAGCCAGACTCAAGAAGCTGTGTCATTTTTGATCGTTCTTCGTCGGTAAAACCGGCATTGTGCCGATTGGAAGCTGGATTTTTTATATCGCTTTCTTTGTGGGCAACATTCAGATCGCCGCAAACAATTACGCCTTTTTTTTGAGAAAGATTTAAAAGATAATTTTTAAAATCATCTTCCCAGCGCATGCGATAATCAAGGCGTTTTAATTCGGTTTGAGAATTTGGAGTGTAAACTGTCACAAGAAAAAAATTCTTATATTCAAGAGTGATTACGCGGCCTTCGGTGTCGTGCTCAGGAATTCCAATTCCGTAAAAAACCGAAACTGGCTCGTATTTTGTAAAAATTGCCGTTCCAGAATATCCTTTTTTTTGAGCATAGTTCCAATATTGAAAATACCCCGGCAAATCCATTTGAATTTGCCCTTTCTGAAGCTTAGTTTCTTGCAGACAAAAAAAATCTGCATCCAAAGAATTAAAATCCTCGTAAAAATTTTTGCTGGTAACAGCACGAAGTCCGTTAACGTTCCAAGAAATAAATTTTAAATTCATAGAAAAATTATATAATAATTTTTGAAGACGCAAAAGCGCACGACCGGGCTTGCAGCCCGGCCTGGAACCCCGGAGTTGCCGGAACGGCAATGAGCGCCTAGCGAAGGGTGGAAAGCCGTTTTTTGTGACAACTGGACGATTATGACCGAAAAACTTTTCTTTTGAGAAAAATGTGCTCCAAATTATTTTTAACTTTTTAAAATATGCTAGAATTAAACTATGGTTGAAAACAAAAAAATTTTTGATTTGGCGGTTATTGGTGGCGGACCGGCGGGAATTTCTGCAGCAATTTATGCTCGCCGTGGCAATTTTGAGGTTTTGGTTGTGCATAACGGTGGCGGTTCTTTGGAAAAGGCACACAAAATTGAAAATTATTACGGTTTTAAGGACGGAATTTCCGGGGCTGAACTTTACAATAAAGGTCTTTTGCAGGCGGAAAATCTTGGAATTGCTGTAAAAAAACTAGAAATTACGCATTTTGAGGTAAATTCTGACGGAAATTTTGAAATTTTGGCTGACAAACAAAAATTTGAGGCAAAATCTTTGATTCTTGCCACGGGAAACAAAAAACTTCGTCCAAAAATCAAAGGCTTGCAAGATTTTGAAGGAAAAGGCATCAGTTTTTGCGCTGTCTGCGATGCTTTTTTTTACAGAAAGAAAAATGTCGTAATCATTGGAAACGGAAAATTTGCGTTAAGCGAGGCTGATGTGCTTGCAAATATCGCTGCTTCCGTAAAAATTCTTACAAACGGCGAAAATTGCGATGAATTAAAAAAAATGAACACAAAATATTTTATTGATGAACGGAAAATCGAAGAAATTAAGGGCGACGAAAATTCTGGACTTGTAAACTCGCTTGTTTTTTTTGACGGAGAAATTTTAAGCACTGACGGAATTTTTATTGCGCAGGGAGAAGCTGGGGCCGCAGACTTTGCAAAAAAAGCAGGCATTTTTTTGGATGGCGACAAAATAAAAGTTGACGAAAAGATGCAGACTAATTTTCCAGGGATTTTTGCCTGCGGAGATTGCACAGGCGGACTTTTGCAAGTAAGCAAAGCGGTTTTCGAAGGCGCTCTGGCCGGATTGAGCGCAATCGAGTTTTTAAGGACAAAATCAGGAAATTATTCAAAAAACTGATAAAACTTTTATACCGTTTAGATACAGCAAACAGTTTTACAAATTCTTTTGCAAATCGTTGCAATGAAAAGATTTAAAACAAAAAAGCCAACTCCCGGACTTGAACCGAGTACCTGCTCGTTACGAGGGAGCTGCTCTACCAGGTGAGCTAAGTTGGCATATTTAGATATGTTAGCAAATTTTTTTTGGAAAATCAACTGTCTGCTTGTTGTATTTGCTTGTCGAGGTTTATTAGCACTAATTGTTTTTGCTTGATTTTATTTTTTGATTTTGGGAAAATCTTTTTTATGAATTCCCGCACATTTAACACGGTTGAACTTATGCTTTCCCAGCCAGTTGGGTCGCTCATTATAAAAAACGCAATTCCAACCATTATTACGATGATGGTAAGCGCCATCTACAATACGGCGGACACTTTTTTTGTAAGTCAACTCGGTACTAGCGCTTCTGGTGCTGTCGGTGTAATTTTTTCGCTTATGACGATGATTCAAGCCGGTGGCTTTATGATTGGAATGGGGGCAGGTTCTATTACAAGCCGTGCTCTCGGCTCTGGAAACCGCCAAAAAGCTCAAACTTTTGTTTCGACGGCAATTGTCTGCGTTTTTACCCTCGGACTCATTTTTTCGATTTTAGGAACAATTTTTAACAAACCTCTGGTTAGACTTCTTGGCGCAACTGACACTATTTTTCCTTTTGCGCTTGATTACGCGCGTTTTATAATTTTGGGTTGTCCTTTTATGATGAGCGCTTTTGCAATGAATAATCTTTTGCGTTTTCAGGGCAAGGCCGCTTTTTCGATGATAGGAATGGTTACTGGCGGAATTTTGAATATGCTTTTAGATCCAATTTTTATTTTTGTCCTTAAAATGGGAATTTCTGGAGCAGCAATTGCAACTTTAATAAGCCAGATTACGAGTTTTTTCCTCTTACTTTCAATGTTTTTCTTTAATCCGCAAGTTGTAAAATTCAATATAAAATCAGTTGCTAAAAAATTTTCTGTTTATTTTGACATTGTTACGACTGGACTTCCAAGCCTTTTTCGGCAGGGCACAACTTCTGTTTCTACTATCTTTATGAATATCGGTGCAGCAAAATATGGTGCCATCATGTCTGGTTTTGCACTGACCGCAGCTCAAACAGCAGATGCCGCGGTTGCAGGAATGTCTATCAGCAACAGGATTTGCCAGCTTTTAATGGCGGTTGCAATCGGACTTGGACAAGGTTTTCAGCCTGTATGCGGAATAAATCTCGGCGCAAAAAAATATGACCGCGTTAAACAGGCTGTTGCTTTTTTAATAAAAGGAACTTCTCTCGCAATGGCAGTTCTTGGAACTGTCGTTTTTATATTTGCCCCGCAAGTTGCCCATTCGTTTCGTGACGATGTGGCCGTTATAAAAGTCGCTTCAATTGCTCTCAGAATGAGTTGTTGCATTCTTGCCTTTCATTCAATTATTTTTGGTTCAACAATGCTTTTACAAACTGCTGGCGAAAAACTTTCTGCAACAGTGCTTTCGTCACTCAGACAGGGAATTGTTTTTGTTCCGATGATTTTATGCCTGCCCTATGCCGTTCAGTTTTTTGGATTTGAACCAATTGTTGGAATTATGCTCACTCCAGCTTTGAGCGATTTGCTTTCTGCATTCATCACTTTGCCGTTTTTAATAAAATATCTTAAAAAATTAAAATGAGTTATAATCGGATTATGAAAAATTCATTTGAAAAAGTTGCGGCAACTTCTCTAAATCATAAATGGAAGGATGCTGTAAAGCGGGAAATTCCAATTTACGCCCGAGGAAATTCAATTCGCTCTGATTTTGACAGAGATTACACAAGACTTTTGCACTGTCAGGCTTTTAGCCGGTTAAAACACAAAACTCAGGTCTTTTATTCTCCGCACAACGACCACGTATGCACACGAATGGAACACGTTCTTCACGTAGCCTCTGTTTCTGACACAATCGCAAAATATCTTGGACTCAACACCGAATTAACCCAAGCGATTGCAACAGGGCACGATCTGGGGCACGCGCCTTTTGGTCATACTGGCGAAGAAATTTTAAACAGTCTTATGGAACAGAGACCAGGCGCAAACGCTCCTAAAAAATTCTGGCACGAAAGAAATTCACTTTTTTTTGCAGATTATATCGAAACTCTTCCAGACCCAGACGGTTTTGAGCGTACCTTGAATTTAACTTATGCTGTCCGCGACGGAATTGTCTGCCACTGTGGCGAAATTGACCAGCAGGGATTAAAGCCTCGCGAAGAAAAACTTCCTCTTTACGACATAAAAGTTCCAGGTTTTGTACAACCATTCACTTGGGAAGGCTGCATTGTAAAACTCAGCGACAAGATTGCATTTTTGGGAAGAGATTTGCAGGATGCTCGGCGCTACCATATTCTCGACATGGGCTGTTACCGGCAATTGCGTGAAATTGTAGGCAGTACTCTCGGTTTTTCAAGTTCTGGAAAAGCAATAAACACAACCGTCTTAATCAACGATATGATCGTCGACCTCTGCAAAAATTCAAGCCCAGAACAAGGTCTTTGCTTTAGCGAACCATATTTTAAATTTATAAGCGAATTAAAAAAATTCAGTTTTCAAAAAATTTACAGCCATTGGCGACTGCTTGAATTTAAAAATTATGCGCAAAATGTTTTGGGAACAATTTACAGAACTTTGATGGGCACCCAAAGTTTTGCAAAAAATGGCAGGATTCCATCTTCCATGCGCTATTTTAAGAATCTGAGCTCAACTTTCGAAGACTGGCTAATTCGGTATTCAAATTACATTCCTCAAGACGCTCCTGACAGAAAAAAAACACTCCGCTACGAAACGCCAACTGTTTTTGATGTAAACGAATACGAAAATTACCAAAAATGCGTAATCGAATATATTTCTGGAATGACGGACAATTTTGCAATCGCCTGCTACGATGAAATCATCAATTTTTAGAAACATCTGTCAAAACTCGAACGATGCGAACAAAAAAACGAAATTTTACCTTCCTTTTAAAATTTCTGGATGATATTCAAAGTGCATATTGTCAAAGATTATCCAGTTTCCACCCCAAATAAATCCTTCGTCTTCAAAAATATCGATTACTTTTTGAGGTGGCATCCATCGCTTTTCGAGAGGGGTGAGCATCCAGTTTTTCGGGTTTTTGTCACGCGTCCAACTCCAAAAAATTGCCTTTCCGTAGAGCCTTTTCGGAATCAAATCGACGGCAATTCCATACGAATGAAAAGATTTTCTTCCGCCTGTACCTTCAATTACGCGCCAGTTATAGGCATCTGCCGATTTTAAATTTTTTATAAATTCGTCAATTTCTAAGTCGTCGTTTGCAAGTTTTAAAATCCGTTTTTCAACATTTAAAAGAGGAGTTTTTATCCGTTCATGAATTTTTGTCGGTTTTCCTAAAAAAGTTGAATAAGCTATGTGATCTTCAATTATTACCTTGGATTTTGCAGCATACAAAAAATCAAAAAAGAACATCGGAGTGCCCTGAGAAGTTTGTCTGCTTTTACTTGAAGAAAAATTTCTCACTTCTTCGATTTCTTCCGCATTCATTTCTTGCGGATCTTTTAATTTTGAATACTGATAAATAAGTTTCCAATATTCATTTTTGTTTTCGAGTTCATCTTCTGGCAAAAGCCTGCCGTCCGCCCACCACAACTCTGTCTGTTTTTTTTCTTCTTTATCTGGAAAAATCGGAGCAGAAATTTTTACAAGCCAGTCATTTTTTTCTTCGTTGTAAAAACTTTCAAAAGAAACGTCAGGATAAGATTTTCTAAAAATTTCAAGTTGAACAGGTTCATCCGGAAGTTTTTTTTCTTCTGCCAAAGCGCTTATTTTTTCGGAAAAAATCGAATCTGATTCATTCAGTTTTTTTACATTCCTTTTTTTAATTGCAAAAAAAGTTCCTGTCAAAAAAAATAAAAATGCTAAAAAAATAAAAAACTTTGCTGTAAACCTTGTATGTCTGAAATTCATCTGCCTAAAAATATTTTATACCAAAATTTCTCAGTTTTAAACAAAAAAAAGACCTTGCTAATGATTTTTCTCAAAAGCAAGGTCTTGACTACTTTTTTCTAGTAATCCATTCCCATTCCAGGATTTGGAGCGGCAACTGGAGCCGGTGGTTCTGGAATATCAGTGATTGCACATTCTGTTGTCAGGAGCATGCCTGCAACCGAAGCGGCATTCTGCAATGCTGAACGAGTAACTTTTGCAGGGTCAATGATTCCGTCTTCCATAAGGTCAACCCATTTTCCTGTACGAGCGTTATAACCAACACCTTTTTTCTCATTCTTTGCTTTTTCTGCAACAACTGCACCGTCAACACCTGCATTTTCTGCAATCTGGCGGATTGGTTCTTCGAGAGCACGGCGTACAATCTTAAATCCAACTTTTTCGTCATCAGAAAGACCAGCAGAAGCCTCTTCTGTAAGAGCAGCGGCCGCTTCAAGCAAGGCAACTCCACCACCAGGAACAATTCCTTCTTCCAAAGCAGCGCGTGTAGCGGCCAATGTGTCTTCTACGCGGAATTTCTTCTCTTTCATTTCTGTTTCTGTGATTGCGCCAATATTAATTACAGCAACACCGCCAGAAAGTTTTGCAAGACGTTCCTTGAGCTTTTCTTTGTCGTAGTCAGAAGTAGATTTTTCAATCTGAGCCTTGATTTCTGCAATGCGGTCAGAAATTGCCTTTTTGTCACCTGCACCGTCAACCAAAGTTGTATTGTCTTTGTCGATTTTTACAGATTTTACCTGACCAAGCTGACTAATATCTGCCTGTTCAAGTTTAAGTCCGAGCTCTTCAGAAATTACAGTACCGCCAGTCAAAATAGCAATATCCTGAAGCATTTCCTTTCTTCTGTCGCCAAATCCAGGAGCCTTAACAGCAACACATTTGAGAGTTCCGCGGATTGAATTCAAAACCAAAGTTGCAAGAGCTTCGCCATCCATGTCTTCGCAGATAATTACGAGAGGTTTTCCAGTCTGAGCAACTTTTTCGAGCAATGGAAGAAGATCTTTCATTGTAGAAATTTTCTTGTCGTGAATCAAAACGTAAGCATCGCTATAGTTGATTTCCATTCTTTCGCGATCTGTTACAAAGTAAGAAGAAATATAACCGCGGTCAAACTGCATTCCTTCAACAGTCTTAACAGTTGTGTCCATGTTTTTAGATTCTTCAACTGTGATTACGCCGTCTTTTCCAACCTTTTCGATTGCATCGGCAAGAATTTTACCGATTTCAGGGTCGTTGTTTGCAGAAACTGTAGCAACGTGAGTAATATCTTCAGAACCTTTAACTGCGCGACTGTTCTTTTTTATTTCTTCAACAGCAACAGCAACAGCCTTGTCAATTCCGCGTTTTACTTCAATTGGAGTAATTCCAGCAGCAACAGATTTCAAGCCTTCTTTAACGATTGCATAAGCCAAAACCGTAGCAGTGGTTGTTCCGTCGCCAGCAACATCGTTTGTCTTAGAAGCAACTTCTTTAACGAGCTGAGCGCCCATGTTTTCAAAAGGATCTTTTAATTCAACTTCTTTAGCAACACTTACACCGTCTTTTGTAATAGTTGGTGCGCCAAATTTCTTGTCCAACATAACAAGACGTCCACAAGGACCAAGTGTAACTTTTACAGCACTTGCAATCTGTTCAACGCCAGAAAGCATCTTTTTGCGTGCATCTTCATTGAAAATCAACTGTTTTGCCATTTTCTATTTATCTCCTATAATTTTATTCATTAAAAACAAATTTTTGTATCTTTATAAATAAAAATACAAAAAGAAGAGCAAATCGGCAAGAAAAATCGTAAACGAATTCATAAATAAATTTTTAAAATAATCGGGCGTTTCCCGCTTACGCGGGCCGGTTGTTCCGCACTTCCGCAATTCGCTCCATTCCAAAAGACAAAACGGTTCCCCTTTAGTCTTTTGGAACGCCTTCGGCGGTGCTCCATAACCTAACGCATTTTTTATTTTGTCAAAGTATCGATCAAAGCGCCGAGTTTTTCCTGAGTTTCTGTAAATTCCCGTTCTGGAGTCGAATCGTAGACAATTCCACCACCGGCCTGCAAACTAAAAATTCCGTCTTTGCACAGACAAGAGCGGATTGTAATGCAAAAATCCAAATCTCCGTTATTCTGAATATATCCGACCGCTCCAGCATAAAACCGTCTTTTTATTTTTTCCAAACGGCTCAAAATCTGCATTGCGCTTATTTTTGGCGCTCCGCTCACAGTTCCAGCTGGAAAAGACGCCCTCAAAACCTGAATCGGCTTTACGCCTTCGCGAACAAAACCTTCCGTATTTGAAACAAGATGAATTACGTGACTGTAACGTTCACATTCCATATACTGAGGAACTGTCACGCTTCCACTTTTGCAGACCCGTCCCAAATCATTTCTTGCAAGGTCAACAAGCATAAGATGCTCGGCACGTTCTTTTGGGTTTTCGCGCAGGGTTTTGCTCAATTCTTCGTCTTCGGCTTCGTTTTTTCCGCGATGAATCGTTCCCGCAATCGGATGAATTGACGCTTTTCCTTCCCGCACGCGCACTAAACTTTCTGGAGAAGCTCCTGTCAACTGAAAATTTCCAAAATCAAGATAAAACATATAAGGCGAAGGATTTACTTTTCTGAGTTTTCCATAAACCTGCAAAGCCGTTGCCTTGCATTCAATCTGAACACGGCGACTCGGAACCGCCTGAATTATGTCTCCGTCAACAATGTGCTTTTTAAGTTCTTCAACTTTTTGAATATATTCGCGTTTAGACTGCTCAATATCTGTCAGAATTTTGTATTCAAATTTTCCAATTTCGTTTTCAACATAAGAAAAATCCATGTCGTTTATTCTTTTGACCATTTTTTCAACAGCCGTTTCTATATCGATTTTGTGCTCTTTGTAGTTAAAACCGAAAATGTGCATTGTTTCGGTAAAATGATCAAAAACAATGTAAATATGTCCGGCAATAAAAAGGCTTTCAGGAACTCCAAGCTCATCTTCCTGCTCAAAAAAACGAATATTGTCGCATCTTCTTGCAAATTCATAACTCAAATATCCCATTCCAGAAGCTGGAACCGGAATATCAGAAGAATTTTCAAAATTTTTGTGCTGCTGAGCAACATACAAAAGAGCGTCCAAAATATCAGCTGGCTTTTTACGACCAAGAGCATCAAGAGAATCTTCCATAGGAACAAAAGGCACTCGAGAGCCGTCAATTAAAAAAGCAACTCCGTCATCGTCCTGAACAATTTTAAAGGCTTCTTCAGCCATCAAAATCGAGTAACGTTCACGTCCTTTTGCAAAACTTGCTGATTCCAAAATGCCAACCGCCCCGATTTTGCGGGCCAACGAATAAGGCGTATAGCGTTCACTAGAAATACATTTATAAACCGAATCAAAAATATCTGTCATAAAAAAAACTCCAAATATTGTTTCTTTATATAGAAACAATATACCAGCGCTTCGTTTCTGTCAATAGAAACAGATAAAAAACAGCACTGCTTAAATGTTCCTCTGTTTTATTTTTCGTTTTTTACTTATAATGCTTTTATGGCTTTTATTTCTGACGAGCAAAAAAATGCTCTTCTTGAACGGTTTTTAAGATATGTTCAGATTTGGACAACCAGCGACAGTTCCCGTGCCGATTCGGGTTTTCAGCCTTCGACCGACAGACAGTTTGACTTAGCTAGACTTCTAAAAGAAGAACTTGAACAACTCGGTCTTTCCGACGTTCAAATTACAGAAAAATGCTACGTTTACGGTCGGTTGCAGGCTTCGGACAGAACAAATGTTTCAGATTCATTTTGTCTTCTTGCGCACATGGACACTGTAGAAGAATGTTCAGGTCAAAATATAAAACCTGTTCTTACACAAAAAGACGGCGACACGATAATTTCGACAGACGGCTCAACGCTTTTGGGTGCTGACGACAAAGCAGGAATTGCCGAAATTATGCAGACACTTGCTTTTTTTAAGGAAAATCCGCAAATAAAACACGGCGAAATAGAAATTTGCTTTAGCCCAGACGAAGAAACTGGACATGGAATGGACAACGTTCCTCTCAACCTAATAAAATCAAAACAAGCTTACACTGTAGACGGCGGAAATTTGGGCGAACTCGAAACTGAATGTTTTAACGCCTGCAAAAGCGAAATTGAATTTATAGGAATTTCAACTCATACAGGAAGCGCGCGTGGCAAAATGGTAAATGCGGCAGTAATGGCGGCAAATTTTATTGCTTCACTTCCACGACACGAAGCTCCAGAAACAACCTGTGGTTTTGAAGGATTTTTTGCGCCAATGGAAATCTCTGGCACAATCGAAAAAGCGGAAGTTACTGTTTTTTTGAGAGATTTTTCCACAGAAGGAATGGAAAACCGAAAAGCTTTAATCGAAAAACTTGCACAGACAACGGCTCTGATTTTTGGTGGCAAAACAGAAGTAAAACACACTTTTCAGTATGCAAACATGAAAAACGGACTTGAAAATTCTCCTCAAACCGTGCAAAAACTTGTAAACGCATACAAATCTGCCGGAATTGAGCCGATTTTTCCGCCAATCCGCGGAGGAACAGACGGTTCACGGCTTACAGAAATGGGAATTCCAACGCCAAATATTTTTACTGGCGGCCACGATTTTCATTCCCGCTCAGAATGGGCAAGTTTGAACGAAATGAGCAAGGCTTTGGAAGTCCTTATAAATTTGTGCTCAATTTAAGCCGAAACTAAATATGAAACAATAACACTTTGGAGAACAAAATGTTTGAATACAAAATCGAAGGCGGAATTCCAATCCGCGGAACAGTAAAAGCAAGCGGAAACAAAAATTCTGCATTGCCGTGCATTGCGTCTTCTCTTTTGACAGACGAAACTGTAATTTTGCGAAATATTCCCGACATTGAAGATACTTCGGTAATGATTTCAATCTTGCAATCGCTCGGAGCAAGTGTCGAAAAAATTGAACATCACACCTGGAAAATCGAAGCAAAAAAAATCGAAAAAACTGATATTCCAAGTGAATTGAGCAAAAAAATCCGCGCTTCAATCCTTTTTGCAGGTCCGCTCGTTGCAAGAGCTGGAAAGGCTGTAATGCCGCCTCCAGGAGGCGATGTAATCGGACGCAGGCGTTTGGACACTCACTTTCTCGCTCTTCAGGAACTTGGCGCACGAATAACAGTTGACGGACCTTTTACTTTTACAGCAAACAAACTCGTTGGAGCAGATTTATTTCTTGACGAAACTTCCGTTACGGCAACAGAAAACGCAGTTATGGCGGCTGTTCTTGCAGAAGGAAGGACAAAAATCACGAATGCGGCCTCAGAACCGCACGTGCAGGATTTATGCAACATGCTCGTTGCAATGGGAGCAAAAATCTCAGGAATCGGCTCGAATATTCTTGTAATCGACGGCGTAAAAAAACTCCACGGAGTTGATTTTTCAATCGGACCGGATTTTATGGAAATCGGTTCGTATATCGGACTTGCGGCAGCAACAAAAGGCTCAATTACAATTACTGGAGTCCGCGCAGAAGACCTGAGACCATTGCGCGTTGCATTTGGAAAGCTTGGAATAACCTGGACAATCGAAGGCGATACTTTGAAAGTCGCAGTCGGTCAGGAAATGAAAGTAAACACTGACTTAGGAGGAATGATTCCAAAAATTGATGATTCTCCTTGGCCAGGATTTCCGCCTGATTTAACTTCGATTATGACAGTCGTTGCAACCCAGGTTGAAGGAACTGTTTTGATTTTTGAAAAAATGTTTGAAAGCAGAATGTTCTTTGTTGATAAACTTATAAGCATGGGAGCCAGAATTACTCTCTGCGATCCACACCGCGCAGTTGTTTCCGGTCCAAGCACCTTGCACGGAGATAACCTTGTTTCGCCGGATGTGCGGGCGGGCATGGCAATGGTAATTGCAGCAATGGCCGCTCATGGCGAATCGACAATTTCAAATATTTATCAGATTGAACGAGGATATGAACACCTTGTAGAAAAATTGCAGAGTCTTGGAGCACACATAAAACGTGTGGAAATCAGCTAAAACTGCAAAAATTAAAACTAAAAAAAACAACTTACGCCAGATGCGCAGGGCGTAAGTTGCAAATTTATTTGCAATGGAGCGGACAGCGGAACCCGAAGCAGCTGGTTAGAGCGCAAATTGCCGTCCAAAATTTTAATTCGTTTTTCTAGTCACAAAATAAAATACTGCAAAAAAGAAAACCACAATCCAAAATCCGAGAGCCACTAAAAGAGAGGCCGTTCCGGCAACACTCACGAGCATAAAATTAAAAAGCTCGGCAATTGACAAAATAATTTGAATAAATGCGTCGCAGGCCAGGGCGCAAAAAGGAATTATAAAAACCCAGACAAATTTAAAAACCTGCTCTTTGTGAATCCTAAAATTCCAGGCCAATCCTGCAAAGAAAATTAAAATTGTCATCATTATGAGCGGATAAGTGATTCGTTTTATTAAAAATGCGCCGGAAATTTCGTTGGAAAAACCAAAATTCTGCGCTTTTCCGGCAGTTTTTAAAAGCGTATCCAACGGCATTGTCCTTAATCCGGCGCTCTGCTCGCAAGCCGTAAAAAAATCTTCCAGCGACATGGCAAGAACTGTCGAAATCGGCTGCGTTTTTTGGTCGGGATGCAGAGAATCTGAAAATTCGTATTTTGGAAGAATTATTTTTTCGCGTCCGTTTCTGTCCAGACTTTTTAACAAAATATACGGAACTCGTTTTACTTTTTGAGGCAGGTCAAGTTGAGCGCGCAAATTTTCGTCAAAAGAGCTGACTGCAACCGAAAGCATTTTTGCATAAGGAACGCTGAATGACTTTATAAAACTTCCATTTTTGGCAAAGGTTGTCACCGTCAGACCACGCAAATACTGCACCATTCCGCCGTTGTCATAAACCGGTGTAATTCCCTGAATGTAAACAACATCTGTCCGTCCGTCCGAATGTTTTACCGTAAAATAAACATTCAGAAAATTTTCAAAAGTTCTAAGGCTGTCGGTTTCGTCGATAAAAAAGCACTGTTTTTCCATACGGTTGCGCGCAATCGTCAAAAATTCCGTCACATCAGGATCAGAAGCCCATTCAACATCCTGCTTTGAAATTTCCACAAACTGGTAATAAGCTTCAATATTGTTGCCTTCAGAAAGCGCCTTATACGCAGAACGCTTTTTTGCAAACAGAATTTGGTCCCGCGTCTTTTCTGAAGGAGAAACAGACTGCAAAACGTTCCAGGCCTGACTTGCAAGCCTACGCGCTTCTTTTATATTTATGTCTTTTTCTGAACCGGTGATTGTAGCAAGTTGGGCAAAATAATGAGATTCAAACCATTTGCCTTTTTCTGCCGCCATTTTTGATTTATTGATGAGGGAAGTTACCGTTTCGCCAGAAATTTCATCAAAAATATGGAGTTCTCCACCTGTTTTTACTTTTTCTGTTTCTGGAGAAATTTTCTTTATCGCTTTTAATACCGCTTCCGACTTGTCGATTAAATTTTTTCCTTCCGAACTTGCCGGTCGAATTTTTAGAATCTGACTTCCGTAACGGTGAGCCAAAACGTAATTTTCGGCAGCAAGAGATTCGTTTCCAAGCTGAACATATTCTGTTAAAAGACGTTCAGAATTTTCAGCATAGTCTTTTTTTCGCTGAACAATCGGAGAGGCAATTTCTGAAACTCCGCTCATAACGGCAACGAGAATCAACGACAAAACCATAGTTCTTTTTAAATCTTTTACAATAACCGGACTAAAACGCATCTGTGCTTTTTCGGAATCAATTCCGAAATAGATCGAAAGCGCAACCAAAAATCCGGAACTTAAAACCGCAGGCAAAAGTCTAAAAAAACACAAAAATCCACGACAAAAAATGTAAGTCCGCCTGTATTCTTCGAGAACTGCTGGTACTCTTCCAATAAAAGAAGAAATTCCAAGGCAAAGTGCAAAAACTAAAAAAGCATAAGAAAAAATTATTGCAGCGGACTTTTTCATTGTTTGGCCTCTTTTTTGTTTTTATATTTGAATATGAATAAAAGAATTCCAGAAACCAAAATGAAGGCAAATAAAAAAAGATTTATCGCAACAAGAAGAGGTTCTGAATTTTCAAAAATTTTTTGAATAAAATTCATTTTTTCGCCAGGTTCGACTGCAAGCAAATGTTCATTCCACGAAATCCGCAAATTTTTAAAAATAAATCCTTTATAAAAAGAATAATTCACAAGACAGATAACTCCAGAGACAAACATTACGCTGAGCGCATTTATAAGTCGCCAGCCACTCGTATATTGAAACGAAATTACAGAACAAAGTGCAAGAACAAAACTTAAAAACGAAATCCAGCTCAACCAGCCACAATTCCAGGCAGAACGTGCATTTTCTATCAAAGTTGAATAAACGCGCAAAGGAACGAGCAAAACCAGAGGAAGTTTTACGACATCGCGAATCAAAGTGTCTGAATATTTTCCGTCATAAAGTTCTTCCACAGAAGAATCAAAAAACTTAACGATAGAGCCAGCCTCTCCAGTAATTCCGCTCAAATCGATAAAAAGACCGTTTGATTTTCCATTTTCGTCAACCCTGGACAAATAAAAAACGCCTCCTGCCTCCGGCCTGAAAAAACCAGACGACAAAAGTTTTTTTTGATTATTTTCTATTTTTTTGTTTTCGTAAGATTTTTGAAGGTTAAAGCAAACAGGCACCAGGCAAAACCAGGTAAGCGCGCACAAAAAAATATAGGCGCCAAGACGAAAAAAATGATTTTCCCGATGGCGGATTCCATAAAAAATTGAAAACCCGAGAACAACACTTACAGTAAGCGGAAAAGCAACAAAAAGACCGCAGACAAAAAAGTCCCAGTTAAAAAAATTCAATTTTTCGCCTGCAACCAAAAGTGTCAAATCGCAGCAAAGCATATAAATTCCTGCGGCAACAATCAATCCCAAAAATGTTGCAATAAGATAATAAATAATCATATTAAAGGCGGTCTTCATCAGCTTTTATAAACCTCATACTCACAAGTTATCCACAAGTTGTGCACACAAACTTTCGTTAGTTATTAAATTTTCGGCAAAACGAACAAACGTTATTAAAAAAAAATAACCGGTTTTAAGATTTTATCTATTTTGTTAATTCCTTACAATACAAATAATTAACAAAATAGACATCCAATTTGGCAAAAAACCGTTTATAAGTCCTGTCATTTTTCATTCTAAATTTTTAACTATACGCACGTTTCTAAACACTTTATCCACAAGTTATGCACAAGTATCCACAGCTTATGCACAATCTTCCGCACAAAACCACAGTTTATCCACAAGTATTTCAAAAACGTGTTTATTTACAAAACTCCTCTAAAAATTTCTGTCAATAATTTCCACAAGCAGGTTCTGCCAAGTTTTATTTTGCCCGTTTTTTATTCTAGGCATAAAAAAAATCCGCCTGCACTTTTTATGCCAGCGGATTTAATTTTCAAACAAAGTTTTATGCGCCACTTCTTTTGCTCACCGTCAAAAAGCACAAGATTTGGCAAAAAATTCTATGCAATTTTTTTATAAAAATTTTTATCCCAAAAAAACTGCGCCCTGCTGGTCAATTGCAAGAATCGACTTACATTCAGAACAACGGAACCGTCCACTTCTTGTCGCCTTAAGGCGTTTTGAACAAACAGGACAACTAAAAATCTTCGGAAAAACGCTTTCTTCAACCTGAGTTCCATTTTTAAAAAAGTTGATAGCATCTCCCATCGAATCTTTAATATTAAAAAACTGGCTAAATCCCAAAAGCTGGAAAACTTCGTAAACCTTCGGTTGAATTTCGAGAAGAACAACATCTCCTCCCTTTGGTTTTACCATTTTTAAAAACGCAGTAAAAGAACCAATTCCTGTCGAAGAAACATAATTAAGAGAAGCGCAGTTAAAAATAAGATTTACATAACCTGCTTCTACAACCCTTGCAATTCTTTTTTGAAAAAAACTCGAATTGTAAGTGTCAATGTATCCAATCAAATATATTGTCAGGCAGTTTTCAACCTCTGGTACTTTTTCAAGATTTATTTTGAGACTGTCATCTTTTTCGTCATTAAATCCAGGAACAATATTGTTGTTACTCATAAAACCCCTGCTAACATTCGATATTCAGTAAATTATAAGACAAAAATCGCTATTATGTCAAATTTATCAAATTCCAGAGAATCCAAAAAACACAGCTCATACACCGCCCGCAACCTGCTTTTCGCAGTTTTATCCGGCAATGCCGGACGCTTCGCGCTGCTACAATCAGGGCTATATTTTCGGTTCACATACATTTTTGTTTTGCGCGTAAAAGTCAATTCATTTTCTGGCGTTCAAAGGACTCCATCCCCGGTCAACTTTCAGCAAAACTCCGTTCAGATCGTCATTTTTTAGCAAAAATTCCGCCTTACTGGCAATCGATTCCTTTTCAATCAATTTTTTTCCGGGCATTTTGTCTTTGCCTTCCTCAAGAATTTTTTCGCTTTGATATTCAGTTTCGGTAAAGCCCGGCAAAATCGCATTACAGGTAATTCCATCGTCCGAAAATCCGCAGGCAACAGACTGCACAAGAACACCAAGTCCCGTTTTTGCACCAGCATAAGCGGCATTTGTCAAAAATTCCGAACGAAAATTTGTTCCTGTTCCACCAAAAAGCAAAATTCTTCCAAAGTGATTCTTTTTCATTCCAGAAAGAGCCGCACTCACGCAAATTCCAGGAAGGGCATAATCTAAAAGCGAAATTTTCTGCCACTCCGAAAAGTTCATTTTGTCTAAACTTTTTTGCAAAAAAGGTCCGTAGCAGATGCATAAAATGTCTGTTTTTTGTATTTCCTTTATCAGTCTAGAATTTTGCAGATTTTCAAAAGGTTCATAATCAAAATCAAACGGCAAAATTTTTATTTCCGGCTTATTTTCAAATTCACTTTTTAAATTTTGTCTTGCTTTTTCAAGTTTTTGCAAATTTCGTCCATGAATTATTAAATTCGCTCCGTTTTTAAAAAGCATTCTGGAAATTTCAAAACCAATTCCACCACTTCCGCCAACAACAAGAGCGTTTTTTCCTTCAAAATTTTTCATGCAAAAAATTATACAGCAAATTTTTTAACTAATCAAAAATCAAAATTAAATGACAGCCTTTTACAAAAACGCTAAAATATCTTTACAAGTTTTTCATCTGGAGCAAACCGTAAATGAACCTTAACAAAATTGCAATCGTCCTTGTAAATCCCGAAGAAAGTCGCAACGTTGGAGCAGTTTGTCGCGCAATGGCAAACAATGCGCTTTCTGACCTGCGAATTGTCGGATTAAGAGAAAATTTTGACGATGAGCATGTAAGACGGCTTGCAATTCATGCAGCAGACATTTGGGAAAACGCAAAATTTTTTAATTCGATTACAGAAGCCACAAAAGACTGCGCACTTTCCGCAGGAACAACACGCCGGCGAGGTAAAAAACGCAAAGACAAACTTTTGCTCCCAGAAGAATTTGCAAAACTCGCTTCGGACGTTTCTGGAACAGAAAAAAACGAAGGTCAGACTGTCGCAGCAGTTTTTGGAAATGAGCGCACAGGTCTTTCCGACGAAGAACTTTCAGAATGTACAATCGGAGTTACGATTCCTTCGTCGCCAGTTTTTGCTTCTCTCAACCTTTCGCATGCAGTTCAAATTATTGCATATCACTTTTTTAGGACGCAAACAAAAATAAGCCCAGGTTATGTTCCTGTAAACCTCGAACGTTTGGACAAAACTATAAACACGATTTCAGAAAGCCTCAAAAAAACAGGTTTTTTCAAGGTTGCTGGAAGAGAAGACATGGAAAATTTTTGGCGGGGAATTCTTTCAAGAGCGTCTCTGAGCGAAGGCGAAACTTCTTATATTGAAAAAACATTCACCAAAATTGCAGGTCTTGCTCAAAAAAATGAATCAGTTCAGGACCAATAACATTTTTATTGCAGTTTCTGACCGCTTTTGCCAAACAATTTTCAAGTTCGCGAATATTTCCAGGCCAGTCGTAATCTTGAAGTTTTAAAAGTGCGGTTTTGGAAATCGAAAAATCCAGTCCGCGCTTTTTAAAATATTCAACCGAAAGCTCAGGAATGTCTTCTTTTCTTTTTCTTAACGGCGGAATTTCAATTTCGACTGCGCTTATCCTAAAAAACAAGTCTTTTCTAAAACCGCCATTTTTTATTTTGTTCCGCAAGTCTTGATTCGTTGCAAAAATAAATCTGACATCAACTTTCCGGCTTTCATCACTTCCGATTTTTCGGATTAAACCGTCCTGAACGGCAAGCAAAAGTTTTGACTGAAGATGCAGTGGAAAATCGCCAATTTCGTCAAAAAAAATCGAACTTCCGTCCGCCTTGCCTATCAAACCTTCTCGATCACAGTTTGCACCAGTAAAAGCTCCAGTTTTTACGCCAAAAAGTTCACTTTCGACAAGATTTTCGGAAATCGCAGAAATATTTTCGATTACGAGTTTTTTGCCTTTTTTTCCAGCAGAGCTCATTCCATGCAGGATTTTTGCAGCAAGCGACTTTCCAGTTCCACTTTCACCAGTAAAAAGAACGCAGTCCTTATGCTTTGCCGCTTGCGCGATCTGAATACGCAATTTTTTTACACATAGCGAAGAACCTGCCAAATTAAAAGAAACCTTTTTTTTGCAAAGAGAATTTGCTTCATCATCAGTTTCAAAATCAATCATTTTTAAAAGTTGCGGAAACCCAAACGGAAGATGAATTACATATTTTGGAATATCAGAACTGTAATAAACCTTTGTCGTCAAAAAGAAAATTTTGTGCCCGTTGTATTTTGTTATTTCGTCAAAAAGCACATCGCCCTTAAAAAACTCATAATCGCACAAAAAAATACAGTTCGCAAAATGTAAAAGGCAATTTTTAAAAGATTTTTCTGAATTTAAAACTTCAAAACAACAGAAGCCAGAAAACACATTTGCGCACATCGAAACAAATGCCGGATTTTGTGAGAAAAAAAAGATTTTGCCTTCCAAAAAAAACTCTCAGGAATTCTTTTTAAAAAGTCTGTACCAGAATATTAAAATTATATAACGCAAATACGGAAAAATGAGAAAAATTTTCAAAGGATTTTTAAAAATTTCTGGCCAAATTTCAAGTCCACGGTCAAAAGTATTCTCGCTTACTCTTTTTACACGGTCAGAAAAAATTCCAATGCAATCTTTATAATACAAAAAAATGCTCGAAGCAAAATTGTTCCGCCGATTATAAGCCCACAATTTTTTTTCTTTTATTCCATCGCTCACAATTACAAGAGAAGGCGACGCTTTGAAGATTGCTTGAACCACATCTTTTTCAATATCTTTTGAATAATAACCAACGTAACGACCGACAATCTGAAGGTTCGGCAATGTTGAACGCAAATTTGATTCTGCCTTTTGAAGAGCCTTTTTTCGTCCTCCAAGCAAAAACAGCGATTTGTAGTGATATTCCATAACCGACAAAATCGCAATTACTGCGGAAAAAGGATTGTATCTTACGGGAACTGTTTTTTTTAAGAATTTTGCACCCCAGATAATACTTTTAGAAACCGGCAAAATTAAATCGGCAGAATGTAAATATTTGCTAAAATTCTTTTTCTTTTTTCTGCCCTTTAACAAATCCCAGACAGAAAGAAAGACAATCTGTTTCGAGCCAGGTTTTGCGAGAATTTCAAGAATAACTTCGTCCATGTCGCCAGGATTGCAGACATCGACTGGAACGCCAAGCAAATTTATTCTTTTAAGTTTTGAATTTTCGTTTCTTAATTCTTCTGCCATATTTTTCTTCCCGTTATTGCATTCTGCACGCAAGCAATGCCATAAAGTGCTGCAGTCTCGCATCTTAAAATATTTGTTTCAAGGTGAACTGGAACAATTCCATTTTTAGAAAGAATTTCTATTTCTTCGGGACTTATTCCGCCTTCCGCCCCGCAAAAAATCGCGCAATTTTTTATTTTTTCCGAATCCGAGATAGCTTCGTAAAGATTTTTTGTTTTTTCGCTTCGTTCGTACAAAACGCAGGCAAAACCGTCTTTTGAATTTTCTTCGGCAATTTTTTTCCAGAAAGCGCAGGCTTCATCCAACGTCAAAGTTTCTGCAATTTCGGTCGAAACTGGACTTCCGCTCTGCTGACGAGCTTCTTTTACAATCCGTTCATACCGTGAATTTCGGAAATTCTTTTCTGCTCCGCCATTTTGCGTAAATTTCCCAGTCACAGGAATTATTTTAAAAACTCCACATTCTGTCGCCTGTCTCACAATCAAATCCATTTTTGAACTTTTTGCAACAAACTGAAAAAGATATAAATTTGTTTCCGGGCAATATTCGCTCTGATTTTCGCCTTCTTCTTTTAAAACTTCCAAAACAGAATCGCACACTTGCAAAGTTACGGTGCGCCTGTTTTCATCAATTTTTGCAACCGTCGTGCCAGAAAGTTTTCCGTTTGACAAACGAACATAAAGCATATCGCCGACAGAAAGCCTAAGAACTTGTTTTAAATAACGAAAATCTTTTCCGTTAATTTCGATGAGTCCTTTTTTGTCTGGATTTACAGTCGAAACAAACTGCCTCATTTTTTCTCGGCAGACAGCGATTCGTCTTTCAAAGCCGCCTCTTCCTGTAATTCTTTAAGAGTCTTTGTATTTTTTACAAGTTCATCAAATTCAGCCTTAGTTCCGCTCAAAATATCGAGGGCCGCAACAAGCTGAACATCCCAGTCCAAATCGTAAAGCATGGTGCCTTTTGTGCGGGTTACTTCGTTTCTTACGAGTTTTCTGAGAGTCGGCAAATCGATTGCGGTGTATTTTTCGTGCAATTTTTCTGCAAAATCTGCAATCTGCTTTTCCGTCATATTTTTATTCTGTTCAACGACTTTTTCAATTTCGTCGCTTTTCATCAATTCGGTATACTGTTTTTCGCCATCTTCTGCAAAATCCGGGAACAAAACCTCTCTGTCTGGCGGGATTCCGATTTTGTCGATATTCGTATCGCTTGGAGTGTAATAACGCGCCATTGTAATTTTTATGCCGTCTGTAGAAGAAAGCGGAAGCACCTGCTGAACAGAACCTTTCCCGTAAGTTCGCTGGCCAACAAGGTAAGCCAAATGGTTGTCTTTTAACGCGCCAGAAAGAATTTCAGAAGCCGAGGCCGAACCTTTGTTGATTAAAACTACAATAGGAATATCTTTTTTAAAAGTCGTTTTTCGTGGACTTGCCGTAAAAACAGAATTTTCAAAGTCAAGACGGCTTTTTGTCGAAACAATCGGCCCTTTATCAATAAATTTATCTGCAACATCAACAACAGACGTTATAAGTCCGCCAGGATTGTTGCGCAAATCAATTATCAAAGCAGAAATCTTTTCTTTTTTAAATGAATCTAAAGCTTGCTGAACGCGCTCGGCTGTCTGAGGTGTAAATTCAATAATTCTTACATAACCTACAGTTCCGGCTTTTTCAACTTCCTTTATTGTTCCAAATTTTACCGTCGGAACTTCAATCATCTCTCTTTTTAATGTCACCGGAAATTCAATATTCTGTCCACGCCGAATCACAAGGTCGACTTTTTCTCCAACAGGACCGCGCAAAATATCCAAAACTTCGTCCATAGTTATTTTTGAAGTGTCAGTTCCGTTTGCAGAAATAATCAAATCTCCAGCCTGAATTCCAGCCTTAAATCCAGGTGTGTCTTCTACAGGCGAAGCAACTTCTACATAAGCCGGTTTTTCCGGAGTAGAAACAAATGCCTTGGAAATAGAAAGACCGACTCCTCCAAATTTTCCTTTTGTAGTGTCATTTAAACTTCTAAAAGTCGAATTATCCAGATAGACGGTGTACGGATCATTCAAGGCAGAAAGCATTCCTTTTAGAGCGCCCGTGTAGAGCGTTTCAGGGTCAACCTCATCAACATAATTTCTCTGAACAAAGTCAAAAACTCCGTTCATCATTTCCATATATTGCTGTGTACGTTTATTTATTTTCGATGTCGAATTTGTCGAAGACTCGGCAAAACATTGAGAAGCAAAGATTATTGCATAAAAATACAAAAAAACAACTTTTATGCCATGTTTAATTTTTTTCATAGCCTGTATTTTAGACTTCAATCTATTTTAAGGCAAGAGAAAGAATTATGTTCCTTTTTTCGGAAAATTCATATTTTTTCTATAGAAAGAACCTCTGTATTTTCTGTTTTTACTATGCTAGAATAAAGCCATGCAAATCATTCCAATCGCAAGCGGAAAAGGAGGCGTAGGAAAAAGTCTTCTTTCTGCAAATCTCGCAATCGCACTCGGACAGGCTGGCAAAAAAGTAATTCTGGCAGATCTCGACTTAGGCGCGTCGAACCTTCATCTTGTAATCGGCCAGTTTTCTGCAAAAAAAGGAATCGGCACCTTCATTACAGGCGAAAATAAATTTGAAGACATAATCCAGCCGACAGAATACGAAAATGTTTCTTTTATCGCAGGAGATTCTGAAATTCCAGGTCTGAGCACCTTAAAAAGTGCCCAGAAAAATTCAATTATTCGGAATTTCCGCAATTTAAACTGCGACTACCTTATAATCGACCTTGGAGCTGGAACCCACCTTACAATTCTAGATTTATTTCTTCTTTCTCCACAGGGAATTGTAGTTACTGCGCCAACAGTCACGGCAACCCTCAACGGCTATCTTTTTTTAAAAAACGCAGTTTTCCGGCTCATGGCAAGCTCATTCAAAAAAAACAGCCCGGCCGCAAAATATCTTGAAAAACTCAAAAACGACTCATCTTCCCTCCAGAGGCTTTACATTCCAAAAATGATTGAAGCGTTGCGCGAAGTTGATCCGGAAAATGCAACAATTTTTGAAAATCGCATGAGACAATTCCATCCGCGCCTTGTCATGAATATGATTGACGAACCAAAAGATGCCGACAAAGCCCTAAAAATTCGCCGTTCATGCCAGCAATATCTCGGAATCGACGTTGAATCTCTTGGAGTAATGTACCGTGACACCTTGCAGGACAAAGCGCTTTCATCAAGATTGCCAGTCATAAACTACAAACCAAATGCAGTAATCAGTCAGGCAATTTATAGAATTGCAGAAAAAATTCTTCAGAGCGAAACATTTCAATTTGATGATTTTTCAACAGACGTTCTCGACTCAACATACGAACTTGCAAACGAAGAAGCAAATGACGACTATTCTCAAAAAATGTCCTATGTCGAAGACTTGGTTGGCACAGGAGCGCTGAGCATGGGAGAACTTGCAGAAACTATAAAAACCCAGCAGTATGAATTAAATCAACTCAGAAACGAAAATCTGCTTTTAAAATCAAAACTTGTAAAGGCGGCTTCTCAGGGATTTAAGATTTAAAATAAAAATACGCCTGTTTAAAAAAATACTTGGAGAATAAAATGAATTTTCTACCTCTTTATATCAACTATCCGTCGTGGATTCATCCGGAAATCTTTCCTGGAGTTCCTGTTTTGGGACTTATCCGCTGGTACGGTCTTATGTACATTCTTGCGTTCGGAACAGCCTTCTTGGTTCTAAAAAAACTTCTAAAAGAAGGCGCCCTCGACGAAATTTCTTCCGACGGAACGCTAAGAAAAGCCACAGAAGACGACATTTTTAGTTTTATTGCCACAGGAATCATCTTCCTTCTAATCGGCGCGCGTATTTTTTCAACCTTAGTCTACGATACTTCCGGAATTTACTGGAAAAAGCCATGGCTAATTTTTTGGCCGTTCAACTCTTCAGGACAGTTTACCGGACTTGCAGGAATGAGTTATCACGGAGGCTTTATCGGCGGCTTAATCGGAATGATTTTCTGGTGCAAAAAAAACAAACGCCAGACGCTAAAATGGATTGACGCAATGGTTACGGCAATTCCTCTCGGCTACACATTTGGCCGTCTTGGAAATTTCTTAAACGGCGAACTTTACGGCCGCATTACAAGCGCCCCTTGGGGAATTATTTTTCCGCAGGCAGAACGTTTTTCGGCTTCATTCCAATGGGTAAAAGATTTTGCATCTCAGTGCGGACTCCAAATTTCCGGTTTGCTCGTAAATCTTCCGCGCCATCCGAGCCAGCTTTACGAAGCGTTTTTCGAAGGTCTTATACTTTTCTCAATTCTCTGGTTTTTGCGTAAAAAAAAGCCGTTTGACGGATTTTCTGGAGCAATTTACACGATTGGATACGGAATCTTCCGCTTTTTTATCGAATATTTCCGCGAACCAGACTCAGATATTGGTTACAGAATCGCCGCCGACACAAACGCGCCTATTTACCTCAACACTTCGCTTTTTAACATTTCGACCGGTCAAATTTTATGTCTTTTAATGGTGCTCGGCGGAATTTCGCTGGCAATTTTTTCATATTTTCTTGCAAAAAAGAAAAATCAACAAAAATCTGCCTGACAAAACTTCTCTCAAATCGTTTGAACTCGTTTAAAATAAAAAAACTGACCTAAAATTCATACATCCGAATTAAAAGTCAGTTTTTATTTTTGGGGGCTTCCCCGCTTGCGCGGGTCGGGTCTTGCAGGGTTTCATTCGCAAGCGAACGGCTTACGCCGCCCTTCCAGCCCCTAAGCCATTTTTTAAGATTCAATCAATTCAGCAAGTTTATCTGCGGTAAAACCGAGAGCCTGTGCTACATTTCTTCCTGGACCTGATTCACCAAAGCGGTCAATCGTAAACAAATCTTTGCGACCAGTTGCAATTCCCTCCCAACCGCATCTGCAGCCAGCTTCTGCAACAATCACGCGTTTTGCACCACCAAGGATTTCGTTCATAAATTTTTCATCGCTTTCAAACAAATTCTTGTCCAAAATCGAAACAACACGGACAATTTTTCCGCTTACTTTTTTAGCAGCGTCAAGAGCCATATTCACTTCGGAACCAGTCGCAACGACAGTAACATCCGGATTCTCGCCGCCCGTTTTTACAACATAAGCGCCTTTTTTGATTGTCTCTTTCCAATTTTTATCTTCTTTTTCATAAACAGGAACATTCTGTCTTGTAAGAGCCAAAACAACCGGATGGTCTTTGCTTTCCATTGCAATATGCCAGGCAGCAACGGTTTCTTCCGCATCGCCAGGACGCAAAACCTGTACACCAGGAATTGCACGCAAAGAAGAAAGTTGTTCAATCGGCTGGTGTGTCGGACCATCTTCGCCTACGTAAATCGAGTCATGAGTCAAATCATAGATTACAGGCTGTTTCATAATCGAAGCCAAACGGATTGAAGGACGCATGTAGTCGCTAAATACAAGATAAGTTGCTACAAACGGACGAATTCCGCCATGAGCACACATTCCAAGAGCTTCGCTTGCCATTCCAAACTCGCGGATTCCATATTCAATAGAGCGACCTGCGCGGTTAGACGGAGTATAAGTTCCGCCATCGCACTTCATTCCAGATTTATTAGAACCTTTAAGGTCGGCACTTCCGCCAACAAGACAAGAATATCTAATTCCCATTGCGTTTATCATATCGCCACTTGCCGAACGGGTTGCAACATTTGCACCGATTTCATAAACAGGATCTTCTGCAGTTCCGTCAGCCTCCCCTTCAAACGAAGCCTTCCACTGTTTTGCAAGTTCAGGATTTTCCTTTGCCCAAGCTTCAAACTCTTTGTTCCAGTCAGCTTCTTTTTTAGCAAAACCAGCTTTTTTGTCTTCAAAATAACGAAGAGCCTGTGGATCAACATAGAAAAATTCATCTGGATTTATACCGAGCGCTTTTTTTGTTTCGGCAACATCAGCATCTCCAAGAGGTTCTCCGTGAACAACAGGAGTTCCCTGCTTTGGAGCAAATTTTCCAATTACAGACTTGAGCATAATCAAAGAAGGCTTGTCCGAACATTTTTTTGCTTCTTCAATAAGTTTTAAAAGACCTTCAACATCATACATGTCGCCTTTTAAAACCTGCCAGCCATAAGCCTCGTAACGTTTTCCAATATCTTCTGTAAAAGTAATATCTGTCGAACCATCAATAGAAATTTTATTCTGATCATAAAAAACAATCAGTTTTCCAAGTTTATTATGTCCTGCAAAAGAAGAAGCTTCAGAAGAAACACCTTCTTCAAGACAACCTTCGCCACAAAGAGCATAAGTATAATGGTCAACAATTTTGTGTTCTGCCGTATTGAATTTTGCAGCCTCGATTGATTCTGCAAGCGCCATTCCAACGGCAATGGCAATTCCCTGACCAAGCGGACCAGATGTGTTTTCTACGCCGTCAGTCCAGCCAAATTCTGGATGTCCAGGACAAACAGAACCTACTTGACGGAAATTTTTAATGTCGTCAAGCGAAACTTTATAACCGCTCAAGTGCAAGATTGAATAAAGCAACATAGAACCGTGTCCAGCTGAAAGCACAAAGCGATCACGATCTGCCCATTTTGAATCAGCAGGATTGTGCTTTAGAACTTCTCCGTACAAAATTGCAGCGAGTTCAGCACATCCAAGCGGGAGTCCAGGATGACCTGATTTTGCTTTTTGGATAGCATCGATTGACAGACTGCGTATTGATTTTGCAACGGCAGCAATTCCTTTTGTGTCCATAATAAAACTCCTAAAATTTTTATATCAACTCAAATTAAATTCTTCGGATTAACGGATAAATTTCGTTTAATCCAAGTTTCAATTCAAGTGCTTTTTTTAAATCACTTTTTGTTAAAAGTTGCGCAAGAAGCGAAATAATCTGCAAATGCGATTGAACAGAACTGCTCAATGGAATAATCAAAGTCTGAACTTTTTTATTGTCCATTGCATGCATATCAATCGGATTTTTTAAATAACAGATAAAAATTCTCTGATCTTTTGGATTTTTTAAGAGCGGCTGCTGAGAATGAGGAATTGCAATTCCGTTGCCAACAGCAGTGCTCAAAACAGATTCGCGGGCGCAAAGACCTTCATAAAGATTTACAGGAAGGATTTCTGAAGGAAGATTTACTTTTTCTGACAGCGATTTAAAAACTTCAAACGGCGAATCTCCCTCAATATCTCTATAAACACCGCCAGCACGCAAATATTCACCGATGTTTGCATCAGGAACCATTCAATCCTCCGCAGAAAATCAGACAACTTTAAACTGTTCGGCATAACATCTGTCCAAAGCATTTCGCAGTTCAGGACAAATGTCTTCAAAATTCATTTCCATGCCTTCAAGCGACAGTTTTAACGCATCTCTGTCATCATCTTTACATTCGTTTTCATTGGAAAGCATATCCAAAATTCTGGCAGCATGTGCAAACAATTGAGAGAGAATAACAAGTTCTTGCTGCGGAAAGCGTTCGATTTTTTCACCAGCTCCATCAATATCAAAAACCAAATTCTGAACTTTTGCGAACAAGCCTAAAGCCTTATGCCGCAACGACGCAACTGGAAAATCTGCCAACCAATTATAATGCTCACGTAATATATCACTTCTTTTTAAAATTTGCAATGTAATGAATTCTTCTTCTTCCTTAGAAATTTCCATTTCTTCTGGTAGAAAATCTTTTAAAATTTCTTCCGGCTCAATTTCTTTTTTGTTAAAAAGTCTGTCCTTTATAATGCAGTCGAGCAAACAAACTGGAGGTTGCAAGGTTGGCAAACATGCCTCAAGCCCAGAACTGAGCATTTCTCGATTCCATTTTCCAACAGCAGGAACATCTTCGCCCTTTTTCCAAAGCCTTGTTTCTACACCAAAAAGCTCCATGTTGATTTTTTTTGTCGAAGTTAAAAACTCGTGGATTGAACCGCAAGCCGGCGTACAAAGCTCCTTTCTGTGCTCTAAAAACGCAAAGGAAAGTTGCTGTTCCATGCTTGAGCAAGGTCCCATTTTGTCAAAACTTCCAAGCAGCGCATTTTCAAGATTTTCGTTCCAAAGTTTTATTTTTCCGATTTCTTCATTCAATTCCAAAATCGTCTTTCTATGATTCAAAATCGGAAAAACTTCAATAATTCCCTGATCCCAATCAACCATTCTGCACAAAATGCGATCGCCCTTATGAAAATTAAAATCCGAAATAACTTTTTCAAGCGAAATTCCTGTCAAATTGATTTTCGATGGCAGTTCAAAATTATTATTTGCAATTTCGGCTTTATTATTTATCGGGTCAGCGGCAATATATTGACTTGCATATTCATCACCAAAAAAAGTAAAAAACTCTCTTGCCGTATTGCAATCAGTCGTCATTATTTTTTTTGGCAAAATTCTATCGTTATAAATAAATTTCAACTGCGACGAAAGCATTTCGCAATCCGCAAAAGGAATACAACGGTCACCAGGAATAAACAGTTTCTGCTCAAGTTCTTTAGCGGTCGGAACAAAACTAAAAAACATTCCGTTAAAAACTCCAGCGTGTGTCATATAATAATGCCCTTCAAGAGCGAACACTCTGTCATCTGTCCGCAAAAATTCGTCGATTTCTTCTATTGTCGCTTTTTCGCCGTAAGGTTTGAGTAATAAATTTATTTCTGTTGTCGTAAAAGGTCTGTCAAAAGTTCTCAAAAACTGCGACAAAACTTTTTCAATTTTTCCATACATACTTATAATTTACAAAATTTAAGCACCTTCCGTCTATCAAAAACTTTTCTTTAACAGTCCTTTATAAAACAAAAAAACGCAGAATAATTTTTGACAGCAGGGCGACTTTTTGCGTTGCAAAAACCAGGCTTTCCGGGGTTCCGCGACAAAGCGCTCCATTGCTCAAGCGCAACGGCTTCGCCGCCCCTACAATCCTTGCCGCAAACATCTGCGTGCCGTTACATAAAATACACGGTTAAAAAAATGCCGGTATTTCTACCGGCATTCCATTATTTTTTATTTAGCAATCTAAAAAGTGCAATTACTTTTTTTCACGAATGTCAAGAATTTTTACATTTTCCTGTCTGATAATTTCTTCAACAGTCTCTTTGCTCAAATTGCCGATTTTTACCGTAATAATCCGCTTAGAAACATCGCTTCCGTCAGTCGTTACTACAGAAACAATATTTCCGTTTTTTGCAGCCACGGCAGTTGCAATTCTTGCAAGCTCGCCAGGTTTTTCTGCAACTTCAATCACTGCCCGAACTCCAGGTAAGGTTGCTCCAAACATCGAAATAAATGCGTTAAAAAGGTCAGTTTCGGTAATAATTCCAGAAAGAATTCCATCTTTCATTACAGGCAGACATCCGATTTTTTCGGTCGCCATCGTTCTTGCCGCTTCTTCAATTACTTCATCAAAATCAACTGTTTTCACGTTTTTTACCATTATCTTTTCAACTTTTAATTTTGAAAGAAGATATCCCAATTCATACATATCAAGAGTCGAAGCACTGGAAGGAGCTGCTTTCTGCAAGTCATTCTTCGTTATAATTCCAACCAGTTTTTTTGATTTATCAACAACCGGAAGCTTATTGATTTTTTCTTTTATCATCAAAGCCTTTGCATCCGTCAAAGATGTATCTGGCGAAACATAAATTACATTTTTGCTCATAAAGTCACATACTTTCATAATTTCCTCCAAAAAGTTTACAGAATGCCAACCTTAAATAATTCTAAGTCGCGTTTTATAAAAAAGCAAACAAAACAATTAACCGCCAAGATATGCAGCCTTTACAGCTGGATCTTTTATCATGTCGCTTGAATTTCCCGACGAAGAAATGCTTCCAGTTTCCAAAATATAAACTCGGTTTGCAATGCTCATTGCCTTAAACGCATTCTGTTCAACAAGTAGAATTGTCGTTCCGTCCTCGTTAATTTTTTTGATAATTTCAAAAATTTCATCAACCAGAATCGGCGCAAGTCCCATGCTCGGTTCATCAAGCAAAAGAAGTTTTGGATTCGCCATAAGTCCGCGGCCCATTGCGAGCATCTGTTGTTCTCCGCCAGAAAGAGTTCCTGCAATCTGCTTTAAGCGCTCTTTCATTCTCGGAAAAAGTTCAAACACGTGTTCCATATCCTGCTTGATTTTTTCCTTGTCATTTCGGGTATAAGCTCCCATTTCAAGATTGTCTTTTACAGACAAATTTGCAAAAATTCGTCTGCCTTCAGGAACGTGAATCAACCCTCTGTGAACAATCTGAGCCGCCTGAAGATTTGTAATGTCTTCTCCGTCAAAAACAACAGAACCGCTCTGTTTTTTAATTAAATTAGAAATTGAATGTAAAGTTGTTGTTTTTCCAGCGCCATTCGAGCCGATAAGGGAAATTATTTCGCCTTCATTTACATCAAACGAAATGCCTTTTAGAGCGCGGATTGCACCGTAATTTACAACAAGATTTTTTACTTCAAGAATTGCCATAGTTTCTCCAAAAATTTCCGATTCAAAAACTCTTAAGCAAGATTTTCCGCTTCAGAACCCAAATAAGCTTTAATTACATCGGGATTTGATTTAATTTCCTCCGGCACTCCGCTCGCAAGAACCCGGCCGTAATTCAAAACATAAAGACGCTCGCAAATTCCCATTACAAGTTTCATATCGTGTTCAATAAGAAGAATCGTCAGGTTAAATTCTTTGCGAATAAATGCAATAAGTTCCATAAGTTCTTTTGTTTCCTGCGGATTCATACCAGCAGCAGGTTCGTCCAGCAAAAGCAAGGTCGGATTTGCAGCAAGGGCACGGCAAATTTCAAGTTTTCGCTGTTCACCGTAAGGCAAATTTGAAGAAAGTTCATTTTCTTTTTTTTCAAGACCGAAAAGTTTTAGCAGATTTTGAACCTTTAAATTCATAACCTCTTCATCTTCAAAAAACTTTTTAGTACGCAAAACCGCATCCCAAGGCTTAACATTTCTCTGACTGTGCATTGCAATTCGAATATTGTCGCTTACAGTCAAATTTCCAAAAAGCCTGATATTCTGAAAAGTTCTCGCAATTCCAATTAAATTGAGCTGGGCTGGTGTTTTTTTATTTACAACCTGAACTTTTCCATTTTTATCCCAAAAAGTAATCTGTCCGCCAGTCGGGGTGTAAACGCCGGAAAGCATGTTAAAAACAGTTGTTTTTCCAGCGCCGTTCGGTCCGATCAAACCGACAAGTTCGCCTTTTCGAAGTTCCATATTGAATTCGCTGACAGCTTTAAGTCCACCAAAAACGATAGAAAGGTCATTTACCTGAAGAATCAATTTTTCATCACTCATTATTCTGCCTCCCCTTCATTCTTTTTTGCGTCCGAAACCTCATTTTTTGCCTTTTTAGAAATTTTGCTTTTAAGGTTAAAAAATCCGTTCACAAAACTCAATTCCTTCATTCCCATAAGTCCCTGAGGTCTAAAGAGCATTACAATGATTAAAACAACCGGATAGAACAAAAGACGGTAATTTCCAAGGAACCTCAAGGCTTCTTGAATTGCAGTCAAAACAAAGGCTGCAATAACTGTTCCACTAATACTTCCCATTCCTCCAAGAACAACATAAATCAGCATATTTACAGAATTGTTGAACGAAGCAATATCCGGCTTAATAAAACCAACAATCGGAGCATAAAGCGCGCCACCAAGACCGCCAATAAACGAAGCAATCACAAAACCAATCATTTTGTATTTAAAAACGCTGATTCCATTAGAATTTGCGGCAATTTCATCTTCTCGAATAGCCTTGATTGCCCGGCCGTAAGTTGAATGTAAAAAATTCTGCAACAGAACAATCAGAACAACAAGCATTCCAATGCTTACCAGATAACTCATCGCAGGTCCCCAAAAAAGATCGTCGCGCATAAAACTGTATTTAAAACTTTTGCCGTTCGGACCACCAGTAACGGCTTTGAGGTTTACAAGAATTACACGCACAATTTCGCCAAAAGCAAGAGTTACAATCGCAAGATAGTCGCCTTCAAGTTTTAAAGTCGGAAATCCAATAACAAATCCAAAAATCGCCGCCAAAAAAGGAGCAACAAGCATGGCAACAGGCAACGGCAAACCAACATCCTGAGTAAAAATAATTACCGAATAAGCGCCAATCGCTTCAAAAGCACACTGTCCCAAAGTAAGCTGACCGACAATTCCCGTAACCATATTTACAGAAATCGCAATTACAGCATTGATTCCGCCCATCGTCAAAATCTGCGAAGTATAAGCGTCAATCAAGCCAACGCGGATTAAAACAAAAGGAATTACAATCGCCGCCAGAGCCACAACTCCAGGAATTAAAAAATTGCTTTTTTTCATATTCATCATAAACCAGCCCCTAAACCTTAACCCTTACTTTTTTACCAAGAAGACCGGCAGGTTTAACCAAAAGAATTACAATCAAAATACAATAGGCAATTGCATCCGCATATTGAGAAGACAGATAAGCCTTTACCATAGTTTCCGCAACGCCAAGAATAATTCCGCCGACCATAGCACCAGGAATAGAACCAATTCCACCCAAAACAGCTGCAACAAACGCCTTTAAACCAGGAATATACCCCATTAGAGGATCAACCTGCGGATAAGCAATAGCATAGAGAACGCCACCTGCTCCAGCAAGAACAGAACCGATTACAAAAGTAACGGCAATAATTCTATTCGAATTAATTCCCATCAAGCTTGCAGCACCAAGGTCGTAACTAACAGCCTGCATTGCTTTTCCGGTTTTTGTATAATTTACGACATAGTTCAAAACAACCATAAGAACAGCCGAAAGCAAGATTACAATAATCTGAACATTGCTTATTGAACCGATTCCAAAACTAAAGTTTTTAATCGCCATTGTCGGAAAAGAACGTGGTTCCGGGCCAACAAAAGGCAAAACGCGCATAACATTCTGCAAAATCAATTCCACAGCAATCGCCGTAATCAACGAATTCAACCTCGGCGCATTTCTCAAAGGTCTGTACGCAAGCCTTTCAATCGCAAGACTCAAAAGTCCGCAAAAAACCATTGCAGCCAAAAAAGCACAGACCATTCCAGCTGGAGTTGTGCCCATCGCACACAAAACAAAATATCCTGCATAAGCGCCAATCATCATAACGTCGCCATGCGCAAAGTTAATCAACTTAACAATGCCATAAACCATCGTGTACCCAAGGGCAATTAAAGCATAAATACTTCCCAGCGAAAGTCCATTGATAAGCTGCTGAACAAAAATTGTTACGTTGTTCAAACTTATCCTCCAAATATATTAGTTCTGTTATATTGTAAAAAATTTTTTGTTTTTAGTAAATCAAGGCATCGTGCATTATTTATAGGAGCACAAATATTTTTCAAACCGGCTCTTCACGGTTACGCTATCCGCTCCATCCGCCAAGGCGGACGCTACGCGCCGTTACGATCCGGGCTAAGTCTTCTGCAAAAAAAAAAAAGCGTCATTCCTTCGAGAAAAAAATTCCCAAATTCATGACGCCTTTGTCAAATTACGAAAACTAAATTTTACGGCTGTACTGTAGCTTTGTAAACTGTAGAAAGTTTTCCATCAGCACCTTTTACCAGTTCAAGCATTACAGCAGATTTTACAGGGTTGCGTTTTTCGTCAAAAGTAATGTGGCCTGTAACATAGTCGCCTTCAGAAGCAGCAAGCGCATCTCTTACAGCAACGCTGTCAGTTGAGCCAGCAGCCAAAATCGCATCTTTAATCATATAAACTGCATCATAACCGAGGGCTGCAAAAGCAGTCGGAGTGTGATTGTATTTTGCCTTGTAGTTTTCAACAAAAGTTTTAACTGCGCCAGTAGTTGCATCAGCAGCATAGTGGTTAGAATAAAAACCATTCAAAACTTCATCGCCAGCATTGTCAATAAGACCATCCCAGCCGTCAGCACCAACGATCGGAGTGTTAATTCCCTGAGCGCGCAACTGTTTAGCAATAAGAGCTACAGTTCCGTAGTAATCCGGAAGATAAACAACATCTGGTTTAGAATTCTTAATTTTTGTAAGCTGAGCGTTAAAGTCTTTGTCGCCAGTGCTGTAAGATTCTTTAGCTACAACAGTTCCAGAAGCAGAGAACGTTTTTACAAAGTTTTCTGTAAGACCTACAGAGTAGTCGTTTCCAACATCATAAAGAACAGCAGCTTTTTTAGCTCCGAGCGTTTCAAGAGCAAATTTAGCACCAACAGTTCCCTGGAACGGGTCAATAAAACAAGCACGGAAAACAAAATCACCGGCTTCAGTAATTGCAGGAGCTGTAGCGGCAGGAGCGATCATCAAAACTTTCTGAGCCTGAGCCAAAGAAGTAATTGCCATTGCACACCCAGAAGTTAAAGAACCAACAATGAGCTTTGTTTTTTTCTGTGTAACGATTTTTTTGTAAGCATTTACAGATTTTTCAGGATTTCCTTCATCATCTTCACTTACAATTTCAATTTTTTTACCGTTAATGCCACCAGCAGCGTTAATTTCTTCAGCTGCCAAATTGATTCCATTCAAACAGTCAACACCATAAACAGCTACAGCACCAGAAAGAGGTCCAATAGCACCAATTTTTACCGTTTCTCCAGATTTTTCACCACAACCAGTAAAAGCGAAAAGTCCTGCAACTGCAAGAGCAACAGCACCCAAAACTTTTTTCATTTGCGTCCTCCAAAAATTCAACTTGCATAAACTTTAATTATTTTCTTAGTTTTAGTAAATAAAAACAAATAAGAATTTTTTAACTTTTTAAGGTTTCAAAGCACAAAATTTCAAAAACAGTCAGTTAATATTCAAAAACTCTATTTTATAATTATCAATTAAATCAGAATTTTAAGGTTTCTTTTTTCACTTTTCATATTATAATTAGTGTCAGTCGATTTTACTTTTCGAGGTTTAGTCATGAATAAAAAATCAATTGCTTTTTTAACCCGCTCATTAATTGATGCAACTGGTCGCAATATGCACAAAGGCATCATAACAGGCTGCAAAAAAGATAAAATCCCTTTATTCACTTTTCGCGGACCAATATTAAACAAAGGTGAAGGTTCTATTATCTATCACCTGCTGACTGATGATTCAGTATCAGGCATCATTTCCTGGGCTTCGTCCGATGTAGACAAGAAAACCACCGATTTTTATAAAAGATTTCAAAAAACACCACTTGTCTGCATGACCTTTCAGGTCGAAGGCAAGCCTAGCATCGTCACAGACTGCAAAACAGGTCTTATTGAACTTATGGATCACCTTGTCGATGTACATCACTTTACAAAAATCGCATTTATACGAGGTCCAGAAACCCATATCTACGCAAAAGAACGTTACGAAGGTTATCTCGAAGGATTAAAAAAACACGGAATTCAGGCAAATCCCACATTGATTTCCGAATGTGGTGGCTGGGCAATTGCTGACGGCGAAAAAGCGCTCAGCAACTGGCTCAACAAAGGCCTAAAACCAGGAAAAGACTTTGATGCGATTATTGCTGTCGGAGATAACGTTGCAATCGGAGCCCAGGAAGAACTCATCCGTCAAGGCTATTCCGTTCCTCACGACGTTGCAGTCTGCGGTTTTAATGGAACAGACGACGCTGCTTGGTCAAATCCACCAATCACTTCTGTCGAAATGCCATTCTACAAACAGGGACTTCAGGGCTACAAAACACTCTCCGCCATATTGCAAAATAAAGAATACTCCAACCTCTTCAGATACAAAACTCGTCTTATTTTAGGCGAATCTTGCGGTTGTACTTCAACTTCCGTAAATCAGGCCGCCTTCGAAACTTCAATTGATTTGTCGGCTTCACAGGAGAAAAAACTTTTAAAAAAGGCTCAAAAAGAAAGTTTCCTTTTTGGCGAAAGTTTAATCTCAGAAAACTTCTCCAGTTCAGAATGGAAAAATGAACTTTCACAAAAAATTTTGCAGACAGTTCAAAACGATTTCTACACAAAAGAAGAAATAACCATTTTCTTTACAAATTTTGTGCCAAAACTTGTAGAATCCTTTTCAAACGATATTCTCAGCAAAGAACCTGGCGCATTATTAAAAACCGTCACAATCGGCTTGAATAATTTTGAAAAAATCTCTAAAAATTTCAACGTCTGGCAGGACATAATCTCGACAATACGAAGCTCCGCACTTTTAACAATGAATTGCCAATGCAAAATTTACAAAAAGTGCGAAAATCTTTTCCAGCAAGTACGCGTACTCATAAGCGAATTTGACTGCCGCACTCAAAAGCAGGAAAATCTTCTTGCAAGCCGAAAAGAATCAGTTCTCCGCCAAATCAGCACAGACATTCTTTCATGCTCGAATTTGGATAAACTGTTCGAAATCATTACAAAGGCTCTTCCAAAAATTGACATTTCAAGTTGTTACCTTGCGCTTTATAACGACTGTCATTACACCGAAGAAAATCAGGAAATTCCACAGACAAGCCAATTAGTGCTTGCAATAAAAAAAGGCGAACGAATTTCTCTTCCAGAAGGAGGACTTACGTTCAAAACAACAGAAATCATTCCAAATTCAATCAACAATTCCGACGAATATGCAATCTACGAAGTAGAATCTCTTAACATCCAGAATACATATTTTGGTTATATTGTTTTTGAATCAGAAACTGCAAGCGGAATCACATACGCAACTCTCCGGGAACAAATTTCCTGCGCAATTTCAAGTTCTAACTTGCTCGAAGAACGCACAAAAAGTCAGAATCTGCTCCAAACAACAATGCAGGTTATGTCAGACAAAGCCGATGTTGTTTCAAACCAATCAGAATCCATCACTTCAAACATAACAAATATTTCAACCTCAATGGATTCAGTCGTTGGCAACATTAAAGACATTTCTGGAAATATTACAAACGTTGCCGACACTGTAACTTCTGCCAACCAAATGATAACAGATGCCGACAAATCAATAAAAACGCTCGTTCACATTACCGAAGAAATTACGCACGCAATCGACCTTATCAACGACATTGCAGAAAAAACAAACGTCCTAGCCCTCAATGCAGCAATCGAAGCAGCCCACGCTGGAGACGCAGGACGAGGTTTCAGCGTAGTAGCAAAAGAAGTAAAGGCACTTGCAGCACAGACAGTTTCTTCAACTTCAAAAATTCAGGAACTCGTAAAAAAGAACAATCTGAGCACAAAACAGGCAGAAGAAGTCATCAATTCAACCAACAAAGCAATCAAAACAATTGCCAGCCTTTCAGAAAACATAAAAGACTCAATAAACGAGCAGGTTCAGTCGTCTACAGAAATATCAAATCGCCTGCAAGACGCTTCAACTGGAGTTGAACAGATTTCAAGCGCAATTGCAGAAATTGCAAAACTCGGTTTAAAATTAAAAAAATAATTTTTTTTAGTGGACGCCACAACTTCTTTTCTTATCGGCTCTCCGTGGTTCGGTAACCCTCAGTCCTTCGGACTGGCTTTGCCACCACTATGAGCCGGGCTCATTTGCTTTCTAACCATACATCCTAGCATCATTTTAAATTTCAATTTTATTCAACAAAAAAAATTGAAAATGTCTTTAAAAAAATAAAGCCGCCCTTACAAAAAACGAAGGACGGCGTAGACAGGAACAAACTTATAAAATAAATTATGCCTGTGCTTCTGCAGGAGCATCAGATGAAGCATCAGCAGGTTTTGCTTTTCTTGCTTCTACTCTTGCAATGTTTTTTAACGCAGCGTTACAGTATTTGCATACTTTAACTGTTGCACCATCAATTTCCTTTTCATAAAGGATTTTGATATTTTCTTTTCCACAGCGTGCACATTTGCCACGTCCGTGGTTTACTTCGTTACGGATACCAGTTCCGCGATGTGCTTTAGACATAAGTTAACTCCTTATTTTGCTTCTTCAGCAGCAGGAGCTGCTTTTGCAGTCTTAGCTTTAGCTGGTGCTTTTTTTGCAGCTGGCTTTTTAGCAGGTTTTTCAGAAGCATCTGCTTTTTTTGCAGACTTTTCTTTAGATTCTTCAGTTGGAAGTTTATAATCAACCAATTCAAGAATTACCATGTCTGCAGCGTCGCCCTGACGGAAACCAATCTTAAGGATACGAGTGTAACCACCCTTGCGATCCTTCATTCTTGGACCAAGTTCAGTGAAGAGTTTGTTCAAGATTTTTTCATCCTGAATAAACTTTGCGGCAATACGACGGTTGTGAACTGTATCAACCTTGCTGCGTGTAATCAATTTTTCAGCAGCCTTACGAACTTCTTTAGCTTTTGCACTAGTAGTTGTAATGCGTTCAAATCTGAAAAGTGAAGTTACCATGTTGCGCGACATAGCACGACGATGTGCAGTTGTGCGCGAAAGCGGATTAAAACCATTCTTATGATTCATTGGATTCTTCCTTTTGCTTTGGATTTGCCAAATTTACATTCTTAAGATGACTGTAATCTGTCATTCCAAGTGTAAGTCCCCATTCAAGGAGTTTTTCTTTAATTTCAGTAAGAGATTTCTTACCAAAGTTTCTTGTCTTGGCGATGTCATCTTCTGTCTTTCTTGTCAATTCTCCGATTGTGCGGATATTGGCATTTTTAAGACAGTTTGAAGAACGAACAGAAAGTTCAAGTTCTTCAACTGGAGTATTAAGCAATGAACGAATTCTTTCATCACCTTCATCCATATCATCTGAGCCAGAAACATCACTGTCATTAAAATTTACAAAAATTGAGAAATGATCTTTAGCAATCTTTGCAGCTTCAGCAAGTGCATCTTCTGGAGAAATTGTTCCATCAGACCAAATTTCAAGAACCAGTTTATCGTAGTCGTTTCTTTCACCAACACGGCAAGGTTCAATTGCATATTTTACCTTGCGAACTGGAGAGAAAATTGCATCCATTGGAATGGTGCCAACTACTTCAACATAGTTGCTGTTTACTTCAGCAGGAATATAACCTCTGCCCAAGTCAACCTGAATTTCAATGCTAAGGTTTGCACCTTCCATCATTGTGAATACAGGAACATCTTTAGAAAGCACTTCAAGCTGACCTTCTTTTTCAAAGTCATTGCTTGTTACTTTTCCAGGTCCTTTGAACTCAAAAAGGAGAGTATCCTGTTCTGCATCGTTTGGAAGCTTAAAACGAATCATTTTCAAGCTGTTCAAAATCTCAAGAGTATCTTCCGAAACGTTTGCAATTGAGTCAAATTCACTCTGAATTACACGAGGAACGCCCTCAGCATCAAATGAAGTAATCCGTACAGATGTTACTGCATATCCCTGAATAGAAGAAAGAAGTACACGTCTAAGAGTATTTCCAATCGTTGTACCAAAACCTGGTTCAAATGGATAAGCAATAAATTTTCCGTAATTTGGATTTGTTTCGAGATGTTCAAATGTAATACCTTTTGGTTTTTTGAAACCTTTCAAGAGGTTTTTACGTGCCATCTGAACTCCTTTTATTTACGCTCAACAATGAGCCTGCAATAATGACAAATCAAAAGACTGTCATTTTTCATACTTTTTTACCGGAAATCCGGTCAAAACCTAACTATTACTGACCTTAAACATAAAAAAACAATAAAAATGGACATTACTAGAACATCCATTCTCATCATTTATTTTACATACGGCGAGTTTTGCGTGGACGACATCCATTATGTGGGATTGGAGTAACATCAGAAATTGATTTTACTTTAAGTCCCAAAGCACCAAGAGCACGAACTGCATTTTCGCGACCCATTCCTGGTCCTTTTACAAATACGTGAACTTCACGCAATCCGTAACTTACTGCTTTCTGAACAGCTGTTTCTGTAACTGTCTGTGCAGCAAATGGAGTAGATTTTTTTGCTCCACGGAATCCAAGTCCGCCTGAAGATGCCCATGAAAGAGCATTTCCATTCAAATCTGTAATTGTTACGATAGTATTGTTGAACGTAGCCTGGATATATACGTTTCCTTCGTATACGCTCTTCTTTTCCTTTCGTTTTTTTACGGTAGCCATTAGTTAAATCCTCCGTCCTATCAGACAGCCTTTTTCTTGTTAGCAACTGTCTTCTTCTTACCTTTGCGAGTACGTGAATTAGTACGTGTGCGCTGACCACGAACTGGCAAACCTTTGCGATGACGAAGACCACGATAGCAACCAATGTCCATAAGACGTTTAATGTTAAGACCGATTTCTGAGCGAAGATGTCCTTCAACCTTGTATTCTTCATCGATTACAGTGCGAAGTCTAGCCTGCTCATCCTGATCAAGATCATTCATCATCTTGGTAGGATCAATCTTTGTTTTTTCGCAAATCGCTTTTGCAGATGAACGACCGATACCGTAAATATAAGTCAATGCAACAACGACGTGTTTATTTGGGAGGTCAACTCCCGCAATTCGAGCCATCTGTTACTCCTCAACCCTGTCTCTGCTTATGTTTTGGGTTAGAACAAATAATGCGGATAATTCCGTTTCTTTTAATAACCTTGCACTTATCGCAGATGGGCTTTACGCTGGTTCGTACTTTCATAAAAGTCCCCCTAGGGAAAGCATGATATTAACCCGAATCATGGCAATTCGCAATGAATTACAATTCGGGTTATCTAATATACCACAAATTCCCTTTGTTGTTCTATAGAAATTCTATAATTTTTTTTAAATTTTACAAATTTCTTGAACGTAATTTACCCTTCTTAACAAGCCCCTCTGAGTGGTGCATTTTAAGAAGCGCTTCAACCTGACTCATTGTATCAAGGTCAACGCCTACCAAGATTAACAAAGAAGTGCCACCCATCAACATAGCAATTGACTGTGGGAACTTAAATGCAATCTGAATAATTGTCGGCAATACTGCGATTGCAGCAAGATAAATTGAACCAGGCAACACGAGACGGTTTAAAACCTTCTGCATGTATTCTTCTGTTTTGTCAGTACGGATTCCTGGAATAGAACCACCGTTTTCTCTGATATTTTTTGCGATTTCTGTGGGGTTCAGGGTTACCTGTGTGTAGAAGTATGCAAAGAAAATAATCAAAAGTACCAACAATACATTATATGTAATTCCAGTTGGCTGCAGTATATAAGAGAGTTTTGAAACCCAAGTTGCTGAAGCCTTGCTGGCACCAATACTTGAAACAATCTGAAGCGGGAAAGTTAAGAACGATGATGCAAAAATTACAGGAATAACTCCCGACGGATTGATCTTGAATGGAATATAAGTACTCTGTCCACCGTACATTTTCCGTCCAACTACGCGTTTAGCATAGTGTACAGGGATTTTACGTTCGCCGGACTGTTCATAAACTACAAGTGCAATAATTCCGAAGAACATCAAAATTACTACGATAACTGCAACAGCATTGATTTCATTGCCGCGAACTTTCTGTATAAGTTCCATTACAGCATGTGGAAGACGAGCTACGATACCTGCGAAAATGAGAATCGAAATTCCATTTCCGATACCATGAGCCGTAATCTGATCACCAAGCCAAACAGTAATCATAGCACCTGTAGTAACAGTGAGCATTGCAAGCAGTCTGAATGCAACATTACTTTCAAGAACAATAGCTCCTGGAATACTGTTTGCATAAACCGTTACAGCAGCAGACTGAATCAAACATACAAAAATTGTGCCGATTCTTGTCCACGCTGCAAATTTGCGCTGACCACCATCTTCCTGAACAATACGTTTAAGAGATGGAAAAATAATCAGCGCCAACTGCAAAATAATCTGTGTTGAAATGTAAGGCATAACACCAAGCATGAACACAGAGAAATTAGAGAATGCACCACCGGCAAAAAAGTCCATGTAACTTGCAAATGCGTTTTCACCACTCTTTGCAAGATTGTTGAAGTATTCAACGAGTACTCCAGCATTAATTCCAGGAATTGTCAGCACGCATCCAAGACGGAATATTGCAAGAATAGCTAATGTAAAGAGCAGACGATTTCTCAACTCTTTAATTCTAAACATATTTACAATTGGATTGTTTGCCATGTGTGTCTCCGGTACTTATTTTAATTAGCTTTTGTTTCAGAAGCTTCTTTAACAGAACCACCAGCTTTTTCGATTTTAGCTTTTGCCGAAGCAGAAACCTTATCTACATCTACTGTAAGTTTTTTTGTTAAATCACCAGTACCAAGAATCTTTACCAAAGAATCTACTTTAGAAACAAGACCTTTAGCAACAAGAGTTTCCTTGTTTACTGATTCGCCATCTGAATATTTTTCTTCAAGAAGAGAAATATTTACAACTGAATATTCTTTCTTGAATGGGTAGTTAGAGAAACCACGGTGTGCAATGCGACGGTAAAGAGGCATCTGTCCGCCTTCAAAACCTACGTATGTTTTTCCACCAGAGCGAGACTGCTGTCCCTTGTTTCCCTTTCCTGCAGTTGTTCCACGACCTGAAGAAGAACCGCGGCCAACAATGCGCTTTTTCTTATTAGCACCCTGTGGTGCACTCAATACGAAATCAGACATTATTTTACTTCCTCGACTGTAATCAGGTGTGATACAGCTTCAGCCATTCCAAGAACAGCTGGAGTTGCTTCCAATGTGTTTGAAGAGTTAATCTTTTTAAGACCAAGACTGCGAACTGTTGCAACCTTAGCTGGTTTCTGTCCAATTGTACTTTTTACAAGTGTTACCTTGATTTTCTTAGCCATGATTAACCCCACATTTCCTGCAGAGATTTACCTCTGTTTGATGCAACAACTTTTGCGTCCATAAGACTTTCAAGAGCTTCAAATGTTGCACGAACTACATTGATTGGACTTGAAGAGCCCAATGACTTAGAAATTACGTCTGTTGCACCAATTGAATCCATGATTGCACGAACTGGACCACCTGCGATGATTCCAGTACCGGCACAAGCTGGCTTCAAAAGAATTGATGAACTCTTGTATTTTCCAAGAACATCGTGTGGAAGAGTACCATTTTTTACTGGAACAGTAATAAGATTTCTCTTTGCACGATCAATACTCTTTCTAATAGCTTCAGATACATCATTAGCTTTGCCAAATCCATATCCTACGCGACCTTTTCCATCGCCTACAACTGTGAGAGCTGAGAATGACATACGGCGTCCACCTTTTACGGTTTTAGCAGTACGATTCAGTCTAACAAGTTTTTCAACGAATTCTTTCTGTTCTCTTTCTTTTTCGAACTTGTTCTGGCGTTCCATTAGACTCTCCTAGAAAATGATACCTGCTTTGCGGGTTCCATCTGCGAGTGCCTTTACAACACCATGATACAGATATCCGTTGCGGTCAAAAACTACAGTTGTAATTTTTTTGTCCTGAAGACGTTTTCCAAATGCTTCACCAAGTTTTGCTGCACCTTCAACAGTTGCTTTCAAGTCAGCAAATTCTTTTTCCAAAGTAGAAATAGAAGCAAGTGTTACACCTTCGTCATCATCAATTACCTGAGCGTAAAGGTTACAGTTGCTACGTGTTACTGTTAAGCGTGGGCGAGCAGCTGTTCCGTAAACTGACTTACGGATATGAACCTTACGATGAAGGCGCTTTCTTGCTTTATCATTAAGTTTCTTAAACATACGCTACACCTTATTTTACGCCAGTCTTTCCGACTTTGCGTCTGATAACTTCGTCACTGTAACGAATTCCCTTTCCCTTGTAAGGTTCTGGGAGACGAAGTTTGCGGATCTGTGAAGCAAATTCACCAACCAGCTGCTTGTCAATACCAGCAATAGTAACTTTACCATTAGCATCTGCTGTAACAGTAAGACCATCTGGGATTATTGCGATAAAGTCAGAAGAAAAACCAAGGTTCATTACAAGATTTTTTCCCTGAACTTCAGCACGATAACCAACACCAGTGATAATCAAAGATTTTGAGAATCCCTGAGTAACACCAGTAACCATATTATGAACCAATGCACGGTAAAGACCGTGTGCTGCGCCAGCAGCTTTTGATTCATCAACTGGCGAAACAGTAAGTTCTCCGTCTTTAACTTCGAACTTTACTTTATCATTTACATGCTGTTTAAGTTCACCTTTTGGTCCCTTTACAACAATTTCTCCAGCATTAACTGTAACTGTAACTCCTGCAGGAATAGCAACAGGAAGTTTACCGATTTTTGACATCTCTTCCTCCTATTACCAAACTTTGCAAACGAGTTCGCCACCAACCATTTTTTCACTTGCTTTCTTTCCAGTTGTTACACCAGAAGAAGTTGAAACGATCAGTGTACCGTATCCATTAAGAACACGTGGCAACTCTTTATAGCCAGAATAAATACGACGTCCTGGAGTTGAAATCTTTTCAATTCCGTGAATAACCGGCGCATTTGCTTCATCATACTTCAAGAAAATACGGATGATAGAATGACCTTCTTCCTGAACTTTCTTAAAATTCTTAATATAACCTTCTGTTTTAAGGATCTTAACAATTTCAAGCTTAAGTTTAGATGTAGAAACATCTACTTTTTCGTGGCGAGCCTGAACAGCATTACGAACCTTAGTGAGCATGTCTGCTATTGGGTCTGATGTACTCATTTTCTTTCTCCTCCACTACCAACTTGATTTTGTTACGCCTGGCAAAAGGCCTTCACTTGCTAACTTGCGGAAACAAATACGGCAAACTTTGAATTTGCGCAAATAACCGCGTGGACGACCACAAATCTGACATCTGTTATAGCGACGAGTGCTATATTTAGGTGTGCGATCTGCTTTGATAACCATTGATTTCTTAGCCATTGTTCCTCACCTACTTTCTGAAAGGCATATTGAACTTGGTAAGCAATGCACGAGCTTCAGCATCTGTGCGAGCGCTTGTTACAATCGAGATGTTCATACCAGCAATCTTTACGATTTTGTCGAAGTCGATTTCTGGGAAGATAATCTGTTCTGTAATACCAAGAGAGAAGTTTCCGTGTCCATCAAAACCTGTTGCTTTGATTCCGCGGAAATCCTTTACACGAGGTAATGCAACATTGATAAGGCGGTCCAAAAATTCATACATAATGTTACCGCGCAATGTTACCATTACACCAACTTCATTGCCCTCACGAAGTTTAAAGTTAGCAATACTCTTTCTAGCCTTCGTCTTAACAGCATGCTGTCCAGTAATCTGAGTTAAATCAGCTACTGCGGCATCAAGGAGTTTCTTGTTAGTGAGAGCTTCGCCAACACCCATGCTTACTACTACTTTTTTAATAGCAGGAATCTGCATTACGGATGTATAACCGAGTTCTTTGAAGAGCTCAGGAGCGATAGTGTCCTTATAGACTTTCTTAAGCCGTGGTACGTACTTATCCATTACAGTGCTTCTCCACACTTACGGCAAACACGAGTTTTCTTGTCGCCGTCAATTTTGAATCCAATTTTAGTTGGACCGCATTTTTTACATACGATCGCAACGTTTGAAATGTTAAGTGGAGCTTCGATTTCTGCGATTCCACCCTGATCCTGCTGACTACGTTTTCTCATTGCTTTTTTAACCATGTTAATTCCAGATACAATTACTGCATCTTTTTTAGCAATTACGCGAACAACAGCACCACGTTTGCCTTTGTCTTTTCCAGCGATTACCTGTACGGTATCGTCTTTACGGATCTTAAGTTTCTTTTCCATATTGATTCTCCTTACAGTACTTCTGGAGCGAGTGATACGATCTTCATGAAGTCCATATCACGGAGCTCACGTGCAACAGGTCCAAAAATACGTTTTCCTTTTGGATTTCCATCAGCATCAACGATAACGCAAGCATTGTCATCAAAGCGAATGTAAGTTCCATCTGGACGACGGTATTCTTTTGAAACACGAACGATTACAGCTTTTTCAACTGTACCTTCTTTAATAGTAGAAGTAGGAATTGCTTCCTTGATTGCTACTACTACAATATCACCGATACTGGCATAACGGCGGTGTGTACCACCGAGAACCTTGATAACCTGAGCAACTTTTGCTCCGGAGTTATCGGCAACAGTCAATTTTGATTGCATCTGTAGCATTTTATAACTCCTTTAGCTTATTTTGCTCTTTCGATGATTTCTGCAAGTCTCCAGCACTTATCTTTGCTGATTGGACTGCATTCAATGATGCGAACTGTGTCACCAATGTGAGCTTCGTTCTTTTCATCATGTGCCTTACACTTTTTTGTCTGTGTAACGTATTTCTTATAGAGAGGGTTCATTCTCTTCGTATCGATTGAAACAACAATGGTTTTTTCCATTTTGTCGCTTGTTACGATACCTACGAACGAACGTTTTGCTCCCTTTTTAGTCTGAACTTCCTGTTCTGCCACGGGTTAGCTCCTACTTAGTCTGTCCGGCAAGTTCTTTTGCACGGATGAGCGTATTAAGAGTCGCAATCTGGCGACGCATAGTACGCTTCTGCATTGGGTTATCAACATGGCCGATTACCATTTGGAAACGGAGATCCATGTATTTCTGTTTCATGTCGTTACGTTCAGCTACCAATTCAGCGTAAGACATTTCTTTTACATTCTTTTTCTTTGAATTAGCCATATCTTACTCCTTAGTCGATAGTTGGTTTGTATGCAATTTTTGTTCTGATTGGAAGTTTGTCTGCAGCAAGCTTAAGAGCCTGTTCTGCAAGTTTAATATCAATTCCACCAACTTCAAACAAAATTACACCAGGTTTAATGTTTGCAGCCCAAAATTCTGGAGAACCTTTTCCCTTACCCATGCGGACTTCCGATGGTTTTTTGGTAATTGGTTTATCCGGGAATATACGAAGCCAAACATTTCCTTTACGTTCAAGCTTACGGTTAATAGCAACACGAGCAGCTTCAATATGACGAGCCTGAAGCCAAACTGGTTCGAGAGCTACAAGAGCAATCTGGCCAAAGTCAATATTGTTAGCACGTGTGGCATTTCCTTTTACTTTACCGCGCTGTACTTTACGGTGAATAACTCTTTTAGGACTAAGCATTTTATGTTACTCCTTTGAAGAATCTGCTGCGCGAGCAGGGCGTTTTGCTCTTGAGTCATTAGACTGAGAGCGATCACGATGAGGCTTGCGAACAATCTGTCCAGCATCTTCATTCTTTTCAATACCGTAGTTCATGCCGTTATAAACCCATACCTTTACGCCTATTTTTCCATAAGTTGTATGAGCTTCGTATGTAGCGTAATCAATGTCTGCACGGAGAGTGTGAAGAGGAACACGTCCTTCTTTATGTTCTTCCGAGCGTTTCATTTCTGCGCCACCAAGACGACCTGACAAACGGATCTTAATTCCCTGTGCTCCACCTTTCATTGCGTTAGAAGAAGCCTGCTTAAGAGCCTTGCGGAATGAACCACGTCCTGCAAGCTGGCGTCCAACGTTCTGTGCAATAAGAGAAGCGTTGATGTCAGCACGTTTTACTTCTTTGATCTTAATCTGAACTTTTTTAGAAGCAAACTGTGCCTGAATTTCAGCACTGATCTTTTCGATGTTAGCACCTTTTACACCAATAATTACACCTGGGCGTGCTGTGTGAATTACAATTGTAACACGCTGCGGGTGACGTACGATTTCGATTTCTGCAATATCTGCGTTCTGGCATTCAGGTAATTCTCTTACCAACTTGCGGATTTTAATATCCTCAAGAACCAAGTCTGCATAGTCGCGAGGACCAGCATACCAGCGAGACTGCCATGTCTTGTTAATTCCAAGACGCAAACCGATAGGATTTACTTTCTGACCCACTTTATTCCCCCGCCTTCTCGTCAACAATGACGGTGATATGGCACATACGTTTTAAGAGCTGATCAGCACGGCCGCGAGCACGGAACCAAACTCTCTTAAGTCTCGGACCTTCATCAATACGAATTTCCTTGATGTAGAGCATATCTTCATCGAGATTCTTGTTTGCATACAGAGCGTTAGCAACAGCTGATTTAAGTGTACCTTTAATCAACTCTGCACCTTTCTGTGGCATATTTTCAAGAACTGCCAAAGCTTCTGAGCATTTCTTCTGCTTAATTACATTAGCAACTGGACGAACCTTAGTTGGTGATGCAATCAGGAATTTTGTAGTGGCTACATAACCTTTTTTCTCTGCCATAGTATCCACCTTTATTTAGCACTCTTATCAGTGCCGCCATGTCCTTTAAATGTACGAGTTGGAGCAAATTCGCCGAGCTTATGGCCAACGAGATTTTCAGTAACATATACAGGAATCCATGACTTACCGTTGTAAACACTGATTGTGTTTCCAACCATTTCTGGAATGATTGTAGAGCAACGAGAATATGTTTTAATCATTTTCTTGTCTGACTCTTTATTCATTTCAATAACTTTCTTGTAAAGGCTCTTTTCAATAAAAGGTCCTTTCTTAACTGATCTTGACATTGTTAACTACTCCTACTACTTCTTACGGCGTGAAACAATGAAACGGTTAGAAGGCTTTCTCTTGTTGCGAGTCTTATAACCTCTACATGGCTGTCCCCAAGGTGTAACAGGCTGATGTCCTTTACCAGCACCTTCACCACCACCAAGCGGATGATCAACTGGGTTCATAGCCATACCGCGAACTGTTGGACGGATACCGAGCCAACGTCTGCGGCCAGCTTTACCAAGCTGAGTGTTCATACGTTCTTCATTACCAACAACGCCAATTGTTGCATAGCATTTTCCAAAAACACGGCGTGTTTCACCTGAAGGAAGGCGAATTACAACATATTCACCGTCTTTAGCAGCAACAAGAGCAGAAGCACCTGCTGAGCGGGCAAGCTGTCCACCACGACCAAGTGTCAATTCAATGTTGTGAACTGTAAAACCAACAGGAATTACTTCAAGTGGAAGTGCGTTTCCAACAGTTGGAACTGCGTTTTCACCAGACATAATTTTCTGTCCTACAGTAAGTCCTTTTGGAGCAATAATATAGCGTTTTTCGCCATCTGCATAATAAACCAAAGCAATGTTTGCGCTGCGGTTTGGATCGTATTCAATTGTTTTTACGGTTCCAGGAATTCCGTGCTTATTGCGTTTAAAATCAATTACGCGATACTTTCTTTTGTGTCCACCACCCTGATGACGTACAGAAATACGACCACCCTGACCGCGTCCACCATTTGACTTAAGACCTGATACCAGACTTTTTTCGGGTTTATCGGTTGTCAGTTCTTCTCTTACCAAATCGATGCGGGTACGAGTACCAGCAGTGTATGGTTTAAAAACTTTAAGAGCCATCTGGTTCCCCTTAATTTAGCGAAGGCTTAAACGCCCTCGAATACCTTAATTGTTTCTCCTGGAGCAAGACGAACAATTGCCTTTTTCCAGTCGGCAGTTTTTCCAGGTTTTCCACGAACCCTTTTAACTTTACCGAGAACATTTACAGTAGTAATTTTTACAACTGTAACATTGAAGAGTTTTGATACTGCTTCTTTAATCTGTGTTTTGTTAGCGTCTGGGGCTACTTTGAAAGTATACTTACCCTGTTCGCGCAAAGCTGTTGCTTTTTCAGACAGTACTGGCTCAATAAGAATATCAGTCATTATTTAGCCTCCCCTTCTTTATAGAATTCTGAAAGATTCTTAGCTGCCGATTCGAGCAAAATAACTTTTCTTCCGTAGAAGAGGTCATGTGCACGAAGACGGTTGAAAGACAAGAAGTAAACATTGTGGAGATTACGTCCAGCCTGTTTAATTTTTGCATCATCATCTTTAAGAATAACGACTGTGCGTTCATCCTTAGCAAAATTGTTAAGAACTTTCAACAAGTCTTTTGTTTTTCCGCTTTCAACAGTGAAATCTTCTACAACAGTAAGTCTGTCGCTCTGAGCCTGTAAGCTCAAGATTGATTTCATAGCAAGGCGCTTAACCTTTTTAGGGAGTTCAAAACCGAAATCACGTGGTTTTGGTCCAAAGATTGTACCACCGCCAACATTGATTGGAGATTTTTTATCACCACGACGAGCGTGACCTGTTCCCTTCTGTTTGTATGGTTTAGCATTTGATCCGTGTACTTCAGAACGAGTTTTTGTACAAGCTGTTCCAACACGTTTGTTTGCTAATTCGTTATTGATGGCATAGTAAATAACATCTTCATTAACTGGAAGTCCGAAAATGCTATCATCAAGCGTAATTGTGCGCAGTTCTTTACCATCGGTTGAAAAAACTTTCTTATCCATTTCTCATTTCCTCCGGATTACTTCTTTACTGCAGACTTGATGATAAGAGTGCAATCCTTAACTCCAGGAACAGCACCACGTACCATAATAACTTTAAGCTCAGGATCGATTTTTACAATCTTAAGATTCTGAACTGTTACACGCTCAAAACCCATGCGTCCTGGCATTTTTACATTTTTAAGGCTGTGTCCAGGTGTTGTACAATTTCCTGTACCACCTGCTTCGCGATGGAATTTAGAGCCGTGAGTTGCACGTCCACCATGGAAGCCCCAGCGTTTCATAACGCCCTGGAATCCCTTACCTTTTGAAGTTGCTGTAACATCGAGATAAGATGTTGATTCAAACAACTCAAGACCAATCTGATCGCCTACTTTAACTTCCTGTTCGAATTCTCTGAATTCTTTCAAATGACGTTTTGGCGATACATTTTCTGGAAACTGACCTTTATATGCTTTGTTGATTTTAGAGTCTTTTATATCTTCAAGACCAAGAACAACAGCATCGTAGCCATTTGCTTCCTTTGTTTTTGTAGCAACAACTGTATTCGGTTCTACATGGATCACGGTTACTGGTGTCAGTTCGCCGTTGCTGTCGAATACCTGTGTCATTCCTACTTTTTTTGCAATCAGACCTTTCATTCTGATAACTCCTAATAGGACTTTCGTCCATTGTTTTATTGGCCGCCAACCCAGATCCGGAGGGTCCGTACCTTAATCAACAGTAAAATTACTGTTTAATTTCTACAGCAACGCCTGCAGGAAGCTCAAGCTTCATCAATGATTCCATTACATCAGTTGATGGATTCAATATGTCAATAAGACGCTTGTGAGTTCTCATTTCGAACTGTTCACGTGACTTTTTATTTACGTGTGGTGAACGAAGAACTGTTACCTTACTGATTCTTGTCGGAAGCGGAATCGGGCCTGAAACCTTTGCGCCCGCTTTCTGAACAGCCTGCACGATAGCCTTAGCACTCTGATCGATCAGTTCAACATCAAATGCGCGAAGTCGAACACGAATCTTTCCATTAGCCATGAATTTAATCCTCCAAGATTTCAACTGGCCAGAACTGATTTCTCATCTGACCAGCCGACCATCTTAATACTACTCGATAATCTTTGTAACCTGTCCAGAAGCGATTGTATGACCGCCTTCACGGATAGCAAGCTTAAGACCTTCGTCCATAGCAACTGGGTGGATAAGTTCACCGATAACCTTAACGTTATCGCCTGGGTTTACCATTTCTACACCATCACCAAGAGTTACAGTACCTGTAATATCTGTTGTACGGAAGTAGAACTGTGGGCGGTAACCATTGCGGAATGAAGAGTGACGTCCACCTTCTTCTTTTGTCAAAACGTAAAGCTGAGCTTCGAATTTTGTGTGCGGGTGGATTGAACCCGGCTTTGCAAGAACCTGACCACGAACAACATCTTTCTTTTCGATACCGCGGAGAAGAACACCAACGTTATCACCAGGGATAGCCTGATCAAGAGTTTTCTGGAACATTTCGATACCAGTAATAGTTGTTGTAGCTGTCGGGTGAATACCTACAATTTCAGCAGGATCGTTCATGTTGATAACACCGCGCTCTACACGACCTGTTACTACTGTACCACGTCCAGAAATTGTGAATATGTCTTCAATAGGCATAAGGAACGGCTTATCTTCATCGCGAACAGGATCATCGAACCATGTATCCATAGCTGTAAGCAACTCTTCAATACATTTTGTGTTCTCAGGATTTTCCGGTTCATTCAAAGCCTTGAATGCAGAACCCTTGATGATTGGTGTATCTGCAGAGAAACCGTACTGCTGAATTGTATCTTTTACTTCTTCTTCAACAAGCATCAACATTTCTTCATCACCGTCGAGCTGGTCAACTTTGTTCAAGAATACGATAATCTTTGGTACACCTACCTGACGAGCAAGCAAAAGGTGTTCACGAGTCTGAGCCATAACACCATCAGAAGCAGCGATTACAAGAATAGCACCGTCCATCTGAGCAGCACCAGTAATCATGTTCTTAATGTAGTCGGCATGTCCAGGACAGTCGATGTGAGCATAGTGACGTTTGTCTGACTGATACTCAAGGTGACGTGTGTTGATTGTAATACCACGTTCTTTTTCCTCTGGAGCATTGTCGATTTCATCGTATCTCAAAAGCTTATCACCGTATTTTTTTGCACAATAAGTAGTGATAGCTGCAGAAAGTGTTGTCTTACCATGGTCTACGTGACCAATAGTACCAACGTTCATGTGAGGTTTAGTTCTAATGAACTTCTCCTTTGCCATGTTTTTTCTCCTTTGCCGAATTATTTTTCTTTTATCCGGCTTAAAAAAGATGATTTATGTGATGCACTTTAAGCCAGAATGGAACTATTTTCGTACAGAAAACAGCACATTCGCATACACACTATTTTATTTTTATCTGATTTATGAAAAGTTGTTACAAAAACCAATTCTCCATAATTTCGAAGAATCTTTCCGACACCACCTGTCATCATCAGATTAAAATCTAAATAATTAAGTCTGGCGTTCAGAATTACCGACAAACAAAGGATTGCCTGTCTCAGAAACCGCTAGACTTTGTTTCTAGGGCTACCCAGTCTGAAAATTGCAGAGCAATTAACTTTACGACTTAAGTCAGACTTAATAAAAAAAAAATTGAAGTCTGTCTGAAAAAATTCAAAGAACCCTTAATCTGAATACAGTCATTCAGATTGTTTTATATTTATATATTTTTTTGTAAATAATTTCAATACTTAAAAGCAAAATAATTTGATATTTTACATAAAATTAAGTAAAAAACAGAGTTTTATTTTAGATAATTTTAGACTAATAAAACAAATTGTCATTTTTCGTGGCAGAGATTGCAGGGGCGGCAAAGCCGTTCCGAAGGAATGACAACCCCGAAAAGCTCGGTTTTTGCGCAGCAAAAAGCCACCTAAATAAAAAAACCTGCCAGATTTAACCGACAGGTTTTTAATAAAAGAAAAAACTACCAGCGATAGTGAGCAAACGCTTTATTTGCTTCTGCCATCTTGTGTACGTCTTCCTTCTTTTTATATGCAGAACCAGTATTATTGAATGCATCAAAAAGTTCTGAAGCTAAAGTTTCTGCCATTCCGTGACCGCTTCTGCTGCGAGCTGCACCAATAATCCAGCGCATAGCCAAAGCTTCACGACGAGAATCTCTGATTTCCATCGGAACCTGATAAGTTGCACCACCAACACGGCGAGACTTTACTTCTACCAATGGCTTAACATTTTCAAGAGCCTTTGTGAATACCTCGAGAGGATCCTGATTTGTTTTTGCCTTAAGTTTGTCCATTGCTTCATAGACAATTTTTGTACAAGTCTGTTTTTTTCCGTCCAGCATCATGCGTGAAACAAATTTTGTTACAACAGGGCTGTTGTATTTTGAATCTGGCATAATAGGACGATTTACTGATTTCTTATGTCTTCCCATAGTAATTCTCCTTTAAATATTATGCCTTAGGTCTCTTAGCACCGTACTTAGAACGACCGCGTTTGCGTCCTTCTACGCCAAGAGTATCTTTTGTACCACGAATAATGTGATAGCGTACACCTGGAAGGTCCTTTACACGACCACCACGGATAAGAACAACTGAGTGTTCCTGCAAGTTATGTCCAATACCTGGAATATATGCAGTAACTTCAATTCCATTTGACAAACGAACACGAGCTACCTTGCGGAGAGCTGAGTTTGGTTTTTTCGGTGTAACAGTCATTACACGAGTGCAAACGCCACGTTTCTGCGGACAAGACTCAAGTGCGGGAGCTTTAGTCTGGTTTGCAAGTGTCTGTCTACCTTTACGAATCAACTGATTAATTGTAGGCATCGCCTAATCTCCTATTTGTATGCCGGTCAGCACCCCGGTCAAAATAAACAAACAAAACTACACTTTAAAAGTATAGGTATTCAATCTTACCGAATTTTTTAATTGTCGGTCAACTGAATTTTATCAAAAACCAGCAAATTTATTAAAAAATTCACTGGTTTTTGATTATGATTAGTCTTCTTCAGAAGCACTGTCGTTAATTGGAGGATATGCTACTTCTTTTTCGCGTTCCTGCTCAAGACGACGGCGTTCCAAAACCTCTTCCATCTGAACATCAAGGTCGTTGTCAGAACCGTCAAACAATTTTACGTTTCTGTAATCTTTAATACCGGTTCCAGCAGGAATTCTGTGACCGATGATTACATTTTCCTTCAAGCCGCGGAGGTGATCTTCTTCACCCTTGATTGCAGCGTTTGTAAGAACACGTGTTGTTTCCTGGAACGAACATGCAGATACAAAGGAATCTGTTGCAAGAGCAGCTTTTGTAATACCCTGGAACATTGGACGTGCAACTGCCGGCTGACCGCCTTCTGCAATGATACGTCTATTTTCTTCACGGAAGTGATATTTATCAACCTGCTGTCCGTAAATGAATTTTGTATCTCCAACAGACACGATTTCTACCTTGCGGAGCATCTGGCGAACAATTACACCGATATGCTTGTCGGCAATTGTTACACCCTGTGCAGAGTATACGCCCTGAATTTCATTCATAAGGTAATCCATCAGCGCATTTTCACCGAGGATTGCAAGAATATCATGGGCACTTGCTGCACCGTCACAAAGCTGTTCACCTGCAACTACCTGGTCACCATCACGAACAAACAGACGGCGTGTCATCGGAACAACATGTTCAAACTGTTTTCCGTATTCATCTTCTACGACGATAACACGTTTACCTTTTGTAATCCCCTTGAACTTAACAGTTCCGGAAATCTGTGCGAGAACACAAGGAATTTTTGGCTTTCTTGCTTCGAACAATTCTGATACACGTGGAAGACCACCAGTAATATCGTTTGTTTTTGCAGCCGCAACTGGCATACTTGCAAGAGTTTTTCCTGCTTCAACCTGCTGTTTGTCTTCTACACGGAGAACAGCACCTGCTGGCAAGTAATATGAACCAAGTTCGTTTCCAACTTCATCTGTAATAAGAATACGAGGCTGTTTTACGTCCAAGTGCAAATCACTGATACGGCGTTCTGTTTTTCCGGAATTTACATCAACGATTTCCTCGAGCGTCTGACCAAGAATTACATCGTCAAAATGAACATATCCGCTTACTTCAGCAATAATTGGCTCAGAGAATGGGTCGAATATACCAATAACATCGCCACTCTTAACGATGTCACCGTCTTTTACCATAATTGTTGAACCGTTGCTGATTTCTATCTTCTGTTCGTTACTTGCAAGATAAACTACACCGTCTTTAATGATGATGTGACCGTTTTCTTTTGCAGCAATATTTCCAGATTTCTTTTCGACAAGAACAGTTCCCTTAAGAACGCGTGCTCCATCTTCAACAACAACCTTATCTCCTGATTCAACATTGAGTGTGTCGATAAGGCGAGTTGCCATCACGCTTCCTTTACGAGTAAACAGCCAGTGTCCGTCGTCTGTAACAACGTGAGTTCCAGCAACTGTTCCAATAAGAACGTCGTAAGGAAGAACGATTTTGTTATCTTCTGTTTCCTTAGATGCTGTACCACCGACGTGGAATGTACGCATTGTAAGCTGAGTACCTGGCTGACCGATTGACTGGGCAGCGATAACACCAACAGCTTCACCTATTTCAACAAGCTTGTTACGAGCAAGGTTTTTGCCATAACATTTTACACATACACCATGTTCAGCTTCGCAAGTAAGAACGGTTCTGAGTTTTACTTTTTCGACACCAGCATCTTCGATTTTCTTTGCAAGTTCATCTGTAATATATTCATTTGATTCGCAAAGAACTTCTCCAGTTACAGGGTGAATTACGCGTTCAATAGAGAAATGTCCTGCAATTCTCTTTGAAAGCGGAGTAAGAATTTCGTCCCCATTTTTGATTGCAGAATATTCAATACCGTTGATTGTTCCACAGTCTTCGAGATTAACAACAACATCCTGAGCAACATCAACAAGACGACGAGTCATGTAACCGGCATCGGCTGTCTTCAAAGCAGTATCTGTAAGACCTTTGCGGGCACCGTTTGAAGAAATAAAGTACTCAATAACCGAAAGACCTTCGCGGAAGTTTGATTTTACAGGCAATTCGATAATGTCACCGTTAGGTTTAGCCATCAAACCACGCATTGCAGCCAACTGAGAAATCTGTTTTTTAGAACCACGGGCACCAGAATCAGCCATCATATAGATTGTGTTGAATCCGTTTTTGTCTTTCTGAAGCTTGTCGTACATGATTTCTGTCAATTTTTCGTTTGTACGAGCCCAAATATCAGTTACTTTGTTGTAGCGTTCATCTGCTGTAATTACACCGCGAGAATACTGACCAACAATTTCTTCAACCTGTTTGTTTGCTTCGTCAACCATCGGTTTCTTTTCTTCTGGAATAAGAATATCTTCCATAGAAAGAGTTGCACCGAAGAATGTTGCGTTATGATAACCACAAGCCTTTACAGCATCGAGCATCTGAATTGTAAGCCATGCGCCCTTTGTGTGATAAACTTTTTCAATCATCTTGCGAAGATCTTTGTCGCCCATACGCTGGTTTACAAATCCTACACCGTCAGGCATTTCTGCGTTAAAGCGAATGCGTCCTGCTGTAGTTGTGATTAAATCACCCTGTTTAAAGTCGCCGTTAAATGAATCTATCGGTGCTGGAACCTTAATTTCAGCATTCCATTCGATATATCCGTCTTCAGCAGCCATTATAACTTCATCATCATTTGAGAAGCGTTTTCCTGTTCCTTTTGCATTTGGTTTTACCGAAGTCATATAGTAAATACCAAGAACCATGTCCTGCGATGGGTAAACAATTGTGTTTCCGTTTGCAGGGTCAAGAAGGTTGCGTGCAGAAAGCATCAAAGTCCAACATTCCATCTGTGCAGCCTGTGTAAGAGGAACGTGAATAGCCATCTGGTCACCATCGAAGTCGGCGTTGAAAGCCTTACATGCGAGAGGATGAAGTTTGAGAGCTTTTCCTTCAACAAGAACAGGTTCAAATGCCTGAATACCAAGACGGTGCAAGGTAGGAGCACGGTTAAGCATTACAGGATGTTCGCGTACTACTTCATCAAGAATTGCATATACTTCAGGAGCTTCCTGCTCAACAAGAGTTTTTGCTTTTTTGATGTTGAGAACAATGTCTTTATCAACAAGTTTCTTCATTATAAATGGCTTGAATAATTCAAGAGCCATTTTTGTAGGAAGACCGCACTGCCAGAGTTTAAGTTCTGGACCAACAACGATTACCGAACGACCAGAGTAGTCAACACGCTTACCAAGAAGATTCTGGCGGAAACGTCCCTGCTTACCTTTAAGCATATCGCTGATTGATTTGAGAGGTCTGTTTGAAGCGCCTTTTACAACGCGCTTGCGTTTTGAATTGTCAAACAATGCATCAACTGCTTCCTGAAGCATGCGTTTTTCGTTACGGATAATAATATCCGGAGCCGAAAGCTGCATAAGTCTTTTTAGACGGTTATTGCGGTTAATTACACGGCGATAAAGGTCATTCAAGTCTGATGTCGCAAAACGTCCACCATCGAGCTGAACCATAGGACGAAGATCAGGCGGAATTACAGGAATAACGTCCAAAATCATCCATGAAGCTTTGTTGCCTGAAGAGCGGAAATCTTCAACAATTTGAATGCGTTTGAGAAGACGTTTGTCTGTTTTTGTTCCCTTTTCGCGCATTTTTTCGCGGAGCTCAGCAGCAAGTTCATCAAGGTTAAGGTTTTCGAGCATTGTTTTAATTGCTTCTGCACCCATACCTGCTGTGAATTCCTGTCCATAGCGTTCAACATCTTCATTGTATTCGTCTTCCGAAAGAAGTTGACCTTTTTTGAGTTCTGTGTCGCCTGGATCAATTACGATATATTTTTCGTAATAAAGAACCGAACGAAGCTGAGCAACCTGCATATTGAGCAAAAGCCCCATGCGGCTTGGAACAGAGCGGTAATACCAAATGTGGCTTACCGGCGCAGCAAGTTCAATATGACCAGTACGTTCACGACGAACCTTAAAGTGAGTAACTTCAACTCCACAACGGTCGCAGATTACGCCCTTATAGCGAATTGACTTGAATTTTCCACAGTAACATTCCCACTCTTTTGTAGTTCCGAAAATGCGTTCACAGAAAAGACCGTCTTTCTCTGGTCTGAGAGTACGATAATTGATTGTTTCCGGCTTTTTTACTTCACCGTAAGACCAACTGCGGATGTCGTCCGGGCTGGCGAGTTTTATTTTAATTGAATCAAAATCCTGAATATCACGCATCTTCATTCTCCTTTTCGAAACCAGAACTTGCTTTGTCAATCAGCTCCTGGTCGCGTTCGGTAAGGGCAATTCTCTTTCCCTTTGCGTCATAAATTTTAAAGTCCAAAGCAAGACCACGAAGTTCCTGTACCATTACGTTAAATGATTCTGGAACACCAGCTGCTGCCGTCGGGTCACCTTTTACGATTGATTCGTAAACTTTTGAACGTCCATTCATATCGTCAGACTTAATCGTCATCATTTCCTGCAATGTGTTTGCAGCACCATAAGCTTCGAGTGCCCAAACTTCCATTTCTCCAAGACGCTGACCACCAAACTGAGCTTTACCACCAAGTGGCTGCTGAGTAACAAGAGAATAAGGTCCTGTTGAACGAGCGTGCATTTTGTCATCAACAAGGTGATGCAATTTAAGGAAGTAGATTACACCAACGAAAATCGGATTTACAAATGGTTCACCTGTGCGTCCATCGCGAACAATCTGTTTACAATCCGGACTAAGTCCTGCTTCGATAAGTTTTTCAGCAATCTGTTCCTGAGAAGGAGTCTGAAAAGCTGGAGATTCAAAATACTGATTGAGGTAACGACCTACAATTCCGAGTTCAGATTCCATAATCTGACCAATGTTCATGCGGGAAGGTACACCAAGCGGGTTAAGACAAACATCGAGCGGAGTTCCGTCTGCCAGGTACGGCATGTCTTCTTCTGGAAGAATACGTGCAACGACACCTTTGTTTCCGTGACGTCCGGCCATTTTGTCGCCTTCGCGAAGTTTACGTTTATTTGCAATAAGAACTTTTACAACTTCATCAACGCCAGGGTTCAAATCATCGCCTTCAGTTCTCTTCATACGCTGAACATCGATAATTACGCCTTCAATTCCATGTGGAACGCGCAATGAAGAATCACGAACTTCTTTTGCCTTTTCACCGAAGATTGAGTTCAAAAGCTTGAATTCTGGAGTTGTTTCTGTTTCTGATTTTGGAGTAACTTTTCCAACAAGAATATCGCCAGAACGAACTTTTGCACCAATACGAATAATACCTTCTGCATCCAAATTGTTAAGCATTTTTTCAGATGTATTTGGAACATCGCGGGTAATTTTTTCCGGACCAAGTTTAGTTTCGCGGATTTCTGTCTGGAATTCCTTGATATGAATAGAAGTATACATATCTTCTTTTACTACGCGGCGACTGATAAGTACGGCGTCTTCATAGTTGTAACCATTCCAAGGAACGAATCCAACAAGGAGGTTGCGGCCGAGAGAAAGTTCTCCGTTGAAAGTTGCCGGACCGTCAGCAAGAACATCGCCTTTCTTAACTTTTTCGCCAACTTCAACAGTAGGACGCTGATGGTTACAAGTATCGTTGTTAGTTCTCTGATATTTGAGAAGAGGATATTCATCAATTTTATCAGAACCGTCAACTTTAACTTTAATAAGGTCGCTTTCTACCCAAACAACTTCGCCATCGTGTTTTGCCTTAATAAGAACACCAGAATCGTAAGCTGCTTTTGCTTCCATACCAGTTCCAACAAATGGTGGTTCCGGGAATAAAAGTGGAACGCCCTGACGCTGCATGTTACAACCCATCAAAGCACGGTTAGCGTCATCGTGTTCAAGGAATGGAACGAGAGATGCAGATACCGAAATAACCTGACGTGGAGAAACGTCCATATACTGAATGTCTTTTACGTTGCGTGTTGTATAATCGCCAACGTGACGACAAGAAACCATTTCTGTCGGGAAAGAACCGTCAGCTTTCATGCCTTCAGCAACCTGACCGATGTAGTATCTGTCTTCGTCCATTGCAGAAAGATATTCAACTGTGTCAGTTGCTTTTCCGTCAACAACTTTGCGGTATGGGGTCTCAAGGAATCCGTATTCGTTTACACGAGTAAAGATAGCAAGGGAAACAATCAAACCGATGTTTGGACCTTCAGGAGTTTCAATCGGGCACATGCGTCCGTAGTGAGTATAATGTACATCGCGAACTTCGAATCCAGCACGGTCACGAGAAAGACCGCCAGGACCAAGAGCGTTAAGACGACGTTTGTGTGTAAGTTCAGAAAGAGGGTTAATCTGATCCATGAACTGAGACAACTGAGAAGAACCGAAGAATTCTTTTATTGCAGCCACAATCGGTTTAATCGAAATCAAATCCTGAGGCTTCATTGTTTCAGTTTCTTTTAGGCTCATACGTTCTTTTGCAATTCTCTCCATGCGGGCAAATGCGGTTTTGAGAGAATTTGTCATAAGTTCACCTACAGAACGAATACGACGGTTGCCAAGATGGTCAATATCATCGAGAACTTCGTTTCCTATGTAAACTTTTACAAGATGCTTCATCGTATTGATGATATCACTCTTTACAAGAGTATGAGTTTCAACAGGTTCTGAATAAATGTCGAATTTTTTATTCAATTTATAACGACCAACACGTCCAAGGTCATAATGACGAATATTGAAGAACATTCCTTCAAGTTCGTTTTTTGCAGCCTCGGCAGCCATTGGTTCGCCTGGTTTTAAAATAGAGAACACAGCGGTAAGAGCATCTTCAAGAGTTGGCTCTTCGTCAGAAGCGCCCTCTTTTGTATACTTCATATCTTCACGTTCAAAACAGTTGATAATCATTCTGCTGTCAAGAGAAGGATTGTGTTCGTCTTTGTTGCCTTTCTTTTTGCGTGCATCAAAAAGGATGATTGTGATTTCTTTTACATCCTGAGAAATGAGGTCGTCAACTTCATGCATGTGGAGAGTTGAACCTGCGCGAAGAAGAATTTTTTCTTCGCCATCTTCATTTTTAATTTTTACGGCACGTGCAAGAACTTTGTCTACGAGTTTTTCTTTTTTTGCAACATCAACAGCTACAGTTTCTGTTTCGTAGAACTGGTCAATGATTTCTTCGCGAGTTGAAAAACCAAGCGCGCGGAGGAAAATTGTTCCCAAGATTTTCTTTTTGCGATCAATTTTTGCATAAATCAAATCTTTTTTCTGGTCAATTTCAAATTCAAGCCAAGAACCACGGTACGGAATAATGCGAGATGAATAAACACCTTTTTCGTGATTAAAAATTACACCTGGCGAACGATGGATCTGAGAAACAACAACGCGTTCAGCACCGTTTACAATAAAAGTACCACGGTCTGTCATGAGCGGAATATCGCCCATATATATATCTTTCTGAAGAATTGCGCCTGTATCCTTAAAATTAAGGTTGATTCTTGCTTTTAAAGGAACAGAATAAGTCAATCCTTTCTGCTTACACTGAAGTTCGGTAAACTTAATATTTTCTTCTTCGAGTTTGTAAAATTCATATTCCAGCGACATATTGCCGTCTGGACTTTCGATTGGGAAAGTTGAATCAAATACTTCCTGAAGACCTTTGTTTTCAAGAGGTTCATTGTTATCCAGCTTTTCTTTCTGCAGGAAACTTTCGTAAGATGAAAGCTGAATGTCGATGAGGTTCGGAATTTCCATAAAATTCTGGATATCTTTTCCGAAGTACTGACGATTGATGGTTCTGCTTTTGGCGAACATCTAGTTCTCCTATGAGGGACTTTACTTATTAAAATTGCTACATATCAAAAAATCCGTATGACATACAGAAATTAAAGATACAGCACAAAATTAAAAAGCTATATGCCGAGGTTACGGCAAAAACATCATCTAGTGACGATGCTAATATCATTTTTTGGGACTTTCTAAAATCCACTTTAGACACTAAAAGCCTACATTTAGAAGTCAATATTTTATTAACCCTAAACGTAAGCATTTAATGTGAATGTCGTTTATGCGACTTTTTTTAAGTAATCTGGTTTAACCGAAATTAACTTATTTTTTAGAAGCTTTACCACCAGCTTCTTCCATTTTCTTGATGAGTTCATCAGCTTCAGCCTTAGAAACACCTTCTTTAAGTGTTTTTGGTGCGCCTTCAACCAAAGTTTTAGCTTCACCAAGACCGAGTCCGAGAGCTTCTTTAACTGCTTTGATAACTGCAATCTTTTTAGCTGCATCGAAGCCTTCGAGAGTTACAGTGAATTCTGTCTGTTCTTCTTCTGCTGCTGCTCCACCAGCTGCTGGACCTGCTGCTACTGCAACTGCTGCTGTAACACCAAATTTTTCTTCCATTGCTTTAACGAGTTCTGAAGCTTCGAGAACTGTCATGTTTGCGATTGCGTCGAGGATCTGATCCTGTGTAATTGCTGCCATATTATCTTCTCCTAAATAGGCATGTTAAATCATTTTGATTTAACTCAAGTTTAATTGCGGGCGGAACAAACTGAACCGTTATTCCGCAATTTTATATTTTTGCAGGGACAGTCGACAGCTATGAAGCCTGACCCTGCTTCACAAGAATTGCAAAGTGATTACTCAGCTTTTGCTTCTTCTGCTGGAGCTGCTGCTCCACCTTCCTGTGATTTTTTATCAACATAAGCCTGCAAAGTAGCAGCGAGCTTCTGAACTGGCCCATTGATTGCAGACATGAGCATTGCGATAAGCTGTTTCTTTCCAGGAACCTTAGAATAAGCTTCCATTTTAGCCTGATCGTAAATTTCATTGCCGATATATCCACCCTTGATTACAAGAGCAGGAGCGTCTTTTGCAAAGTCATAAAGAACTTTTGCAGCTTCGTTGCTGTCTTCTTTTGCCATTACAACGGCTGTTGGACCTGTAAGGTAGTCAGAAACGTTGTCGATTTTCATTTCTTCAAAAGCAACGCGAGCGAAGTTATTCTTTACAACTTTCATTGGAGCTTCGTGTTCACGAAGTTTGTCACGAAGTGCCGAAATCTGTTCTACTGTAAGACCACGATATTCTGTAAAGATGAAGTCATTGTAATCAGCAAAAACTTTTTTTGTTTCTTCGATAGCTGCTGTTTTAGCAGGCTGGAGTTTTTTAGCAAGAATAGCCATAGATTATGCCTCCTCCTTAACATCTACCCAAACACCAGGACCCATTGAAGAGCTTACTGATACTGAGCGTACAAAGTCAGCCTTTGCATCAGCCGGCTTTTTGCGATCAAGTTCTGAAAGAAGAGTTGTTACGTTTTCTGCAACTTTATCTGCATCCATAGAAACTTTACCTACAGCGATGTGGATTACGCCTTCTTTGTCTGCGCGGAATTCTGTACGACCTTTTTTAAGTTCGTTGATTGCATGAACGAGGTCATTTGTAACAGTTCCTGTTTTTGGGTTAGGCATAAGACCTTTGCGTCCAAGAACCATACCAAGACGACCAACATCTTTCATCATATCTGGTGTAGCAACTGCAACATCAAAATCAAGCCAGCCACCCTTTACTTTGTCGATGTATTCAGCAGCACCTGCGTAAGTTGCACCTGCATCAAGCGCTTCTTTTGCACGTTCTTCTGGACAGAATACAAGAACTTTCTTTTCTGCGGTGAACTGGTTTGGGAAAACCAATGTATCACGTACAGTCTGGCTTTTTCCAAGACGAAGAGCCACATGAAGTTCAACAGTTTCGTCGAATTTTACAAAGTGAATGTCTTTTACAACTTTGCAAGCTTCAGCAACTGCGTAGTGTTTCTGTGGATCATACTTTTTAAGAGCTTCAGAATATTTCTTTCCGTGTTTCATTATTCAGCCTCCACTTCAACACCCATACTGCGTGCAGTACCGGCAATAATTTTTTTTGCAGCTTCAATGTCGTTTGCATTGATGTCTGGCATTTTCTGTGTTGCAATTTCAGTAAGCTGAGCCTGTGTAAGTTTGCCTACTTTATCGCGAAGCGGGTTTCCTGAACCTTTTGAAAGACCAAGCGCTTTCTTGATAAGAACAGCAGCTGGTGGAGTTTTCAAGATAAATGTGAATGATCTATCCTGATAAACTGTAATGATTACAGGGATGATAAGTCCCTTTTCCATTGACTTTGTTCTGTCATTGAACTGCTGAACGAATACAGGTGCAGAAACACCGTGAGGTCCGAGTGCAGGTCCAATTGGTGGGGCCGGAGTAGCCGATCCTGCTGGACACTGTAATTTAATGACAGCTGTAACCTTTTTTGTAGCCATTTTATAGCTCCCTTAATTGGTGTCGGACTTGGACTCAAAAAAGCCCAGTCACTAGCGAAATACCTCTGTCCAACGGACTTGTATTTCTTCCAAATATAGGAAAAGCCCTATTAAAAAACAGGGCTGATTCTATGCGATTTTAGATAAGTTTTTCAACTTGAAGAAGGTCAACTTCAACTGGTGTTGCACGTCCGAAAATCTGAACCATAACACGAAGTTTACCTTTTGTAGGGTCGATTTCTTCAACCGAACCGCTAAATGTTGCAAACGGACCTTCAGTAATTTTTACCTGATCACCGATTGCATAATTCTGCTTAATCTTAACGTTTTTCTCGCCTTTAATTTCGCCAGCTTTAAGAAGAAGAGCTTTTGCTTCTTCGGCAGAAATAGGACGTGGTCTTTCAGAAGGATTAGTTCCTACAAAACCTGTAACTCCCTGGATATGACGAATTTTTCCACAAAGATCTTTCCAGCCAAACTCCGGCAAATCCATCTCCAGCATAATATATCCTGGAAGAATCATATTTTTTCTGCTGCGTCTTTTTCCGTCTTTAATTTCTACAACTTCTTCTTCTGGAACTTTTACATCTGTAATAATATTTGAATCAAGTTCTTTAGCTTCGAGCATCTGATTAACAGTGCGAAGAATTTTCTTTTCGTAACCAGTATAAGTATGAACTATGTACCAATTTTTAGACATAAATCAAAATCCTCTTTTATGCAGCAGGAAAAAGGAGACCCATTCCAGCAGAGAACAGAAGATCAAATGCGCCAAGGATTACGGCAATGATGATCGAAGAAATAACAACAACTTTTACAGATGAAATTACATCATCTTTTGTTGGCCAAACAACCTTTTTAAGTTCAGCACCACATTCTTTGATAAAATCAACTGCTTTTGCCATAATTTTCCTCTATAAAAAACTAATTTTAATAGCAGGCCGGGCAAGACTCGAACTCGCGACACTCGGTTTTGGAGACCGATGCTCTACCAACTGAACTACCGACCTAAATATATCAAGCCGTCTTAAAGAAAAGACAGCCTTATATAAAATTTAAAAGCTTATTTTGCTTTTGTTTCTTTGTGCAATACTTCTTTGCGACAGAAAGGACAATACTTATTTTTTTCAAGTTTGCCAGTAATATTTTTGCGATTCTTAGTTGTTGTGTAGTTCTTGCGTTTGCAGTCTGTACACTGAAGGGCAATAATATCAATTGATGTCTTTTTCTTGCTACCCATTTTTATATTCTCCTAAAAAGATTTTCAAAAATGCTTATTAAGCGTTAGCTTTTAGCTCTCGAGCGGAATCGGACCGCTGACCTCATCGTTACCAACGATGTGCTCTGCCTACTGAGCTACAAGAGCAGGTCAACAATGACGTGTTATAGAAGTGTATAGAACATACAATTTTTCGTCAAGAGCAAAATAATTCATTTCTAAAAAATATAGTATTTTCTTGAATTTTATGCTAGTTTTCTAACGTAATATTTTTCTTTTTAGAGGAAGCCAAATGGACATGCACAAACTGGTTGACAAAATTCTCGAATCGTATGAAGAAGTCGGCGGAATAAATGGCGAAGGAATAAACAGTTTTCCAAACAGAGAAAATGTTGTTTCTGTAATAAACGAGTTGCAATGTCTCGTCTTTCCGGGATACAGGACAGCAGAAGACATTGACCGGCACAATTTGCGCTACGTAACCGGTGAACGCGTCAATAAAATCGTAAACATGCTTACAAAAGAAATCCAAAAAGCACTGGTTTACGAAAGAACAGTCCGCAACGAAAGCATCTCCGAAGAAGATCTCGAAAAATCCGGATATTACGAAAAAGCAGAAAAAACCGCACTTGGCTTAATCGAAGCTCTGCCAGAAATTCGCCGCCTTATCCATCTCGATGTAATTGCACTTTTTGAAGGCGATCCAGCGGCAAAAAGTGATGAAGAGGTAATAGTTTCGTATCCAGGATTAGAAGCAATTGTTGTCTACAGACTCGCCCACTACATTCACAAATGTGGAGTTCCTGTAATTCCAAGAATTATGAGCGAATACATCCACGGAAAAACAGGAATTGACATTCACCCAGGAGCAGAAATCGGTGAAAGTTTTTTTATTGACCATGGAACAGGAATTGTAATCGGCGAAACAACCGTCATTGGAAAAAATGTAAAAATCTACCAAGGCGTAACACTCGGAGCCCTCAGCGTAAAGAAAAATTATCAAGACAAAAAACGACACCCAACAATCGAAGACAATGTAACAATTTACGCAAATGCAACAATTCTCGGCGGAGAAACAGTAATCGGAAAAGACGCCGTAATAGGCGGAAACACCTGGATTATAAAATCAGTGCCGGCTGGAACCATAGTAAATCAGTAAAATTTATTTGTTGCGGTAATTCTAAAAGAAATTCTAATTACCGTAGCAATAAAAAAAACAGGGTTCGCTAAAGACAACGTTTTTAGCGAACCCTGCCGTCCAGCAAGCTGGACATCGGAGAGAGTTTATCAGCTTTTTTACAAGCTGACATAAATATAATCCGTAATAAAAAATATGTCTAGTACTTTTACAAAAAAAAATGCCGATTTTTATAAATCTTTGATATTTTTAAGCAAAAATTCGGTAGAATAAAAACATGGCAAAGAAAAAATCAATCACAGTCTATAAATGCTCGGAATGTGGCTACACACAGCCGACCTGGCTTGGTCGCTGCCCTGAATGCGGTTCATGGAATACTCTAGAAGAATGTTTTTCCGACCCAAACTCAACAGCAGCCGCTTTTGGGCAGAACGCAACAGAAAAAATTAAGCCAATTCCTCTGGCAAAGGTAACGGCCCAAGAAAACGCACGTGTTTTGACAGAAATTAAAGAATTTGACCGCGTCTTAGGCGACGGAGCAATGAAACGCAGTGCAATTTTAATTGGTGGAGAACCAGGAATTGGAAAATCTACGCTGATGCTTCAAACAGCGGCAGCAATTGCAAAAAAATATGGCAAAGTTCTTTATGTTTCTGGAGAAGAAAGCGCGGGCCAACTAAAAGGTCGTGCAGACAGATTAAACCTGGATACAAAAGGAATTGAAATTTTATGCACAATGAGGCTTGAAGACATAAAAGATGCTCTTTCTGCCCTGAATCCGCTTTTTGTGGTAATAGATTCGATTCAGACGGTTTATTCGGTTGAAGCAGGAATTGTTCCAGGAACAATAAATCAACTTAAATTCTGCGCGAATGAGCTTACAGGCTGGGTAAAAAGCCGCGATAGCGTTTTGATAATGTCGGCCCATGTTACAAAAGAAGGAAATATCGCCGGTCCAAAAAGTCTTGAGCACATGGTCGATACAGTGATTTCGTTTGAAAGGAATGACGACGAAGTAAGGTTTTTGAGAGCGCAAAAAAACCGCTTTGGCTCTGTCGATGAACTTGGAATTTTTGCAATGACAGACAAAGGACTTGAAGGCGTTGGAGATCCAAGCACAATGTTCATTACAAAGCGCTCTGGAAAAATGCCGGCAGGAATTGCAAATACTGCGGTTTTTGAAGGAAGCAGGGCTTTTATCGTAGAAATTCAGGCATTGACAGTCCCAGCGAAATCTTCGATAAGCAGGGTTTATTCTGACAAGATTGATTCTGCACGAGTGGCACGGGTTGCGGCAGTATTGGAAAAACGCACAGGAATACGATTCAGCGACCAGGATTTATATATAAATGTTGCAGGCGGAGTGCGCCTCACAGAAAGTTCTATTGATGCGGCTTTGGCAGCAAGCCTTTATTCTGCAAGAACAGACCTTTCAATTCCAGAAAACACAGTGATTACCGGAGAACTCTCACTTGCGGGAGAAATAAGACCTGTTGCAAGGCTGAAGCAACGGATTAAAACAGCTGGAGATCTGGGCTTTACGAGCGTACTTGCCCCGGAAAAAGACAACGGAAGCACAAAAATAGAAAGCATTAAAGAAATGATAAAGCTTTTGTTTGCAAAGTAAGGCGAAAAACTAAAACTTAGCCCGGGGTGGAGTGGCGCGCAAAGCGCGTTGCGAAGCAAAGCGGCGCAATGCAACCACGCAACACCGGTTTTGTTAAAAAAAGGAACGCTGACGAAAAATATTTTTACGTCGGAAAATGCGCTCCTTTTTATTTTTTGAAAATACCTTTTACAAATTCTGCAATTACAACGGCAAAATTTGCTCCTGCGGCAAAAGTTCCGATTGAAGAACCGAGAGACGACAAAAAGAAAACGAGGAGGACACGGAGAATTCGGTTTTTGTAAAAGCCTTTTAAGGTCAAATCGTCCTGAAGAGTTTCCATGTCGCTTACTTTTGGCTTGCAAAATGTTGCCTGAACCAGCCCAGTAAAAAGGCCGACGCCAACGAGAGGACAAAGACTTGTAAACGGCGCTCCGATAATGGCCGTCAAAACAGCAAGCGGATGTCCAAATGCAAGAATTGTTCCAAGTCCAGCAAGTGCTGAATTCCATACAACCCACGCTCCAAGAAGCTGCGCACCTTTCGTAATTCCGCCGTAAACAAAACCTGCTGCAATCAGAGCAACGATGAGTGCGGCAATTGTCCAGCCTGCAATTTTTGAACCAACTTTTTTTGAAGGAACTTCTGATATATCAGAAACGTCGGAGGAGGTTTTTCCAGCGGCAAGTTCTTTTAGATAAGCTTCAACACCCAAAAGATGTCCTGCGCCCAAAACAGCAAGCGTTTTATGGCCCTTGCAATCCCAAATTTTGCTTGCAAGATAGCGATCGCGTTCGTCGATTAAAACTTTTTTTACAACTGGCATATAATCTGCCAACTCTTTCATCATGCTGTCCATTTCGGAAGAGTTTTTTAAGTTTTCAATCTGTTCTCCGCTTACTTCCTCTTTGTCGAAGGCGCTTGCAAGAAGGGCGGAAATCAATTTGCATTTTCCCCAGAATGAGTTTACAGCCCAGGCGCGACGCAAGGTTACTTGAATCGGGCGGTCTACCATTGCGACAGGAATGTTGCGTTCTTTTGCACAATTGTCCGCCGCACGCATCTCGTCTCCAGGTTTTACACCGACATTGCTCCCCATCCTTCTTTGAAAACCGGAAAGGACAAGGTTTGCAAGCAGCAAAAATCCTTGATTCGCTTTCAAGACCTTTACAATGTCAAGATTTTTCCAGTCTTCCGGGTTGTTTAGAGATTTGTAGCGACCTTCGTCAAGTTCGATTGCAACACAGTCTGGCGATTTTTCTTCGACCGCTTTTTTTACTTCATTGCAACTTTCCTGACTGATATGCGCTGTTCCTATAAGAATGATTTCTCTATCGTCAAATTTCAAAACTTTTTCTGTCTGACTCATTTTTAAATTCTCCACTCGGGGATTTTTAGGATTTTTTATTTTATTCCGCTCGCCCACTGAGCCAGTCTGTATTCAAAAAACATCGGGCTCTGCATGGCAGTAACTTCATTATAATATTTTTGGGCCAGGCTGTCTTTGCCCATAAGTTCATAATAAAGCGCAAGATAGAATAAATATCTGCCTTTTTTTGTGCGGTTTGTTTCTTTAGAGATATTAAGAGCAACGTCTGAGTCTCCGCCACGGTCGTGATACATTCGCACGATTTTGTAATCAAGGCTCTGTCTGTTCGTGAGTTTTTTCATCAGCGCTTCGGTAAAAGTTCGAAGTTCTAGATTTTTCTTTTGCTTAAAAAGACAGGCTGTTATCATCAATTTGTAAGAAATACTGTCTGGATTTTTTTTAAGGGCCTGTTCAAATGCTTTTTGAGCTTCCTCCCAACTTCCAGCTCCCCATGCAAGAATTCCAAGACTTTCGTAAGCGTAATAGTACTGCGGATTTTTTTCGACAGTCAAACGATAGTAAGAAAGAGCATCTTCGTTGCGCCCCTGCTCATCGTAAAGACCAGCAAGGTACGCATAACCAAGAAAATATTCCGGTTCGAGCGTGATTGCCTGCTTCCAGGCAGACTCTGCGCCAGAATAATCTCCTGTCATGCGGCTCCATGTTCCTAAATCAAACCAGTAATCAGTGTTTGAAGGGTCAATTTTTATTGCGGTTTTTATGTATTCAATCGCTTTTTTATACTGAGTATTTTCCGCTTCGTATTTTCCGAGATATGAATTTACCTGCGGATTATTAGGATTTAGTTTATAAAGTCTGTTAAAAGCGTCTTTTGCGTCATCGTCTTTTTCCATATAGTAACACATTTTTCCGTAACCAAGCAGCGCTTCTTCGTTGGTTCTGTCGCCAAAAAGCGCTTTTTTATAATAATCCCGGGCGTTGCGCCAATTTTTTTTGAGCGACTGTTCGTCTGCAAGCTCAATATTTGCCTCGGCATTGTACGGTTCGATTGCGAGAATCTGCTTTATGAACTTTGCCTTATTCACCTTGTCGCCTTTTTGCTTTGCTACCATAAAATTCAAATTCAGAACTTCGATATTTTTTTGTTCTTTTTCAAAAAGCGATGAAGCAATTTTTTCCGCCTGCTCCGTTTTTCCAGAAGAAAGCAAAAGACTGCCTTTCAAGCACAAAAGTTCAGTGTCGTTCTTTAAATTTTCAGGAATCGACTCAAAAAGACTCAAAGCCTGCTCAATTGTTCCATTCTGCAAGACTGAACTCAAATTTTGCACAAATTGAATTTCCTGCGACGAATTTGCCAGTTGCGAATCCTGGGCAAAGGCTACAGGAATACTCACCACTGCCAGAAAAAACGCCACGCTAAAAATAATTACCGTTCTTTTTTGAAATAGTTTTTTCATTTTTCCTCTCATTGAAAATTTTGCTCTCATCAGATAGACTAAAAAGCAAATGTTTAGACATCCATTTAGAAAAGCTTTCGGTTTAACCTTCCTTTACGGTTTTATTATTATCGGAATTTTTATTCTCCAATTTAGAAGCGAATCAGTTATTTTAAAAAATGCAGGCCTTTTAAGAATATCGGTTTCTCAAACGCAGGATGCCGACGGCAACATGTCGCTCAAAAACACAGTCGGCATTTCTTTTAAGGGAATTTCGTTTACGGCGGACGACGTTCATCCAGCTGTTCTCCTCAATTCAAAAACTCAAAATCAAACTCCGCTCACCTTGCTTTCCTGGGAACAGCCTTCTCCGCAAAGTTTTAAATTCAACTTTACAGAAAACACAGCTCTCACTTTTACGGTAAGCGACATAACTCCACGCGCAAGCCTTTCAATCGCCGCCCAATTACCAGACAACGACTCTTCGCTTTCTCTCTATTATAGTCCGGTTTCGGGCTATTCAGTTACAGAACAGAGCCGCTCAAAACAACTTTTTAGTTCAAAAAACATTTCTTACACAATGTCTGCAAATCAGATAAAAGACACTCAAATTATCCTTACAAAAAACGCAAATCTTGCAATGTACACCCGTCTTGACCCGACAAAGGCATTCAGTTTTGCTTCTATTCCTACGGATTCTCAGACAGCAACAGCCGCAGCCTACGAAACAACAGTCAGCGATTTTAGAAACGCGCTTGTTTCTCAGGCAAATTCGTTATTTTCAGATTCTTCTACGATTTCGGAAACTGTAGTTGCCGCTTTTGTAGCAGAAATGGCTTCTCAATCGCGCTATCAGGAAGCAATCAAAGCGGTTCCAGATTCGTTCAAAAACGGAGCAAGAAGAACATATTTTACTTCGCCATACTTTAATACTCTCGTAGCAATGAATCCGAGCCTTGTAATGGCAAATGAAAATTTTGCGTCAATGATTCAAAATGCCATCGAACACAATTCCATCGACGTTTTCTCTGCTGACAACATTGCAGACTACCTGCTCAGAAACGAAAAGCTCGAAAATGTAAAGCTCCTTGCCGCCCTTCCAGCAACGATTCAGGATTTTCAGCCAACCCTCCTTCAGGCAACCTCTATTCTTCAAGTTTATCTCTCGCTCAAAAAAGCAGACAGTCCGCTTGCAGAAGCATTCCAGCCAGTTACAGAACAGTGCTTAAATTCAATCACACAGGCATGCAATCTTTCAGTTTCTGACGACACTCTCACCCTGCACGACAGGGATTTTGCAGCAGGATTTGTCCAGACAGTCGAAACCGGAACCGTCCTGATTGACTACGGAAAACTCTTTGCAGTTCCAGAATATTGCGCAGGCGGCTACATGCTCATAAACACGGCTTTTGCCCAGAACAAAGCAACAGACCTCCGCACCCTTGCAGAACTTTACCCGGTTCTGATAAAAAACAACGCAAATTATCCGCATTCGCTTGTAATGGACAAAACTTCAAACGAAACAGTCTGGGCCTGGACTTGCGCCTCAAACATAACTTACGAAGAAAACGAAAATTCTTCCGAAGCGTTAATCACAGTTTCGTTCAAGCAAGGCGATTCTCATTACATAATCATAAATGGAATAAAACCTTTTGTCGGAATCGAAATTTACGGACTTTCATTTCACACAGACCCTCGATTCGAAACTTACAATTCGTCGGGTTACATTTACAACGAAAAAACGCATACTCTGTTCTTAAAGTCGCGGCACAAAGTTTCAAACGAAAAAATCCGCCTGTACTTTAACACAGTCCGTAACGAATAATAAAAATTTGGAGCACATTTGGTCTTAAAACCAAAATTTTCCGGTTAAAAATGCACATTTTTCGGAATTTCCGGCTCTTACTTCAAGTCCTCGCTTCGCTGCGGTCTTTCCGTGGCGATCCGGGCTACGTTTTGCTGTAAAAAAATTGTTTTTTTTACGTAAAATTCTGTTTTTTATGATATAATCACAGAATAATCACTCATTTGTAGTTTATTTTTTACGCATTATATTTAAGGGGCAATTGTGAACAAACGCGACTTTCCTAAAATTCACTTCTACGATCAGGATTTTGTAGATATCTACGACAAAACATGGACTTGGCTTTCGGGGTTCTGGTTAAATTCAAAACTCACAGAAGATCCAACCGACGGTTATTTTGTCTATCCTCAGGACAACGATGGAAATCCTGTTTTAACTTCAACAACAGAACCAAAAACCCCAAACACAATAGCTTCTGCCACGATTGACCAGTTTGAATCTATTTTTTCTTCATTCTTTCTCGTTTATTCAAACCGCAATTATCCGGCAAACCAAAACCTTGATTATTTTTACTCAAAACAGGAACCAAACGGCGCAATCCGCTGGAAATACGATTTAAAAACAGGTAGCCCGATTTTTACAGAAGACAACCCTGAAGGAATCGGTCTTCCGCTCTTTGCCTGGGCAGAATTCAATCTTTACCACAAATCTGCAAACAAACGTCGCGTAAAAGAGATTATGCCTGTTCTTCAAAAATACATGGAATGGGTGGACCAAACTTACAAACAGCCAAACGGTCTTTACAGCGCGCCATTCTCTGCAAGCACAATGTTCAATTCGCCTCGACAAAACACTTATTATGCAGTCGATTTTAACTCTGCAATGGCAATCAACTGTGCGCATATGAGCGCTTTGGGCGACATTCTCAACGACAAGGAAATAAGTTTCCAGTACAAACGCGCATACTTTTCCCTCAAAACGAGAATCAACTCAATGATGTGGGACAACGATTCAGGTTTTTACTACGATTTGGACAAAAACGAGGAAAAGCTTTCTCAAAAAACCATCGCCGGTTTCTGGCCACTTTTGGCAGAAATTCCAAATGCTGACCGCGCAGACGCTTTAATCGACCATCTTTCAAACCCTTGCACTTTTGGAACAGACCATCCGTTCCCAACATTGAGCGCAGACAGTCCAAACTTCAACGAAAACGGGGAAGGTTTCTGTGGCGCAGTTTATCCAGCATTCAACTTTATGGTTATAAAAGGTCTGGAAAAATACCAGCACTATGCTCTTGCCCGCGAATGTGCAATCAGACACCTTTATTTTGTTCTCGAAGGGTTACAGCCTGCAAACGGAAAAAAAGGCGATATGTACGAAGCATACAAACCTTGCAAAGAGGGTCATGCCGTTATGGAATCAGATCCAAAATATCCAAAACAGCGCTATCTTCAGTCTGTCGGACTTTCAACAATCGCACTTATGATAGAAAACGTAATCGGTCTTTCAATCAGCTTACCACGAAAAACAGTAGACTGGATTATTCCAAACCTCGAAATTATGGGAATCGAAAAACTTTCCCTCAAACGCAACTTAATCACAATTTTGAGCAACAAATCTGTCCGCGGTTGGGAAATCCAAATGGAAAGCGAAAAGCTCTATTACTTTACAATCAATATTCTCGATCAAAAGAAAAAAACTCTGCCAATTCCAAGCGGAAAATGTTCAATGCTTATTGATAAACTTTAACAACTTAAGAAAATTCGTTTTTTCAAAATTTGGTTATAAAAAAGCCTGCTGTTTTTTTGAAGATAAACTTCAACTTTTACAGCAGGCTTTTTTATTCATTTAATCTTTTAATTTTGCTCAAAAACTTAATCGTGAGTTTCGCGCATTTTCATATATTTTTCTGGAAGAGTATTAAGGTTATTTACCATAAGAATCGGCTGTCTTGTCGCATCCAAAGCATCGCGCCACAAAGCGCCTTCTGGATCAACAAAATTGCGTCTTCTAGTTACCATCTGAATCGGCAAATGAACATATTTGTTATTTACAAGCCCTACGACCATCTTTGTTTTTCCTGCCATAGCCGCATGCGCCGCATAACTTCCAAGACGTTCACAATAAATCGAGTCGTTTGCAGTGGTTACAGAAGAACGGATCTGGTAACTTGGATCAACATATTTTAAGTTGATGTGAATATCCTTCGACTTAAAATATTCATTTATCTTGTCGCGCAGAAAAAGGCCGATATCTGCAAGTTTTTTGTTGCCACTAGCATCGGTTTCGTCAGTAGTAGCAAGCAAATCCTGTCCCGCGCCTTCAGCAACGACAATTACCGCATGATGGCGTTCCATAATTCTTTTTTCCAAATGTTCCAAAAATCCGTTCGGACCGTTCAATTCAAAAGGAACTTCAGGAATAAGACAGAAATTTGTTTCGTGACTCGCAATCGCCGTTTCAGTTGCAATAAAACCAGATTCTCGTCCCATAAGTTTTACAAGACCAATTCCGTTAATCTGGCTAAAAGCTTCCATATGAATTGAAGAAACCGCTTCCGTCGCACGCTGAACCGCAGTTTCAAAACCAAAAGAACGGTCAATAAACAAAAGGTCATTGTCAACAGTTTTAGGAATTCCAACAACTGAAACTTTTAAACCGCGTCTTTCAATTTCATTTGCAATATCAAGCGAACCGCGCTGAGTTCCATCGCCACCAATAATAAAAAGCATATTTATATTCAACGATTCAATGGCATCAACAATTTCGGCCGTACGGTTTCCGCCACCACGACTAGTTCCTAAAAAAGAACCTCCGATTTTGTGAATGTCATCAACCGAATCAGGATTCAAATCAATCGTATCAAAGCCGCTTTCTGGAAAAAAACCTTTAAAACCAAATCGAAAACCGCGGATTTTTTTTACACCATACCGATAATAAAGACAGCGGACAACGGCACGAATTACATCGTTCAAACCAGGACACAAACCGCCACAAGTACAAATACCTGCATTTACATGAGCCGGATTAAAATAAATGTATTCACGAGGACCAGCTTTTTGCATAAGATTGGAAACATCAAGGTTGTCTTCTTTTGGTGAATCTTCAAAAACATTTACCGCATATCTTACAAACGAAGAATCTTTTACATAGTTTGCACGAAAATCACCATGCTTTGTAGAAAGTTCAATCGGTGAATGAACTTTGCAAGGCCCGAGCTGTTCAATACTAAAATCATATTTCTCTGCCATAAAAACCTCTTTTTGTGAGCAATAAATATCCAGAAAACCTCTAAAAAACGAAATTTCCAAAGACAGTCAAATTTTACAACGTATAAAATCTTTTTTCAAATAAATCTATGGTTATTCTTCGTTATTTTTATTTTTTGTGAGCGCAATTTACTCACAAACCGGCTCTGCACGGTTCCGCTTTCGCTCCATTCAAAAGGCGAAAACTTCTTTTCACCTTTTGAACGCTGTGCGCCGTTCCGATCCGGGCTAAGTTTTCGGTTAAACGCATATTTTTGCAAAATACTTATAAAATATTGCTTTTTTTATTATTTTTTTTGCAAAAAAATCATTTAAATATCGTCATTCTGCAAATAATGCCCTTATTTTTTCCCGATTTTATTGTATACTAGAACATAGCAGTTTTTATTCGCTGTTTATTCAACATAAAAACTGCGTATCCAAAAAATAATTTATTTGTTCTATGATTTAGGAACGCCAAAACGAGGAGGCTTTTAATGAAAAAGTTAGTTGGTATTATTTCTGCATGTCTTATGCTTTGTACAGCAGCATTCGCAGAAGGTTATTTTAGCGCTGAAGACCAGGAAAAAGGAACTATTACAGAAGACAAAGCTGTAGAAGATGGTTTCGTTCTTCATGCAACAACCGAAAAATACATGAACATTGCTAAAAAACCATTGCACAAAGCAGCAAACGGCGAAGAATTCAACATGGCTCTTCAGCTTCAGGGCAGTGGAAACGCTTCTGCACGTTCAGTTTCTTTCCCTGTAAAAGCAGGTGAAACAATCACTGTTTGGGGAAACTCTACTTCAAAAACAGATATGCGCTCTATCGTTGTAATTGGACCAGACGGAAAAACTGTAGCAGAACTTTCAATGGACAAAGATGTTAACGGTGAAGGCGGACTTGCTTCTGAAGGTTCTGTAAAAGTTTCTGTTGACGGAACTTACACAGTTTTCTCTAAAAAATCAGGTATCAACATCTACAAAATCAACGTTGGAAAGTAACTAAATTCTAACTAAATTAAGCGCGCAGACTTTTCCTAAAACGAGAGTCTGCGTTTTTTGTTAATACAGAAGATAGAATAAAAACAGCCGAAAATGGTGTCTGTTTTTATCTCTACAAGTTTGCGTTGCAAACTTACTAATCAATTGCAATTTCTCAGTTTGCTACGAAATTGCAATAAAAAGTCAATTCTAAAACTTAAGTTTTAAGCTTGACTTTTTATGGGAGAACAAGATGAAAAAAATTGTTTCTTTGGGAATTTTTGCAGCCCTTGCTTTTTTTGGATTTGCTCAGTCAGCGCGTCCAGACTGGTCAAGCGTTGCAGCCCCAAAAATCACATCTGTAGGTCTTAGCGAAGGAAATCCAAACGAAATTACCGTAAATTTTAACGCTCCTACAGACGCCAAAACAGCCGACAAAGGCTATGTAGAAATGAAAGGTCCATTTGGAAGCCCTGTAAAAAACACATTCGGAAAAGCGCGCAGAGCCGCAAAACATTCTGAATTCACACCTGAATTTTCTGGAAAATACACATTCACTGTTTATACACAGCGCAATAACGAATCAACAGCAAAGGCTTCAGATCCTGTTGTATTCGACTTTAGCCTTCCACTCACAAAACCTGTTTTAAACGTTTTGAATATCGGCAAAAGCACACTTTTAGTAGAATGGAATCCTGTAGTAGAAGCCGAAAATTATATTGTTTCTTACACAGAAAAAGGCAAAACAAAAGAACTTCCTTCAACAAAAGGTCTTTCTGCAGAAATCAAAGGTCTTAAAGACGGAGATTTCAGCGACATTATAGTTTATGCTGTTCGTGGCAAAGAAAGAGTCGCTTCTTTAGCAATGCACAAACTCGTGCGTGAAGAAAAAGAGCGCGTATGGACATTCACAGAATTTGGAACTTCCACGAATCCTGCTCGCAACCGTTTTGAACTTCTCGATCCAAACAACCTTAAAGTTAAACTTTATTCATGTACTTACGACGAAAATACTGGCAATATCCTTGAAAAAGGCGGTAAATTCGAAAGTTACTTTGACGGAATTTCTTTCTATTACACAGTAATTGATCCTAAAAAAGAGAACTTTGAACTTACAGCTACAGTTTACGTAGATTATCACAATCCAATGGCTGACGGACAGGAAGGTTTTGGTGTTCTTGCACTCGACCGTCTTGGCGTTGAAGGACAGCCTTTGATGATTGCGTATAATAACTCGGCAGGAGTTATTACACGCAAATTTACAACACACATCAACGGTGCAAAAAAAGAAATTAAAGACGGAATTGGCGCTCGTTTTGTAAGCGGACTTACTGACGAAATTATTGCGCTTGGCGACGAAGGAATAAAATCTCACGCAACAAGCAAATCAGACGCTTTCTCTTATGATCAGGGCTCAGATGCAATCAAGACAGGCGACACATATCGCGTTACTCTCAAAAAAGACAACACTGGTTACCATGCAATCTACAAGCGTGCAATCCCTTCTGAAGACACAAAAGAAGAATTCATAATGTACGATCCAGAGAACAACAAACTTCTCCAGCTCGACAAAGACCATATTTACATTGGTTTTGCAGTAGCACGCGGATGTAACGCAACATTCTCTGATGTTGTTCTAAATATCACTGATCCTGAAAAAGACCCTCCAGCTCAAGAAGAACCACCAGAACTGGTTCCTCTTTCAACAACAATCGACTGTCCAACAACCTGGTACAATCAGAAATATCCATTCGCATTTACAACAAATGCAAACGGAACTATCAGTGTAAAAACAACTGACGGAAAAGTTCTCATCAAGGGAGACAAAATTACGGTTCCAGCAGGAAAAGTTTTTGCTGATTACAAAAAAACAATCAAAATCAGCAAGAATATGAACGACCTTCTCGTTACCTTCGATCCAGAAGACAACTGGCGTCCTGCTCCTAAAAAAGTTATTGCTCAGTTCAACGCAGAAGATAACGACTACGAAATAAACTATAAGCCAGTAACTTTCGCTCACACAATTATTTCAAAAACATACAATGGCAAAGTTCTTTATGTTTCTCCAAACGCAAATGCATTCGGAAAAGGCACAAGCGATGATCCTCTCGACTTGGGTTCAGCAGTTGCATACTGCCAGCCTGGACAGAAAATCATTCTCAAAGCAGGAACTTACTATCCTGGAAAGAGCATCGAAATTGAGCGCGGAAACGACGGTACTGCAAAAGCAAGAAAATATCTTATCGCAGACGTTGGAACACGCCCAATCATCGACTTCTCAAAATCTAAGGCAAAAGTTACTGCAGTAAACCTTTACGGAAGCTACTGGACACTCCAGGGATTCGATATTACAGGTACTCCAGGAGACGTAAAAGCGCTCCAAGTTGCAGGAAATTACAATGAAATCAGAATGGTAGATACTTACCTTAACGGCGATACAGGAATTCAGATTTCTGGACGTTCTTCTGAAACTTTTGACAAATGGCCACACGACAACTTGATTTACGGCTGCGAATCTTTCGGAAACTCTGACCCGGCTCAGAACAATGCAGACGGATTTGCTTCTAAACTTACATCAGGCGAAAACAACGTATTCCGTAACTGTATTGCACACCACAACGTAGACGACGGATGGGACTTCTACTCTAAGGTAGAAACAGGTGCAATCGGCGCAGTTCTTATCGACAACTGTATTACTTACGCAAACGGAACAAAACTCGACGGAACAGGAAACGGTGACGGAAACGGATTTAAACTTGGTGGCGACGGAATCGCAATCAAACATATTCTCCGCAACTCAATTTCTTGGGGAAATGGAGTAAACGGTGTAACCTGTAACTCTAACCCAGCACTTATTCTTGACCACGTAACAGTTTACGGAAGCGGAAACTACAACGTTTCTCTTTACGGAAAAGGCAAAGCTGCTGCTAACCCGCGAGTATTTAAGGCAGATGGAGTTCTTTCTGCAAACGGTGGCGCAGGCGACAACTTTGACGCTTCTAACGATCCAGACCTTGCAAAACGCCTTGCTTCAAAAAACAACTACTTCTTTAACGGTGCAAAATCTGTAAACGCTGACGGAACTTCAGTTGATGTTGCAAAAACATTTGTAAACACAGACATTACAAAATGGGCTAATGGATTTAACGCTGATGGTTCATTTAACCGTATTCCACGTAATGAAAACGGAGTATTTGATATTGGCGACTTATTCCGTCTTACAGACAATGCTCCAGAAAACACTGGTGCTGACTACAATTACGTGTCAAAAAATGCAAATGCTAAATAATTTTTAGAAACTACAAAATCTAAACTTGGCCGAAGTGCCGCCCAAAATTTTGGGCGGCACTTTTTTTTGCGCACTGCGGCTTTTGCTTGCGCAAAACCCGTTTTTTTTACGTGTGCGCTAAAGCGCACGACCGGGCTTGCAGCCCGGATGCTTGCATGCAGGCGCATGCTGCGGCTTTTGCTTGCGCAAAACCCGTTTTTTTACGTGTGCGCTAAAAGCGCACGACCGGGCTTGCAGCCCGGATTGGAGCCCCGAAGTTGCAGCACGGAAATTTTTTAATTTTCGTGCTGCAATGGAGCGGATAGCGGAAGGGCGGAAAGCCGGTTTGAGCGTAAAATGTGCTCCGAAAAAATAAAAAACGGTTTCTTTTCGTTTGATTTTTTTTTATAATTTCAAAATGCGCGATTTTTGTTACAAATGTTTTAGACCAAAAGATAGTTGTGTCTGCAAAGTTTTAAAGCCTTTTGACCCAGGAATTAAATTTGTTTTTTTAATGCATCCGAAAGAAGCTAAAAGGCAGCGCACTGGAACCGGACGAATTGCTCACGCTGGCTTAATTGATTCTGAAATTATTATGGGAATCGATTTTACAAAAAATGAACGGTTGTGCGGACTTTTACAGGATCCGCAGTATTTTCCAGTTTTGCTGTATCCTGACCAGAATGCCTGGAATTCTAAAAAGGAAGGTTTTAAGGAAGAACTGAACGGTCGAAAACTTTTGGCAATTATTATTGATTCAACGTGGTTTTGCTCAAAAAAAATGATTAAACTTTCGACAAATATCATGGCGCTTCCAAAACTGAGTTTTTCTAGTGAATACCGTTCGATTTTTACTTTTAAGCGAGAACCGCATCCGGAATGTGTTTCGACAATCGAAACCTGCTATTATTTGATAAAGGAATTTCAGGAAAGCGGTTTTATTGAAAAGGCCTCAAATCCTGAAAGTTTAATGGACGCTTTTAAAATGATGATAAAATTCCAGCTCCAAAAAGAAAACGACAGAATTGCAGGGCTTTTGCCGAATACTCACGCAAATGACTACAAATTCACAAAAAAAAAGGAAATTCCCGATTTTAATTGAGCGGAAGTTCGCCGTCTGCTTCAAATTCGCCATTCAGAGCGCCAAATAACGCTTTGAAGGTGTATGGAGAATAACTGTAGCCGAGCAAAATTGTGTCTGCCCACTTGCAGTTTAACACCGGAACAGGAGAAAGAACCGACATTATTACGACTTTTTTGCCGAGATTTTTCAAATGATCTGCAATCATTGCGCTACGTTCATTTGCAACACAGATTATTATTGTGTCATAATTTTTTGCAGTTGTTTGAATATTGCGGCTCATCCAGTCTGCCTGATTAGGCCCCATTTCGTAGTCGAATTTGAATTCCGCACAGTTTGAATAGCGTTTTTTTGCCTCTTCAAAAAAATCAGGAAACTGGGTCTGCCCAGCAAGCAAAATGCGTTCGTCTTCGTCAGGAGCAAAAGGCAGGCATTTTCCTGTTTTGTAGGCTGTTATTGAACGGCAAGCCTGGCTTAAAAAGAATTTTTGCCCTTCTCTGTCTGGAATTTTCTGGTCAAGGGTTACTGAATCTGGATAAAGAGGAGCGGCATTATTGCTCTTAAAATAATTCAATTTGTATAAAATTACGCGTCTTGCGGCTTTTTGGACAGTTTGCTTAAAAACCGTGCTTGATTCCATGAGGGCAAGGTTTGAAGTCCACAAACTTTCGTTCCAGCGCGCAGTTGTCGAAGAAATTACGATGTCGTTTCCAGCTTCAATTGCAAGACGAAAAGCCCGGCTCAAACTTCCAGCGTACATTGTCGCTCCGTTCATCATCATATCGTCGGTAATAATCAAACCTTCATAGCCTAGGCGTTTGCGCAAAATATCGGTTAAAAAAACTTTTGAAAGGCTCGCTGGTTCTCCGTTTGAAATAATTTTTGGAAAACTCAGATGACCACTCATAATTGCAGGAATTTTTTCGGCAATTAAAAACTTAAACGGAACAAGCTCTCGGTTTTCGAGGGTTTTGTAGTCAATGTCAATTTGAGGAAGATTTCCGTGACTGTCGAGACTTGTGTCGCCGTGTCCCGGGAAGTGTTTGGCTGTCGGAATAACTCCAGCCGCAATTGAACCAGCAGAAAAGCTTGCGCCAAGCTGGCCTACAAAGTCAGGATTTGACCCAAAAGAGCGTGGACCGATTACCGAAGACTGTAAATTTGTGTAATTGTCTACGGTCGGAGCAAAATTCATATTTATTCCAAGAGCCTTGATTTCGCGACTTATGTAATAACCAGAATAATAAGCGTCGATTGGATAACCGCTTGCGCCAATTGCCATGTTACCAGGAGTTTCGGAAGTTTCGCCTTTTACATGTCGAATCCATCCGCCTTCCTGGTCGGTTGCCACAAAAAGAGGAATCCGGAGTTTTCGAGACTGTGATTTTTTTTGCAGTGTTGCAACAGAACTTGCGACAAGCTGAGTATTGTCTGTGTTCCATCCAAAAACTTTTACGCTGCCAAGTCCGCGTTCATAAACCCATTTTATTAAAAGTTCGCTCGGTTCTGCACCTGCCCAACCAAACATTAAAATCTGGCTTAAAAGTTCGTCATTGCTCATTTTTCCAACCAAAAAATCAGCAAGCTCTTCCGCAGGATAATCGCTCCAAAAATCCGCGTCTTCAGGAATTTTTGTCTGCGAAAAACAAAAACTGGCAATTAAAGCAAAAATTGTGCAAACAAGGAAAAGTTTTTTTTTCATCATATTTTTATTCACTTTTAGAATTTGACTGTTTTGAATTTTTAAGCAGGGTTACGTATTCGTGCGCTTGATGAGCTGCGATTGCTCCGTCTGAAGCCGCTGTAATAAGCTGCCGGAAAGGCTTTGCCCGAACATCGCCTGCCGCATAAATTCCCGACACAGCAGTTTCCATTTTGTAATTTGTAATAAGATAACCGCCTTCGTCTTTTTTTAGCATATTTACAAGTTCTGTGCGCGGATTCATTCCAACAAAAACAAAAACAGCATCGCACGAAAACTCTGTTTTTTCGCCAGAAACATTGTTTTTAAGCAAAACAGAATCCACTTTTGATTTGCCGTTAATTTTTTCAACCTGAGTGTCGTAAAGAATAGAAATATTTTTTACTTTTTGAATTTTCTGCTGAATTGCCTTTTGAGCACGAAGTTCTCCGCGTCTGTGAACAAGAATTACGCTGTCTGCAAGCGAAGAAAGATAAAATGCCTCTTCGCACGCGCTGTCGCCACCGCCAACAACGACAATTTTTCCTCCACGAAAAAAAGGCCCATCGCAGGTTGCGCAATAGCTTACACCACGACCGCTAAATTCTGCTTCGCCCGGAATTTCAAGTTTTTTATGAGCTGCGCCCGTTGCAATCAAAACAGAATAAGCCGAAATTTTGCCATTTTCTGTCTCGATCAAAAATTTTCCCTTGATTTTATCTATTGAAAGAACCTTTGTTTTTTGAATTTCTGCGCCAAAACTCTCTGTCTGAGAGAGCATATTCTGAATGAAAGTAGAGCCTTTTACCGATGGAAAAAAACCTGGAAAATTTTCCAGATTAAAAATATTCAATGCCTGACCGCCAGTTTCGCCGCAATCAATTAAAAGAGTAGAAAGTCCGCTTCTGGCTCCGTACTGCGCCGCAGTCAAACCAGCCGCGCCTGCACCAACCACAACAAAGTCGTAAAAATCTTTTTGCATATTTTGATTATACAAAAAAAAATGCCCTTACTCTACATAAGGGCACATATATATAAACGGGAACAGGCTTTGCCATTGGCTCCCGGAAATAAAAAAGCGGAAGTAATTTTGCAATCACTACCGCTTTTTAAGGCGTCTAACAGAATCGAACTGTTCAATCACGGTTTTGCAGACCGTTCCCTTAGCCACTTGGGTAAGACGCCGTATTTGTTCAGTATATAAAAAATAAAAATTCGTGTCTAGTCTTTTTAACCTTTTAACGCTAAAATATGTAGAAAATGTTTATTGAACTAATGCAGGATGCTGACAAAAACGAAATTCTCAGTTATATGCTTCCTTACGAAAAATTTTCAGTCACGCTTTATTCTGAAATTCTCCACGGAGGAAAATCAATCTACGTTTTAAGAGGAAATTTTGGCGAAATTCACGGAGTTTTCAGCTGGTGGCAGGGAAGTTCAATTCACCACTGTCTGCCAGAAGTTTACAGAAAAAACCGAAGCGAAGTCGAAAGCGCCTTTGTAAAATTTTTTGAAGAAAATTCAATAAAATATATTTTTAGCATTTCAGGCGAAAAAAGTGGCACTTTAATGCTGAAAAAAATCCTCGAAAACCGTTTTGAAAAAACACCAAAAGTTCAAATCGAATATTTTTTAATGGAAAACGGACGTTTTGACTCGGCAAAAGATCTTGCAAGAATGAACCGACAGCTTTCCGTAGAAAAATGCACCGGACAGGAAATTTCAAGAGTATTTCCGCTTCAAGTTGAATTTGAAAAAGAAGAAATTCTTTTTGAACCAGAACTTTTTAACGAAGACCATTGCTTTGCAAAATTTGAAAATTTTGTCGAGGCAGGAGCAGTTTTTGTCGGAAAAATCAAAAATGTACCTCTTTGCAAACTGACTGTAAGCGCTCAAGGAAAAAATTATGTTCTTTTGGGCGGAGTTTTTACGGTTCCAAAATACAGGAACTGCGGACTTGCAAAAGCGCTTTTGAACAGCGTAAGCCAAAAACTTGCCGCGCAGTCAAAAAAGTGCACACTTTTTGTAAAAACAGAAAATACAGCGGCAATAAAAGTTTACGAAAAAACCGGATTCAAAAAGTTATGCAATTTTGAGATTTTATATTATTAAATCGCAACTTAAAAATTTGAGAATAAAATGGAGCGCTTATGAACGATTTTAATTTATGCCCAAACTGCGGAAGCAAAAACATAAAAAATGTCAAAAACCGAAAATGGCTGTGTCAGGACTGCGGTTTTGACCTTTACAACAACGTTGCAAGTGCCGTCGGTCTAATAATCTGCGACAAAGAAAACAAAATTCTTCTGGAAGAACGTGCAAAAGAACCCAAAAAAGGCTTTCTCGCTTTTCCAGGAGGCTTTGTAGATCCAGACGAAACAGCAGAACAAGCCTGTCTCCGCGAATGTATGGAAGAAATCGGGGCAAAACCTGTGGAATTAAAATATCTTTGCAGTTTTCCAAACACTTACGAATACAAAAACATTACCTACAAAACCTGTGACCTTTTTTTTGAAGCAATTTTGCCAGAAAATACGGAATTTTCCGCACAAAAAAGCGAAGTTGCCAGCTTAAAAAGAGTTTTAATTCAAACCGAAGAAGATGTAGACAACGCAAACCTCGCCTTCGAAAGCGCAAAAAAAACTTTAAAACTCTGGCTAAAAAAGGTAAACTCAAAAAACTAAGACAATTTTAAACAAAAAGGAAAAAAAATGGACGTAAAAAACTTAACAATTGCATTTACAATCGCCGGCTACTGCATTTTTGCAGCACTTATTATTTCAATTCCATTCAAAATTAAAAAATTAAAAAGAGAATGTGGCGAATTAAAAATGGCTCTAAGGTCAGACTTTCCTTTGCGTTCGATTTTAACATTTGCAGTCTGTGCGCTTTTGCTCGGAGTAATCCCATTCCGAAATTTCCAACTTTATCTTTCGGTAGTCTTTATTTTGACGGCACTTTTGGGTTCAAGCATTGCGTCAAAACAAGTCGTAAACAGCGGAATAAACGGCATTTACGAAAATATGATAATCAGCGACACAACCGCCATAAAATACGAAAACATTCTCTCTTTACCAACACTTAGTTACGAAAACCAAAAAGAAACGACAAATGTCGATTTTAAGCTTCTCGAAATTTTGACAAAAACCGGAGCAAAAATCACCATGGTTTTTCCAAACGAACAGATAAGAAATCAGGCGCTCAACGTAATTCTTGAACAGTGTCCGCGCCTAAAAACAGAAGAATAAATCAGGAAATAAAAATGAACGAAAACAAAACTACTCAAAACGAAGGGCAAAAACTCGCCTTTCAATCAGATTATATGGAAGGCGCACATCCTGCCATCATAAAAAAACTGCTCGAAACAAACCTGCTGCACACAAGCGGCTATGGCTCAGACGAATTTTGCGAAGAAGCAAGAACTTTAATCCGCAAAGCCTGCGAAACTCCAGACGCGCAAATACAGTTTTTGACAGGCGGCACTCAGACAAATTCAACAGTAATCGACTGCCTTCTAAAAAAATGGCAGGGCGTAATTGCAGCCGAAAGCGGACACGTTGCAGTTCACGAAGCTGGAGCTGTTGAATACACAGGCCACAAAGTAATCGCGCTGAAAGCTCAAAACGGAAAACTATCTGCAAAAACTATCGAATCTTACATAAAAGATTTTTACGCCGACGCAAACTGGGAACACATGGTTGAACCGGGAATGGTCTACATTTCTCAGCCAACAGAATTCGGAACAATTTACTCAAAACAAGAACTTTCCGACATTTCAAAAATCTGCCGTCAATACAAAATTCCACTTTTTGCCGACGGAGCACGCCTTGCCTATGCTCTCGGAAGCAAAGAAAACGACGTAAGTCTAAAAGACCTTGCCCGCCTAACCGACGTTTTTTACATTGGTGGAACAAAATGTGGCACCCTGTTTGGCGAAGCCGTCGTAGTTCCAGAGCCAAAACTGATTCCTCATTTTTTGACACAGATAAAACAGCACGGTGCATTGCTTGCAAAAGGCCGGCTACTCGGAATTCAATTTGCTGAACTTTTCAAAAACGACCTTTACCTCAAACTCGGAAAAACCGCAGATTCTTACGCGCAAAAAATTCAGGACGCGCTCACCTCCGCAGGCTACAAACTTTATTTTGTTTCTCCGACAAACCAAGTTTTTTTTGTAATCGAAAATTCAAAATTGCAGTCGCTTGAGCAAAAAGTAATGTACGGATTTATGGAAAAATACGACGAAAATCACACCGTAATCCGTTTTTGCACAAGCTGGGCAACCACAGAAAACGACGTAGAAAAACTTTTAAAAGTCATAAAAGAAATGTGATTTAAATTTGGACGGCAATTTGCCCAAAACCAGACAATTTGCGCAAATTGCGCTGTCCATAACTGGAAAAACCGGCTGCTTTGGGTTCGGTAGCCCTCATTGTCAGCTTCGCTGCCAACTGCCGCCCGTCGCATCCGGCGTAAGTCCACTGTATTTTCTTAAAAATCATTCTTCGTAATCAAAAATTTTAGTTTCGTCTTCCAGAAAAATCCAATACTTAGAATAAGGCTTAATCCAGTCGCCATTTTCCGACCAAAAACCACTTCTTACGAGCACATAAAGCCAAGTTCCGTTTTGAGCTTCCTTGATTTTTAAGGCGCGCACTTTTAGTCCGCCTTCGTGGTTCAAGGTTTTTGCGACAATTTTGCCAGACAAAACAGGCTCCTCTCTCAATTCCACCTGACCGTTTATTGTAAAAATCGAAGCCTCTTTTATTTCATGGCAAAGCGAAAATACTGGCAAAACAAAAAATAAAACTAAAAAAACACTGATTAAATTTCTGTAAAAATTAAAATCTTCCATAAACAAACTCCACTCAAAAATAAGTTTTTTATATTTTTTCAAAAGCCGAAATTATAAAAACTCCGTCTTTTAGAACTTCAAATCCATTTTTTTGATTTTCGTCAATTTTTCCTTCCAGATGAATTTTATTTCCCTGAAGACTTGTAACATCTTCCAAAACAAAATCCGCGCCTTCAGCAACTTTTAACGAAAAAATTCTTCCGTCATCGCATACAATTCCTGGAAAACCCACGGGCGAATTTCCGTACCATTTTATAAAGCCTTCGATTTCTACAACTTCGTCATTTTTTGAAAACGAAAAAATCGCACCGCAAAAAAACAAGGCAAAGGCAAAAAAACAAAACATTTTTTTCATTCAATTTTATCTCTTTTTTTATCGAATTATCAAATATATTTTTTCCGAGTCCGTTCCAGACGAAAAACTGACGGAAAGGCTCGAACTGGAAATAGTTCCTATTCTGTGAATTAAAATTCCATTTTCCGCTCTTAACTCAACACTTTTTGCATCACACTTAAAAATTGCAGGTCCATAATATTCTTCTTCATTCACAGGAAAAGAATATTCAAAAATGTTGTAAGCGGTCATTGGATATTCATAAGGATTTGAGTTGTTATCACCAAAGTTGTATTTGAGCGTACATCTTGCATCTTTATTGTGCGTATAGGTTGAATTTCCCAAAAGTGCCAGCAAGTATTTTTCAAACAAATCATCGTAAGTGTACTTTGTGCCATTTAAGGAATTTACAGCATTTGTTATTGAATCGTTATCTACATAAGAATTTTGACTGATTTTTTGAACAAGTTCCGCTCCACCAAAATTTCTGGCAATAAACGAACCAAACGAAAATGCAGTTGCGTACGAACAAATTTGTTTTTTTGAATTGTATTCGCTAATTCCAGAATAGTAGTAATATTCGTTAAAAACTTTTGTCCTTGCTTTAGGAGAATCTTCGTCTTTAATTTCTAAATATTCCTGCATCATATCTTCACAGAGCATGCTGAGCATTTCGTTGTACCATTTCCCACTGTCCAGATCCTTCAAAACAGTTTTCTGGTTATAATTTACCATGTGCTGAAATTCGTGCGCCAAAGTAGAAATCGTAGTGTCAAAATTAGAATTTGCATATCCAGAATCTATATAAAAATATTTTCCGTTATTTGAAGTTACTCCATCTTTTGAATAATTAAAAAAATAGTCTTTTGCATAAAAATATCCGACAATTCCGCACTGTTGATTTTCGGAAAGGGAATAATCGTTTCCAATGTCGTAAACAACAATGTTTATTTTTGCACCAGTGCTGCTGTAATTTTCCATATTGCGCCACTTATACTTATAATAAATTTTATCAGATTCCTTTCCAAAAACATTTGTTATCATAGGATACATCTTGTCAAAGGCGTCCGCATATTCTTGAGCAATTGCAGAATCAACTTTATTTTCGGCGGCAGTTGAAGAATAAAAATCGTCTACAACCCAAACATAGCAGTAAGTTCCAACTGCTCGGAGAGTTGCGGATTTTTGAACAAAATTTGAAATATCGGTGTTATTGTCCACGTAAATATTTTTTGTTTCACCTACTTTTGCGCTGATTGCAGGTTCGGACGAAACAGAAGCCAAGCGGGCAGAAGAAGCATAATTTTTTAAATCAATTTGCTCAGGAATAAAGCAACCGGCAAAACCTTTTTGAAGATTGGGAAGTTCTTCATCGAGTTCTAAAAAATCCCTTGAAGTGCTGGAAGAAGACTGTCTCTGGCTTGCAGCCGTAAGAGTCCTTGTATTTGTTGAACTGATAGTTTGCGAACCGGTGTTTCTTCTTACAAAATAAAGTGTTTTTCCGGAAGTTGCATTTGAAATATTTACGGTTGTTACATCTGCCGAAAGTTCAAAAATATCGCTCTGAGAAGCATCCCAGGAAACAGTTGAGGGCGTTGTCGAAGGAGTTGTTTCCGTAGTTAAATTAAAATCAAGATCGCACGAAGAAAAAAAGAGCGTTGCAAAAACTGCAAAGAACAAATTCTTTTTATAAAGCATTATTACCTCCCGCTCGATTATTCGACAGCTTTTAAGAAAAAAAACAACTTATTTTATTATAAATTTCTTTTCGTTGTAAAATCTATAAAAAAAATCTAAAATTAGGTCATTCTAAGAAATTTCTTAGACAACAGGAATTTTTATGAACATTTGCCTTTTTACGAGTGAAGAAATTTCAAAACCGTTAAATAAAAACGATGAACGGGCACAGCATATTATAAAAGTTTTGCACAAAACGACTGGCGACACTTTTGATGCAGGAATTATTGGTGGCGCAGCAGGAATTGCTCAAATTACAGAAATTTCTTGCGACGGACAAATCAGTTTTTCTTTTGTGCCAAAAAACCGTGGCAAACCGCTTTATCCTCTCACTTTGATTATTGGTTTTCCGCGTCCAATTCAGCTGCGAAGGCTTTTGCGCGATGTTGCAGGTCTTGGCTGCTGCAAAGTTATTCTGACTGGAACTAAATTAACCGAAAAATCTTATCTTGACTCAAATGTTGTTTCTGACGGCTCTGCATACAAAATGCTCTTGGACGGAACAACACAGGCGGCAAGCACCCATGTTCCAAAACTGGTTGTTGCAAAATCACTTCCAGAAGCAATAAATCTTGTAAAAAACGACAACGAATTTGAAACCTCACTAATTGCCCTGGACAACCGTCGCCCAAAAGAAAGTTTACGAAGTTTTTTGGAAAAAGAAGGTTCGGCAAAAATTGTTGCAGCGATTGGAAGCGAACGAGGATGGACGGACGACGAGCGCGATCTTTTGGAAAAAAACAATTTTACGCTCTGCTCAATGGGATGTAGAATTTTAAGAACCGAAACTGCAGCGACCGTTGCGGCAAGCATTATTTTAAACTCGATGGGATTTTTGGAATAAATACAAAATTTGGACAAGGGATTGGAGCACCGCCGAAGGCGTTGTTTTGCAGGGCAAAACAATGGAGCGCGAAGACGCGGAAGTGCGAAAAGCCCGGTTTTTGCGCAGCAAAAATGGCCCGAAATTCAAAAATTAAAAATTGATTTTTTGAAAGTCTTGAGCATTTTTTTTAATGACCAATTAAAATTTTTTGACTATAATTCGACTTATGGATAACGAAACTATTAAACAAAAACTTTTGGAAATTCAGCCGACGGAACTGGATTTTCAGGTAATTTTGACTGGAAAAGAATCGACAAGGGTAAACGGACTTTACAACCCGGAAACCAGAGAAATTTTACTGCACAATAAAAATTTTAAGGAAGACAATCAGCTTATTTATACGGCGATTCACGAATATACCCACCATCTTGTAAACGAAGAAAAACTTGCCGAAAGCGGCGGAAAAATTATGGCTGGTGGAAAAGCCCACAATGCGGCGTTTTGGGCTAAGTTCCATGCCCTGCTACAAAAAGCGGAAAGCCTTGGAATTTATAAGATTTCGATTGAAGAATCTCCTGAATTAAAGGAATTGACTGAAAAAATTCGTCGCGACTATATAGAAGTAAACGGAAAATTGATGCAGGAATTTGGAAGGCTTTTGAGCCAGGCGCATGCTCTCTGCGAAAAGTCAAATATTCGTTACGAAGATTATCTTGACCGCGTTTTGTGTCTGCCACGCACAACTGCAAAGGAAATTACAAAAGTTGGAATGGTGGAAGTAAATCCGGCAATCGGCTTTGACAATATGAAAAAAGTTGCGTCAATAAAAAAATCGGAAGACCGTCAGGCTGCAGAACAGCAGATTCTTGAAGGAAAACCTGCCGACACTGTTGCCCAGCTTATGAAACAGCACAAAAACGACGATCCAAGACAAAAACTCGAAAAAGAAAAAAATCGTCTGGAAAAAACTATCACTGCCCTTCAGCAGAGATTGCAATATGTGGAAGAAAGCCTTGAAAATCTGTAAAAAAACTGTTTTTTTATCTGCCGTATTTGTTTTGACTCTCAGCGCAAAAACTGAAAATCCAATTTTTGCTCAGGAGAATTCTGCTCAAAAAAAATTGGAAATTCCGGCTCAACCGAAGATGCCTTCGACTTCTATGCCGACAATTTCTTCGCCTTCGCTCGGAAAAGGGTTTTATATTCCGGGAAATGCGGAATTTTACAGCGGACGAAGAAACGCGCTTTCCAGTACAAAAAACACAACTTCTTCAAAAAATGAAGATTCAGGTTCAAAAAATCTGGAAACCGAAAAAAACTCTACAGCGACGGCATTTTCCGACAAAAACGCTCAGCTTTCCGAATTAAAAAATTATCTTACCGCAGGCGACCTCTCAAATTTGAGCAGTCTTGGGATTTTGGGAGGGCTTTCTGGTCTTTCCAGCGAAAATTCTGGACTTTCAATTCTCGGTTCTTCGCTAAATTCTTCAAAAAATTTAACTTTGGACGCACAAAATTCGATTTATTTGCAACAAATTCTTTCGGAACTTGAAGGCTTAAAAAATATGACTCTCAAAACTGGCAATTTTGGAGTTTCTGCGCAAAACGCGTCAATTTTTGCTCAAAACGAAGCCTTAAAAACTCCTCAAAAAAATCAGTCGATTTTGAGATTTTTGGTAAACGGACAAAACTTGAAACCTGCCTGCAAGACAGTTTTTTTCTCTGAACCACAGATTGACGGAACTTTTTTGTTGACTGGCGACTGCAAATATCAATTAAACGGAAAAAATCTTTCGGAAACTTTTTATATTTTGTTTAAGGCGGATGGAGCAACCAACGGAAGCAACAAATTTACTGCAACGACGGCGCTTTCTCAAACCGAAAAAAACACTTCGTCGTATCTGTACAAAATATCTCAGCTTGGTGAACTTTACGCCTACAAGACAGGAAATCTTGTAACTCTAAAAGCGGAAAAAGACGGAACAAATCTGGATTTGCTTTTGAGCATGTAAAAACTGAATCTGGAATTTCGTTTTCGATTTTTATTTTTTTTATAAAATAAAATTTTTATTCAAAAGAGGCATTTTATGAATTATCTTCACGAAGGACTTGTCCAACTCGGTTTTGAAAAAGGCGACTTTTGCGGAATAAAAACGCTTCCGCTGCTGGAACTTGAAGAAAAAATGGACATTTACATAAAAACGCTTCTGGAATTTAACGAAAAATTCGACCTTATAAATACAGAAGACTACGACGAAACTGTAATCCGCCACATTTTGGACAGTTTGAGCGGCGCAGAAAAAGTCGCCGCCCTGTGCGCTGGTCTTGTCGAAAAATCAGGAACTGAACTTTCTTTCGGTTGCCATAACCTTATGCTTGCGGACATTGGTTCTGGAGCAGGACTTCCAGGAATTCCGCTAGCAACCGCTTTTCCGTCTTTAAATTTTACGCTTGTAGAAAGAATGTCAAAACGATGCAATTTTCTTTTGACCTGTGCACAAAAACTGAATCTTGAAAATGTTACGGTCGAAGAAAATCAGGCGGAAAGACTTGCTCAAAAACGCTTTGACCTTTGCGTTTTTAGGGCGTTTAGACCACTAGACAAAAAAATGCTCAAAGTTTTGCGAAGAATTTTAAAGGATAACGGAAAACTTGCAGCTTACAAGGCAAAAGCCGAAAAAATAAGCGAAGAAATGGAAGCGCTGGAATCTTCTTCTCCAAAATACGTAATTGAAAAGCTGACTGTTCCTTTTTTGACGGAAAACACAAAAGAAGGCGAAGAACGCGAACGAAACCTTGTCGTTATTGAAAAATAATTTTGTAATTTTTTGAAGTGAATTGAATTTTCTGTAAATAAAAAAAACCGGTTCAAAAAATGAGCCGGTTTTTTGCCAAATTTTCAGTTTCTTACGGATTTTTAGTAAAAATTAAAAAATCAACTGTACGAGTTTTCCGATTGGGTCAAAATCCAAGAGGAGAATATCAAATGCGAAGAATACAAAAAATCCTACAACTGTAATCAATGCGAGAGAAGCAACTCCAAGAACGCCTTCTACAAAAGGATTAAGTTTTTTTCCTTCTTTATTGTTTGCTGCCATAAAAAGCTCCTATAGTTTCCAAGGGTATGAGTAATAATATACTTTTGAAGGCACTACAGTCAAGTGTGAAAAAACGACATTTATTTGAACAACAATGTATTTTAAGATAAAATTGATTTGCGTTAAGGATTGGAATGGCGCGTAGCGTTCTTCAAAAAACGGCGGTTGAGCCTGTCGAAATCGCTGTTTTTTGAAGAATGGAACCATGAAAAGCCTGGCGGCGCAAAGCGACGCAACGCCCTAAATTTTGGAGGAATTATGCTCTTTACACCGGTTGAAATTCAGGAAACTGTAAATATGTTCATGCAGCAGAAGCTCGACGTGCGCTGCATTACGATGGGAATCTCGCTTTTAGACTGTGCGGATTCGGACGCAAAAAAAGCGAATCAGAAGATTTACGACAAAATTATGAAAAAAGCCGGAAATCTTGTAAAAACCGGTCAGGACATTGAAAAAGAATTTGGAATTCCAATCATAAACAAACGTGTTTCCGTTACGCCGATTTCTCTTGTGGCTGGAGCGAGCAATGCGACTTCTTACGTTGAATATTGCCGCACTCTCGATAAATGCGCAAAAGAACTTGGAGTAAACTTTATCGGCGGTTTTAGCGCGCTTGTTCAAAAGGGAATTACTCCTGCTGACAGAATTTTAATTGAATCTATTCCGGAATCCCTTGCTACAACGAATTTTGTTTGTTCGTCGGTGAATGTAGGTTCGACAAAATCTGGCATAAATATGGATGCAGTTAAACTGATGGGAGAAATTATCAAAAAAACTGCCGAAGAAAGCAAAGATTGCGCGGTTAACGGCTGCTCTAAACTCGTTGTTTTCTGCAATGCGCCGGAAGATAATCCGTTTATGGCTGGTGCTTTCCACGGTCCTGGCGAAGGAGATGCTGTTATAAACGTTGGAGTTTCTGGTCCTGGCGTTATTTTGGCCGCGGCTAAAGACTACAAAGGACGTCCAATTAACGAACTTGCCGAGGGAATTAAAAAAATGGCGTTTAAGATTACGCGTCTTGGCCAGCTTGTGGGAACTGAGGCGGCAAAACGTCTTGGCGTTGACTTTGGCATTCTCGACCTTTCTCTTGCTCCTACTCCGGAAGTTGGAGACTCGGTTGCGCGGATTCTTGAAGAAATTGGTCTTGAAGGCGTTGGTTGTCCAGGAACGACGGCTGCACTTGCAATGCTCACCGACATGGTAAAAAAAGGCGGAGTTATGGCTTCGACAAGCGTCGGCGGACTTTCTGGAGCATTTATTCCTGTTTCGGAAGACGAAGGCATGATTAACGCTGTAAAACAAAATTCTATCTGTCTTGAAAAACTTGAAGCTATGACGACAGTTTGTTCTGTCGGACTTGATATGATTGCAATTCCAGGCGACACTCCTGCAACGACAATCAGCGGAATTATGGCGGACGAATTTGCAATTGGAATGGTAAACTCAAAGACTACGGCTGTACGTTTGATTCCGGCTCCTGGCAAAAAGGCGGGAGAATGGGTGGAATTTGGCGGTCTTTTGGGCGGCTGCCCTGTAATGCCGGTAAGCAAATTTGGCTGCGCCGACTTTATAAACCGCGGAGGAAGAATTCCAGCTCCTATCCATAGTTTTAGAAACTAGGAAAAATATGCATAAAAATCCCTGCCTGATTTGGAAAATCTGGCAGGGATTTTTGTTTGTTTTTAGTAGTTTACTGCTTCTACCTGAAAGAAACTCTGAGGATGAGCACAAACAGGACAAACTACTGGCGCTTTTTTGCCTACTACGATATGACCGCAGTTTGCGCACTGCCAGATTGCATCTCCGTCTTTGCTGAACACAAGTTCTTTTTCAACATTGTTCAAAAGTTTGAGGTAGCGCTCTTCGTGATGTTTTTCGATTTCGCCAACCATTTCGAAAAGTTTTGCAATTCTTCCAAACCCTTCTTCTTTTGCTGTTTTTGCAAAATCAGCATACATGTCTGTCCATTCATAATTTTCGCCTTCTGCAGCTGCCTTTAAGTTTTCTGCAGTTGTGCCGATCTCGCCACCATTGAGAAGTTTGAACCAGATTTTTGCATGTTCTTTTTCGTTGCGCGCAGTTTCTTCAAAAATATCTGCAATCTGTTCAAAACCTTCTTTACGTGCCTTGCTTGCAAAATAAGTGTACTTGTTTCTTGCCTGTGATTCTCCAGCAAACGCTGTCTGAAGATTTTTTTCTGTCTGTGTTCCTTTAATGTTTTCCATTTGACTGTTTCTCCTTTTTTTATGGAATTTTTTGAAAAGTTTAAGCGCCCAAAAAGCACATCCGTCAGTTCTGCTCGTTTTTTCTACATTCAGGACAAATTCCTGTAAAAATTAAATTGTGTCCTTCGATAGAAAAACCCTGATTTTGCATTTCTTCAACTGCATTATGAATTTCTAAGGTAACATTGCGCGGAACATCGAACATTTTTCCGCAAACACTGCAACTAAAATGATAATGCGTTTCAAGAGTGCTGTCGAAATGATCAGCGCCGTTTGGCACAACAATTTTTTGAATTGCTCCACTCTCTGCCAGAAAATTTAAATTTCTGTAAACCGTACCTCGACTGATATGCGGATTCTCTAACCTCGCATTTTCGTAAATTTCGTCGGCAGTCGGATGAGAAAAATTATTCTGCATAAGTTTTGCAACCAAATCCCTCTGTTTTGTGTTTCGAACTGTCATTATAGACTTATTATAACACAAAAAAATGTTTTGTAAATAGTAATAAGTCTTAATAGCGACAATTTTATTTTTTTTAAAAATTTCGCTAAAATCAATGTTCAGCTTTATAATATTTATGGAAGATTTAAGTTTTTCCTTAGCCCGGATCGCACGGAAAGACCGGACAGAGCGAAGCGAAGGAGGACTTGCAGTAAGAGCCGGTTTGTGAGCAAATTGCGCTCCAAAATCGCAAAAAAATTTTAAATCTCTATTGGTTTTTGTTTTTTTTGCCGAAACTTTAATTGAATAGCCTTTTTTGGCCGCTTTTTTTTCGAGGTAATTTATGAAGACAATCGGTATTAAACTTGCAGACGGTTCTTTTTATCCAATTCTTGAAGAAGGAACTGCAAAAACTTACCAGCTCGATTTAACAACTGTAAAAGACGGACAGACAAAAGTTCAGATTGACTTGTACCGTTCTGAAAGTGGTTCAATGGAAGATGCTCAATATGTTGATACCCTGGAAGTTTCCAATCTTGTTCCGCATCCAAATGGCGAAGCTGACCTGCACCTTTCTGTTGCCTTAAACGAAAAAAATGAACTCGATGCAAAAGTGATTGATGAAGAAACTGGTCGTAAAAGCGAAACAAGCGTTACTCTCGTAAGCCGAACGCTCGCTGAACGCGCAAATCCTGCCAATTTTGAACTTTCAGAAGAACAAAAAGACAGCGCCGAACAAGCAAAAATTGACGAAATTCCAGAAATTGCTGCTGGCCTTGACGAACCAACTTTTGCAGAAGATGATTTTGTAGCAGAAACTGTCGAAAATTCAGACTTTTCGGAACCTGAAAAATACGAACAGGAAGGAAAACCTGAAGAACTTGAATTTGAAACAGTTCCGTTTAGTTTTGACAGCGAACTAGAAAACGACGTTGCAGAAGTCAATCCGGATTCTAAAAACGATGAACCACAGGCAGAAGGTTTTAAGGCTGAAGACGAACCTGCTTTTGATACAAAAATTGACGCTCCAGCCGAAGAAAAAGCGGACGATAGCAATCTTGTTTCCGAAAAATTTGAAATTCCTGATTTTGACGAAACTTCTGAAAAAACTAAAGAAGCTGATAATTTTGACGTTGCGGACAATTCTGAACTGCCAGAAGTTCCAGAAGACAGTTTGGATTCCAAAACTGACGACAATTTTTCAGGTTTGAAGGACGATGATTTTGCAGATTTGAAAAATGACGATTTTTCTGGCTTAAAATCAGAAGACTTTGAACTTCCAGATTTTGACGAAACCGTTACCGAAAATTCGGCAAAACCTGAGGGGTTGAGCGGTTATTTTGATGATCCAGCTTTTAAGAACGATCCTGTTTTTAACGAAACAAACCTCGATTCAACTAACAACGAGCTCGATTTTGACACTTCGGCTCTTGATTCTCCAGTTGCTTCTGCCAGTCCGGCAATGGATTTTTCTGACCTTTACGACAAGGAAACTTTGGACGGAAAAAACAATTCTTATGACGAGGAAGAAGAAGCAGAAAAGAAAACCCGCGTTCCGGTAATAATCTGCGTTGTGTGCGCAATAATTTGTGTAATTGCAACCTTGCTTATTCTTTTTGTAGTTCCTTCAAAATACAACCTGCTCAAAAATCACAAAGAAAAAGAGCCGACTGAAATTTTGTCGGAAAATAATTCTCAAACTAAGGATTCCGATATTCAACAGGACATTCAAAACGAAGAAGTTGCAGCTAAACCCGAACCTGCTCCAGAAGCGGTCGAAGATACTGTCGTAGTTGCTCCTGAACCGGAAGTTGTTGTTCCTGTTCCACCGGCTCCAAAACCTGTCGAAAAAGCAAAAGACATAAAATACAGGATTCGCTGGGGCGACACTTTGTGGGATATTTCTGACGCCTATTACAAAAATCCATGGCGGTATAAAAAAATTGCAAGATATAATAAAATCAAGAATCCTGACTTGATTATTTCTGGCACAGATATTTTAATTCCGGTTGAATAAGTTGAGCACAAACTTGAATAAATCAAAATTTTCAAGCCATCGGTCTATGCTGGTGGCTTTTTTATGTTTTACACTTTTTTCCTCTTGCAAGGACTCACGCGCTTCGTCCTTAAAAAAGCAGTTTGGCGGCAACGACGCCTATTTTATGGCTTTAAAAGCGCTTGAACAAAATGACGAAAAAAACGCCATCCGCCTTTTTAAGGAAAGTACAAAAAAATCAAACCCAAAAATTGCCCGTCTTTCCGCAGAAAATTTAACCTTGCTCGGAAACGTGACAGAACGAAACCGTGCAGCAAAAATTCTCGAGACAAAATACGGCGACGAGCAGGCTCTTCTTACAAGTGCAGAAATTTTCTTTGGACAGAATGAATTTTCCCACATAATTTCATCAACTTCAAAAATAAACCTTAAGACCGCCCCGGAAAAACTCGTTGAACTCAGGCTCAAAAGTCTGCTCAAAAAAAAAGACGTCCGCCTAAAAAATGAACTTTTTGAATGGTTTACTTCGCGTCCTCTCACTCAGACGCATATAACTTTTTATAACGAATACTTAAAAACTCTCAGCAATTCTTCAAAGGCCGAAAATATTTTAAATTCCGCAAAAACTCAGGATTTGCCGGAAGATATTCAGATTATGAATTTTAGAATTTTGGTTTTTAACAGAAATTATACGACTGCATTCAACGAAATCCAAAATATTCTAAATCTCTACAAAAATCAAAATTCCCAGCCGCATTATCAGATTTTGAGCGATATTGGAAAAGCAGCCCTTTACGGCACGAGCGACTTTAAGATAACCGCGCAGAATTTTGAATTGCTTGCATCAGATTTTGTTCTGCAAGCAAGAAAACTTTTATCTCAAGCCGAAACGCAAGATTCAGCGCAAAACCTTTACGAACTTGCATACTGCGCATATTTTTACGCGGCAAGGCTTTACGACAGGGCCGGACGTTTTCAGGAAAAATCAGTCCAGCGCTTTAAATCCGCACTCGACTGCACAACCGATAGCGAACGCTTCGACAATGCTCTCTGGTACCTTTTGAATATGCAGCTCAGAATGTCGACCGACGAAATAATATCAACCTTAAAAAAATATTCTGAACGGATTTACAACAGAGCCTGGTTTGACGATTTTTTTGACAATTTTTCAGTCCTCCTTTTAAGGCACGAAAAATGGCAGGATTTTTACAATGTCTGGAAACTTATTGACAGTCGCGCTTCCGAAGAAACCGCCTGCAAATACGCATATATTTCTGGCAGAATTTTAGAAGAGGGCTACGGCGAGACCGACGGCACTCCAAAAACAAAAGAAGCCGTTGCCGCCTACACCCGCGTTTTGAGCGGAAATTCAAGTCTTTACTACAAAGTCTGTGCAATCGAAAGAATGAACATTGTCGACAAAACTTATGTGACAGACATTTTATGTTCCGGCGGAATAGAAAAAACTTTTACAGAAGACAAGGATTCTCAAATTTTGCTTGCAGGCTACGCCGCCTACGGCTTTCCTCAAAAAATTTATCCACAGTGGCTCAAAGACAGAACCGTTTTGAGCATGGACGCAAACATTCAGGCAAGCCGTTTTTTAAACGAATGTGGAAAATTTGACAGCAGTTATTCAGTTCAGAGCCTGAGAGTTGCCGCCAGAACAAAAACTTCCTGGTCAGGAAAAATTCCTTACGAACTTTTAGAATTAAATTTTCCAAGATTTTATTCTAATTTTGTCGAAGCCGCCTGTGCCGAAAACAAAATTTCAGAACCAGTTTTGTACGCTTTAATCCGAAGCGAAAGTTTTTTTGACGCAAAAGCAGGAAGTTCAGCAGGCGCACGCGGTTTAACACAGCTTATGCCTTCGACCGCCGCAGACGAAGCACGAAAACTAAAATTGCCTCCGAATTACAATATTCTTGACCCTCAGACAAATATCCGCCTCGGAAGCCATTATTTTGCAAACCTTATTGAACGCTCAGAAAATAAATCAATTCTCTCCGCACTTTTTGCATACAACGCAGGACTCACAAATGTCCGTCGCTGGAAACGCCCTCCAAAAATGAGCATGGATTTGTTTTTAGAAACGCTTCCATTCCAGGAAACACGCGAATACGGCCGAAAACTCGTTGGAGCCGCCGCAATGTACGGATTTTTGTACTACGAAATCACTCCAGCACAAACCGTAAGAGAACTTTTTAAATAAGGGGCCATTTTTGCTTCGCAAAAACCGGGTCTTGCGCACTTACGCGTCTGTGCGCTCCATCATTTTGCTGCGCAAAACGACGCCTTTGGCGGTGCTCCAGCCCCTTGTCCGTTATTTTTTGCACAACCTTCATCAATTCACTATAATAAAAACCCGAGGTAAATTATGCAAAATCCATTGGCTGGCGTTCTTCCTGCACAAATGCACTTTTTAAACTTGCAGGGCGGTCAAATCGTATTCCTTTTAGGATTGATGATTTTTTTTGGTTCCTTTGGTGGAAGACTTTTTCAAAAACTCAAAATTCCGCAGGTTGTCGGTTACATCGTAATCGGAATCATAATCGGTTCTTCTGGATTTAAAATTCTCGGAGACAAACTTATAAATTCTCTCGATCCAATCAACACAATCGCACTTTCGCTTATTGGTTTTTTGGTCGGCGCAGAGCTCAAAATCGACGTTATAAAAAAATATGGCAAACAGTTCATCGGAATTCTCCTCGGCGAAACAACCGTTCCGTTTTTTGTCGTTGCAGTTCTCGTCGGAGGCGCAACTTTTATAATCACAAAAAATACAACCTATTCTCTTAGTCTCGGACTTTTGCTCGGCGCAATCTGTACGGCAACAGCTCCAGCAGCAACAACCGACGTTCTAAAAGAATACAGAACAAAAGGTCCTGTAACAACAACAACGCTCGGCATTGTTGCAATGGACGACGGTTTTGCCCTTGTTGCATACACAATTGCAACAGCAATCGCCTCGCCTCTCCTCGAAGGCCGTTCAGTTCCAGTTCTTGCACAGTTGGGTTCAATTGCTTTTGAAATTTTCGGTTCAATCGCATTGGGACTTGTGATCGGATTTATCCTTACAAAAATCATTACAGGAATGATGAGCGACGACGCCCGGGTTTTGGGGTTTAGTCTTGGACTTTTGTTTCTTTCAACAGGAATCTGCTCTCTCGCCCACTTTACCGCTGGACCTGTTTTGTTAAAATTTGACCACATTATGGCGGCCATGACAATCGGCTTTTACGTTACGAACTTTTCGCTTCCAAAAGTCAAAAACATGTTCAAGCTCGTAGACAAATACACTCCGCCGATTTACGTTCTTTTCTTTGTAAACGTAGGCGCAAAACTCAACGTTTGGCAGTTAAAACCGCTTTTTATAGTGATTGCAATTCTCTACATTGGAGGACGAACCTTAGGAAAAACAATCGGTTCAAGACTCGGAGCACGCCTTACAAAGGCGCCAGACACAGTCCGAAAGTATCTTCCGTACTGTCTTTTGAGCCAGGCTGGAGTTGCAATCGGTTTAAGCACATCGGCAGGCCGTGATTTTGCAGACACAATCGGTGGCGAAATCATGCTTATTATTACGGCAACAACATTTATCGTTCAGATAATTGGACCTATCTGCGTCCGCTATGGAATCACAAAAGCGGGAGAAGCTGGTCTAGACGTGACGGCCGAAGATTTAATAAAGACAACTCTTGTAAAAGACGTAGAGGTTGAAGGCGAAAAAATCTGCTCGCCAGACAATTATGCGATTGTAAACGAAACTGACATGGTCGGACAAATCATCAATTCATTCAGTCAGCATTCAAATATGAATTATGCAGTCCGCGGTTCAGACGGAAAAATTGCCGGCCAGATAAGCCTTGAACACATAAAAGAAGCCATGCAAATCGGCGAAATGGGCAGTTATATGCTTTCGATGGATATTATGGATAAGCCGGCTCTAACCTGCACTCCAGACACTCCGCTTCCAGAAACATACAAACTTTTTGACGACTACGACACTGACGCAATCAGCATTGTGGACAAAGATGGAAAACCACTCGGAATTCTGGAAAAATATGCTGTAGACCATTATCTGCACCAGAGAATTGTTGCCCTTGAGCACAAACTCGCAGCAATGGCATAGAAAATTGTCTTTTTTATAACAACATGTTAAACTAGAGTTCGGACAAAAAAAAATGAGTAATAAAATAGACATAAAATGCGTATATCTTAATGAGAATTTCGAAATTCTCGATGCAAACCGTGAATTTTATGTCTATTTTGATGCCGTAGGTCACGACGTAAAATCAATTGAAGATTTTACAGGAACAGGAAGTTTAAGTCCGCTAAAAAAATTTCTTCTCTCAGAAAATAAACAGAACAAATACAAGCTTCTAAAATTCAAAAAGAATTACCGCACATTAAAAACAAATTTTGTTACGGCATACGACAGTATTTTTAAAGGACAAAAATCTGTCTGTCTCAAAATGATTGATATTGAACAGTGCATAAAATTCATAAAAAAACAAAATAACGACACAGACGAACTTATTTACGCTCTGAGCATTCCAAACGACTGCACTTTTTCTTACCACGAAAATGACAATTTTATAAAAATCACGCAATTCTACAACAACAAAAAAAATATCCTTTATGAATGTGATATTGATGAATGGAAAAAATACTGCCTTGAACAAAAATTTATTCCAGAAAATCAGGAATCTGCCTTTTTAAATTTTATTGAAGAAGTAAAAACCTGTCCAAAGGAAATAAATGCAAGTTTTTACACTTCTCTCCGCACAAATAACCCGGAAATTCTCGAAAACCTTTATTTTTTGGGAATCCGTTTTGTTTCTAACGGCGAATTGACGGTCGTAGGAAGAATTGTCCTTAAAGAAAATGCCGAACAGTTCCGCCAGCAAAAGTACATAATCGAGCAGCTGCATACGGATTCTCTCACAAAACTTTTTAACAAAGAAACGATTACAACGTACGCAAAAAGAGTCTTTGAAGAGCACAAAAAAGAAAATTCTGCGCTTGTGATTATGGATCTCGATCACTTTAAGCCTGTAAACGACACTTTTGGACATCTGGCAGGCGACAAGGTTCTTTCGAGAACTGGAGAAATTCTAAAAGAAATAATCGGTGAACGAGGCCTTGTGGGGCGTTACGGTGGCGATGAATTTTTAATTGTTTCTTACGGAATGAAAAATGAAACGATTTTGCGCGGATTTTTGCATTCAATTCTCTTAAAAATCAAAAATGAATTTGCTGGAAAATTCGACGATATTTCAATTTCCTGTTCAATTGGTTGCGCAGTTTTTCCTAAAAACGGAAATTCTTACGATGAACTTTTTAAAAAGGCGGATTTTAGTCTTTATCGGGCAAAGGACAAAGGCCGGAACAGATATGTATTTTTTCGCGACGACTTACACGCGGATCTTTTCCGAATATCTGTTCAGGCAAACGATATTGTAAAATATGCTGACCGCGAAGTTCAGGAATTAAAATACATGGCAGAATTTATGCAGGACATTGCGGTTGCTCCAAAAGAAGCTGTTGAACGGATTTTAATTCACTTAAAAGAAACATTTAATCTGGACAACATAACAATTTTTGCCGGCGAGGATTTAACGGCCGAATTTTCTCTCGGAAAAAAACTTGTTAATCATCAAAACGCAAACTACGCAAAAAGTACAGAATTTAAGAAGCTCCTCTGCGGAAAAAATTATTTTACAAACAGTTTTATTGAAAGCACTCTCGAAACCAATTCAAGATTCAGGCAGGAAATGGAACTTTCTGGCATAAAATCTACAGCGCAATGTATTTTAGGAACAGACGAAAACATAAAAGCTCTTATAACCTTTAATCACACAAAAATTTCGCAGTTGTGGGCAGAGTACGAAACAAACTGTATTGCAATGTTTGCCAGTACATTAAATCTTTTGTATAATAGGAACCCACAAAAAATAATCTTTTAAGGAAAAATCATGAAAATCGAAAAGAATAAAATGGTAAAAATCCATTACACTCTCAAAGACGACGATGGAAACGTAATCGATTCTTCTGAAGGAAAAGAAGCCCTTGAATATTTGCACGGCGTAGGAATGCTTATTCCTGGAATGGAACGTGAACTTGAAAACCGCGAAAAAGGCGACAAATTTTCTGCAGTAATTGAACCAAAAGACGGTTATGGCGAATACAGACCAGAATATGTCGTAGAAGTTCCACGCGACCGTTTTGACACAAGCGTAGAAATCGAAGTTGGCCAGAAATTTCAGGCAGACACTCCAACTGGGGCAATGCTCGTTACAGTTACAAATGTTACTCCAGAAAATATCACAATCGATTCAAACCACGAACTTGCTGGCAAAAATTTGCATTTTGATGTCGAAGTTGTTGACGTTCGTGACGCAACTGAAGAGGAAATTGCTCCATACACAGCAGAAGGTTGTGGTGGCTGCGGCGGAAGTTGCGGTGGTTGTGGCAGCGGATGCAGCAACGGTGGCTGCGGAAGTTGCGGCGACTGCGAAGAATAATTGCGAAGCCTTTATTCTATTTTTGAAAGCGACTCGATAATCGAGTCGCAGTTTTCGCTTTTTGGCACATTTTTCATATCAACAGAGATATTACAGATTGAACGGTAAATTTTCTGTCGTTCAACATAAAATTTATGAAAACTTTCCCGTACATCGTTTATTGTGCGCGGGTTTTCTTTTGCAATGTACGCTGGAAGATTAAAAAGTTTTCCGTCGACATCAATTTTTACTTCCTTTACAATGCGGTTTGCAGCCGTCCGCTCATCGGCATTCAAAAAAACAAGAATTCCAATTTCGCTTAAAATTTTTATTGCTTCGGCATTATTGCAAATTCCTCCGCCAGTTGCTACTACAGCAATATAATTTTTTGAATTTTCATTCTTCTGAATTTTTTCCAGGCGTTTTTTTAATTCAATACACGCGCTTTTTTCTGCATTTTTTAAACCTTCTTCTCCGCATTCTGTGTAAATTTGGCGGGGAGTTTTTCCAGTTAATTCAAAAATCAAATCATCTGTATCAAAAGAAGGAATTTTAAAATATTTTGACAAAAAATTTGCCTGCGTTGACTTTCCGCAATGCTTTATTCCCATTAAAACTATACATTCTTTCATAAATTTATTACCTTGGATTTAAAAATTGCAATTTTTAAGGTTTATTATTATATTTTTATTATATTACAGAAAATATTCTGTTGATATAGAAACGTTGAATAAAATTTCTGTCTAAAAGGTCAGTTTTTTATCCAAAAGTTTTTGTTACAAATTTGTATCAAATTTTGTTTCACGCATTGTCGGGAAACAGCTTAAACAGGAGCGTTTATGTCTGAAGAAAATAAGAAATCGTCTTTTAAAATTTTAACAGTTATTGCAATCGTCGTTATTGTTTTGGGCATTATTTATAAATTTACTATTGGAACTTACAATACAATTGTCGATTTGGACGAAAATGTTTCCAGCAGTTGGAGCCAGGTCGAAAACCAATATCAGCGAAGACTCGATCTTATTCCAAACCTTGTAAATTCTGTAAAAGCCTATGCAAAACACGAAGAATCTCTTTTTACACAGCTTGCAGAAGCCCGTTCAAAACTAGGAGGAATCGTAAATATCGACGCTTCGATTACAGACGACCCTAAAAAATTTGCAGAATATCAAAAAATTCAAGGTGAATTGAGCTCTGGATTGCAAAGATTGATGGCAATTTCCGAAAATTATCCTGAATTAAAAGCGAATCAGAATTTTCTTGCCTTGCAGGATGAACTTGCTGGAACAGAAAACAGAATTGCCACCGAAAGAAAACGCTTTAACGATTCTGCAAAAACTTATAATTCCTATATCCGCAAATTTCCGCAAAGTATTATTGCAAAAAGAAAAGGTTTTGAGAAAAAAACATATTTTGAAGCCGATTCAACTGCTTCAAAAGCACCTGTCGTTCAGTTTTAAGATAAAATTCGAGAATCTGGAAAATGAATAGAAAAAACTTAAAGTCCTTTTTGTTTATTTTTGCGTTTTTTTTGCCTTTTTCGCTTTTTGCAGAAGTCTATATTCCTGAACAAACTGCATGGGTTATGGACAGCGCAAATATCATCGACAAAAATACAAAATCCGAACTCAATTCTTATCTCGAAAGCATAAACCGGCAGACAGGCGTTCAAATTGCAGTTTTTACAGTAAAATCGCTGAAAAACGTTGCCGGAACAAACGCAACAATAGAAGATTATGCCTCTGCTGTTTTTGAAAAATGGGGCTTGGGTCAAAAAAAAGAAGATAACGGTGTTTTGCTTTTGGTCTGCCGTGAAGAGAGAAAAATAAGGATCGAAGTTGGATACGGACTTGAAGGAGTTTTAACGGACACAAAATGTGGACTTATAATCCGGAATTTTATTGCACCAGACTTTAAAAACGACAACTATTCTGAAGGAATAAAAACAGGCATAAACCTTATCGCAGGCTATGCAACTGGAAACGAAGAAATTAAAAATAAAGTCGATTCTTCTGAAGAAGACGATGACGATATTTTTCCGGCATTGATTCCTTTTGCAATCTGGGTTTTGTTTTTGATTTTTATAATTTCCAGAAGCGTAATTGATTCTAAAAACGGAAGAAACCGGCGCCCTCCAACTGGCGGATTTTTTATCGGAGGAGGCGGTTTTGACGGACACGGAGGCTTTGGCGGCGGTGGCGGATTCGGCGGTGGCAGTGGCGGTCGTTCTGGAGGAGGCGGAGCCAGTGGTGGCTGGTAAAAACATCTGACTTTTTCTTTTTAAGATGATTTTCCCTTCGATATTGAGAATTTACGTTTTTTAAGGTATTCTTTTTTTATGTCTTATGAAGTAACAGCTACCCGACGACGACCTCAGCGTTTTGAAGATCTTGTCGGTCAGGAATTTGTTGCGGAAACTTTCCGTAATGCTATTCAATCTAAAAAAATTGCACATGCCTACCTTTTTTCGGGTCCGAGAGGTTGCGGTAAAACTTCAACCGCCCGCATTCTGGCAAAAGCCCTAAACTGCGCTGAAGGTCCGACTGCTTCTCCTTGTGGACATTGTCAGCAGTGTCTTGAAATTACAAAAGGCACATGTACCGACGTTATCGAGATTGACGGTGCTTCCAACACTTCTGTAAACGATGTAAGACAAATCAAGGATGAGGTTCTTTTTCCGCCTCAGAGTTGCCGTTATAAAATTTATATTATTGACGAAGTTCATATGCTTTCGACTTCGGCATTTAATGCGCTTTTAAAAACAATTGAAGAACCGCCTCCGTATGTTATTTTTATTTTTGCAACGACAGAACTTCAAAAAGTTCCAGCGACAATAAAAAGCCGGTGCCAGCAGTTTAATTTCCGTTTAGTTCCTGTTGAAAAAGTAAAAGAACAGCTTGCTCTTGCTGCTTCGGAAATTGGAATTCAAGCGGAAGATGAAGCTCTTTATTGGATTGCGCGGGAATCTACAGGTTCAATGCGCGATGCCTACACTCTTTTTGATCAGGTTGCGGCTTTTAGCGGAGATAAAATCACCTACGACAAAATCCGCGACAAACTCGGACTCGTTGGCGTTGACCGCCTGAATGAGATTTTTGAGGATTGCGCCGAGAATAAAACTCAATCTGCGCTCGAAAAACTTGATTTGTTTTTACAGGCAGGAATTTCGATTGAACAGTTAATTTCAAATGCAACAGATTACTTACGTTCGCTTTTGCTTATAAAAAATGGAATTACAAAAGAGTCGCTTTTGGGGCAGAGCGCTGAGCGTTTTAGCGCAAAGGTTTTGTCCGCCTGGAATTCGATTCAAATTGAACGCGCCGTAAGCATCTTTTTGCAGCTTTACCGCGACATAAGATATTCGCTCAGTCCGCGTTATGAACTTGAACTTGCGTTCAGCCGTTTGAGCTGGCTCAGTCAGTATGTTTCGCCTGCCGAAGTAAAAGTTGCAATCGATAAAACAAAGGCTGTTCTACTGCAAAATGCACAACCAGCCAGTCTAACACAAAATTCTTCTTTGGGGATACAGCAAGCCTCTCAACAACCGTCGCAAATGCAATCTCAACCTCAAAAACCAAGAATTTTTATTTCTCCAGAACCAGAAGTGGCTCCACAGGCGAAAAACCAGTCTTTTAGCAATGGCGGAGCTGAACCGCCTGATCAAGCAGCGGCTCAGTCAGTCGAAAATTTTAGCGATTTTGAAACTTACGCGCCAGAAGGTTCTTACGCTCCTGACAACATGGGGTTTTCACAACAAGAAAATTCTGTTCCAGAGCAAAATCCGCAGTCAGTAGGATTTGTCCGCGACATGCAGGCTTTAAAAAAGACGATTCTCTCGGAACTTTCTAAAAGCGAAAAAACTGCAATTCTCGCAACAACGCTTATTCAGACCGCGGAATGGGTTTTGGACGGAAACACTGTAAAAACAACGGTTGCTTCGAATTTTACGCAGTCGCAGCTACAAAAACAGGCCTCTCAAATTTCTGCAATAATTTCGCAATATTACGGCGAAAATCTGCAATTCAGAGTAAGCATAAAGCAGGAGTCCAAAGAAAACAGTTTGGAAAATGCGCCTTACGAAGTACAGCTTTTGTGTTCAATTTTTAGAGGACAAATTGTTTCTAAAGGTGAACGCACGGAGTCGCCGAAAACTGAAAAAATCGAAAAAACTGATGACGAATCAGACGAAAATACTGAAAATTCTAACTTTAACAACGAAATAATAGAGGAAGATGATGAATCCATTTGATTTGATGAAAAATCTCAAAGATTTACAGGGAACAATGAACCAAATGCGTGAAGACTTGAAAAATTTGAGCGTAACAGGTTCTTCTGGCGGAAATATGGTTCAAGTTACGATGAACGGTCAGCTTGAAATGACAGCAATTAAGATCGACCCGATTGCGGTTGATCCGCGCGATGTAAATATGCTTCAGGATTTGATTGTTTCTGCAAACCATGACGCGCTCGAAAAAGTTCAGGAACTTATAAAACAAAAAGCCGGTCCACTTATGGGCGGAATGGGTCTGTAATCTTGAACGCAATTGATGAATTAACAGACAGTTTTTCCCGGCTACCAGGAATAGGCAAAAAAAGCGCTGCCAGACTTGTAAATTATATTTTAAAAGCAGACAGTCTGTGGGTAAAAAGATTTGCAAGTCAAATTGACCATCTGCAAGAAATTATAAAACCGTGCTCAATCTGCGGAAGCTGGACAGAAAATGATCCCTGTCCGATTTGTTCTGATCCATTGCGCGACAGAAGCGTTATCTGCGTTGTCGAACAACCCCAGGACGTAAACACTATCGACTCTTCCCGCGAATTTAACGGTCTTTTTCATGTTTTGGGCGGAGTTATTGCACCGCTTGAAGGCATCGGTCCTTCGCAACTGCGCATTGCGAGCCTAGTTGAACGAGTAAAATCAGAAACAATAAAAGAAGTCATACTCGCAACAAACCCGACTGTAGAAGGCGACACGACCGCAATGTACATCCAGAGAGTTCTTGCTCCAACTGGCGTAAAAGTAACAAGACTTGCAAGCGGGCTTCCTGTCGGTGGCGATCTCGAATACATAGACAAATTAACCTTAGCCCGTTCATTCCGCGGAAGAAGCAGTTTCTAAAGTTTCTTGTAAATTCTTAATATTTTTTCTTTTTTTTCTAAAGTCAATTTTTCAAACTCCGATATGTTATATATAGGGTGGTAAACCCGGGGACTACAAGACGTTGCCTACAAAAAACAAGTCTGTAGTATTTTAACCAGATCTTACAAGGAGGTGTGATAAAAATACATCCGTGCATTTTTATCGCACAAAGCACAAAGTGCTTTGTATCTCGCCGTCCTTGGCGATTTTAAGGAGATAAATTATGGTTATTAATCACAACATGAGTGCTCAGTTTGCAAATCGTTCTACAGGACTCACAGAACTCAGCACAACAAAAAACATGGAAAAACTTTCATCAGGCATGAAAATCAACCGCGCAGGTGATGATGCATCTGGTCTCGCAGTTTCTGAAAAAATGCGTGCACAGATTCGCGGTATGAACCAGGCTTCTACAAACGCTCAGAACGGTATTTCTTTTATTCAGACTACTGAAGGATATTTGCAGGAAACAACTGACATTGTTCAGAGAATTCGTGAACTTGCCGTACAGTCTTCAAACGGTATTTACTCAGATGAAGACCGCATGCAGATTCAGGTTGAAGTAAGTCAGCTCGTTGCAGAAGTTGACCGCATCGCTTCTCAGGCACAGTTCAACGGTATGAACATGCTCACAGGACGTTTTGCAAAACCAACAGGCGAAAATACAGTTACAGGTTCAATGTGGTTCCACATTGGCGCAAACATGGATCAGAGAACTCAGGTTTTTGTTGGAACAATGTCAGCAGCAGCTCTCGGACTCCGCAACATCGGTTCAGAAGAAATTCTTACTCTTGCAGGTCCAGATGATGCTAACCGCGCAATCGGAACTCTCGACGAAGCACTCAAAAAGATTAACAAACAGCGCGCTGACCTCGGTGCTTACCAGAACCGTCTCGAAAAGACTGTTGTTGGTTTGGACATTGGCGCTGAAAACCTTCAGGCTTCTGAATCTCGCATCCGCGATACAGACATGGCAAAAGAAATGGTTGACTTTACAAAGAACCAGGTTCTTACACAGGCTGGAACTGCTATGCTGGCTCAGGCAAACCAGAGTTCACAGAACGTACTCAGCTTGCTGCGCTAGGTTTAGGGTTAGAATATTTGAACAGTCCAAAAAAGCTTTTGCTTAATCTTGGATTGTCCACAGAAAAAACTGTCCTGAAAAGTTTGAAGTTTTACACTAGACTTTTCGTAAAGGGCAGTTTTTTTTATTTAAGGCAATATTTATCAATTTTTTTTGGACCACAACAGGACGGACAGCCGGTTATAATTACGTGTTTTTTGTGGTCGCTGGTTTTATTAAAAAGCCTTGCAATTAAGTAACTTTCTACAGGAACATTTTTCCGGCAAACCGGGCAAATTCTCTTGATGCCGTTTTTTTTGTCCGAATAGCAATGAGGGCAACCTAAAACGTACATTCGCTGGTCAGAAACCGTCATGGGTCTAAAAATCCGGCTAAATAAGTCTTCTCCAGAAGCAAGAGGAGTATTGCACAAAGGACAGCGAACAAAACCCAAGCCACCATTTGCAGTTTTTTGTTTTCTTAAATTTTTGACGGCATTTTTTTTGTTTTGAATAGACAAATTTTTTAAGTAAAGTCCGCGTAGCAAAAAAAACAGAATTGTTGCAACAGAAAAAAGTGCAAAAAAAGTAAAAAAATCTTTCATAAAATTATTCTAACATAAAAACAAATTTTTTATCTTCCGAAAAACTTACGCCGGGGTGTAGGCGCGCCAAAGGCGTTCAAAATAAAATCAGTCTGATTTTATTTTGAATGACAACGCCGAAACACCGGTTAGACGATAAAATTTCGTCCAAAGTCTGACAAAAATCGTTTTTTTCGCTATAGTATAAGGACATTCCGAAAAATCTTGTAGCGATTTTTTGAATTTTTTGAATTTATTGAGGATTTTTTATGAAAGCACTTGTTATTGGAAGTGGCGGACGTGAACACACAATCGCCTGGAAATTAGCGCAGAGTTCAAAAATTGAAGAAGTTATCTGTGTTCCTGGAAACGGCGGAACTGCCGACGAAGCAAAATGCAAAAATATGAATGGCGATGCTGTTGAAATTTCAAAAAATGAAAAAGTTGATTTTGCCGTTGTTGGTCCGGAAGATCCTCTCTCAGAAGGAATCGCTGATAAACTTTGGGCAGCAGGAATTCCGACAGTTGGTCCTAAAAAACAAGGTGCCGCACTCGAAGCTTCAAAAGATCTTTCTAAAGTTTTTATGGAAAAATATGGCGTTGCCTGCGCTGCTTCAAAAACTTTTACAGATAAAGAAAGCGCTCTCGAATATGTTAAAAAGCATGGCGCTCCAATCGTTGTAAAAGCTGACGGTCTGGCTGCTGGAAAAGGCGTTGTTGTTGCAAAAACCGTTGATGAAGCCCTCAAAGCGGTAAATGACATGATGGACGGTGAATTTGGCGATGCTGGAAAAAAACTCGTAATCGAAGATTATTTGCAGGGCGTTGAAATTTCGGTTCTTGCGGCTGTAAGCGTTACGGAAAATTCTGCAAAGACAAACAAGGCCTGCATAAAGGCTTTTTTACCAGCCCGCGACCACAAGCGTCTGCTCGACGGTGCAAAAGGTCCAAATACTGGAGGAATGGGCGCTATCTGTCCTCCACAGGATGTTACCGAACAGACAATGGATGCCTTCCAGAAAAAAATTCTTGAGCCAACATTGCGCGGTTTAATCGAAGAAAAAATGGACTACCGTGGGTTTATTTTCTTTGGACTTATGCTCACAAAAGATGGTCCAAAAGCTCTTGAATACAATGTTCGCTTAGGAGATCCGGAAACTCAGGCTGTTTTGCCGATGATGGATTTTGATTTTGCTGACCTTTGTCTTGCAATTACAGGTGAAACTCTTTCTGACTTTAGCCTTCAATGGAAAAAAGGATTTCAGGTTGCGCCTGTTGCGGTTAGTGGCGGTTATCCTCTCAAATATCAAAAAGGAAAAGAAATTTCTGTTGATTCGGCAAAAATCAACGAAAACGGTGCTAAAGTTTTTGTTGCTGGCGCTATAAAAAATGAAAATAATGCCCTCGTTACAAACGGAGGACGCGTTCTTGCCTGCTCAGCTCACGGCTCAAACTTTGACGAAGCTTGGAAAAAAGCATATTCTGCGCTCGAAGGCATAAAATTTGAAGGAATGTTCTATAGAAAAGATATTGGTCTTCCGGGAGCAGCAGAATCAAACTAAAAAGCAAATTTTTGTGACAAAATAATATAAAATAAAAAAGACTGTCCTGATCAAACGCAATATTTTATCTGACAGTCTTTTTTTTGTGTTAGCGATGGGAATGGCGCGCCGAAGGCGCGTTCCGGAGCAAGGCGCAGGAATGAGCGCAGCGAACCATGGACGTAGCGACCGAAGGCAAAGCCTTCGGGAACACCCGTTTTTTATTGAACACTAAAAAGCAAATCTTCGTAACTTGGATAAGGTTTGTATTCCTGACCCAAAAGTTCTTCGAGCAAGTCTCCGCTCGAGCGCAAATCTTCCATTGCAGGAAGGATTTTTTTTGCATAATCCTGGGATTTTTCCATAAGCTCAGTTTTTTTCTGTGCCTGAATGTGCAGTTCGTCGAGTTTTTGCTTTTTTTGCTCAAGTTCGTTCAAAAGAGCAGACACTTTTTTTATCTGATTTTTGCCATATTCAAACGGAAGGTCTGCCGGCATTTTTGAATATGTGTCCGTAAGTTTGTTCAGGAAATTAAGGGCAGAAGGTTCAATGTCTTTGTTTACCATTTCAATCATTGTTTCAACTTCAATGTTCAAAATCTGACAGTATTTTTCAAGTTTTACGTCATAGTGGCTTTTCATTTCAACTTCAGAATAAATTCCTATCTGTTCAAAAAGTTCTATGTTTTTTTTGTCCAGATAATGAGCCATGGCGTCAGGAGTTGTGCGGAAATTTTTAAGTCCGCGTTTTTCGGCTTCTTTTATCCATTCTTCGCCGTAACCGTTTCCGTTGAACAAAATTCTCCAGTGAGCGGTGATTTCGCGTTTAATGAGATTTTGCAGTTCTTTGTCAAAATTTTCGGCTTTTTCGAGTTCGTCTGCAAATTTTGAGAGGGAAGATGCAAGAATTGCGTTTAATATCGTGTTTGGACCGGAAATTGACAGGTTTGAACCTACTGAGCGGAATTCAAAGCGGTTTCCTGTAAAGGCAAATGGCGAAGTTCTGTTGCGGTCTGTCGAATCCTTTGGAATTGCAGGCAAAACGTCTACGCCAATCGACATTTTTTTGCTTCCGTTTCCAGTGTAAGTCTTGCCGTCCTTAATTGCTTTTAAAATTGCTTCAAGTTCGTCGCCGACATAAATCGACATGATTGCCGGAGGTGCTTCGTTTGCTCCAAGACGGTGATCGTTTCCGGCACTTGCAACAATCGCACGCAGCAAATCCTGATGATCATCTACAGCCTTTATAACCGCTGTCAAAAAGAGCAAAAACTGCGCATTTTCCATTGGCGTTGTTCCTGGAGAAAAAAGGTTTTCGCCGGAATCGGTGGCAATTGACCAGTTGTTATGCTTTCCGCTGCCATTTACGCCTTCAAAAGGTTTTTCGTGCAAAAGGCAGATTAAACCGTGACGGCGCGCAACTTTTTTCATAACTTCCATTGTAAGCTGGTTTTGGTCTGCGGCGAGATTGGAAGTTGTAAATATCGGAGCCATTTCGTGCTGAGCTGGAGCGGCTTCGTTGTGTTCGGTTTTTGCGTAAATTCCGAGTTTCCACAATTCTTCGTTCAAATCTTCCATATATTCGATTACGCGTGGCTTAATTGCGGCAAAATATTGGTCGTCCATTTCCTGTCCTTTTACAGGATGAGCGCCAAAAAGAGTTCTGCCTGTCATCTTCAAATCGCGTCTTTTGGCATAAAGTTTTTCGTCAACCAAAAAATATTCCTGCTCAGGTCCCATTGTCGTCGTTACGTGCTTAGCGGAATTTCCGAAAAGCCTTAAAATCCGGAGGGACTGGCGGTTTAAGCTTTCCATAGAACGCAAAAGCGGAGTTTTTTTGTCGAGGGCTTCGCCGTTGTAAGAGCAAAAAGCGGTTGGAATACAAAGAGTATGGTCTTTTACAAACGGAAAGGAAGTTGGATCCCAAACAGTGTAACCGCGGGCTTCAAAAGTTGAACGATAACCGCCACTCGGAAACGATGAGGCATCTGGTTCACCTTTTATAAGTTCTTTTCCACTAAAACTCATGATAATTTTGCCTTCAGCTGCAGGCGTCAAAAAGCTGTCGTGTTTTTCGGCAGTAATTCCTGTCAAAGGCTGAAACCAGTGCGAATAATGGGTTGCGCCTTTTTCAATAGCCCAGTCTTTCATAGCATTGGCAACTTCGTTTGCAACACCGAGTTCAAGCGGGCAGCCTTCTACCATGGTTTTTTTTAAAGAAGCATAAATATTCGCAGAAAGCCTTTTTTTCATTTCGCTTTCATTAAAAACCATGCACGCAAACATTTCAGGAACGTTAATCATACCACCCTCACTGTCCGCAACCGCGGAGCATTTGTAATTTTGCACAAAAGTATATCAATTTTTCGTTTTTATTTAAACTGCGCGCAAAAAAAGCCCAAACTAATTTGAATTTTCTTTCAAAAAGTCTGGGCTTTCTAATAATTTAATCTTTTTTTACGTTCAGTTTTTTTACTAACGCAAATCTGTTGTACGAATCCAGTCCTGGTCTGTGTATGTGCGGTTTTCGCCACCCATTGACCAAATGAATGTGTAATTGCTTGTTCCGCAACCTGAATGGATTGACCATGAAGGGTTGATTACGGCTTCGTCGTTGTGCATTACCATATGGCGAGTTTCCTGTGGTTCGCCCATAAAATGGAACAAAACCTGATCTTCTGGCAAATCAAAATAGAAATAAACTTCCATACGGCGTTCGTGTGTATGAGCCGGCATTGTGTTCCAAACCGAACCAGTTTCCAGATGAGTCATTCCCATCGAAAGCTGACATGTTTCCAAAATATCCGGGTGAATGTACTGGTTGATTGTGCGATCGTTTGATTCTGCGGCAGAACCTGCGTGCACGTGGTTTGCCTGTTCGTAAGTGATTACGCGACTTGGGTAAGAAACATGAGCAGGAACTGAGTTCATATAGAATTTTGCAGGATTTTTCTTGTCTACGCTTTCGAGAACAACGTCTTTTGTTCCGGCTCCAAGATAAAGAGCGTCGTAATGATTTACTTTGTATTCAACACCATCAGCAACAACAATTCCGTCACCGCCAATGTTAATCATTCCAAGCTCACGACGCTGGAGGAAAAAGTCAACTCCAAAATCTTTCATTGGATCAATATTTTTGTCCAATTTAACTTTCTTATCTACAGGCATTGCTCCAAGAGTTACAATGCGATCAATGTGGCTGTAAACAGCGCTTACATCATTTTTTACAAAAATATTAGAAATCAAAAACTCTTTGCGGAGTTCTTCTGTTGTCATTGTTTTAAAAGGTTCTTTTCCAGTTGAATAGCGAATATCCATCTTTTTCTCCATTTAATAAAATTTTATAAAATTAAAATCGCACTTCGTGCACTTTAATAAGTTTATTCTTCCATTGTAAAAAGTCAATCACAAGTTTGCGCAGTAAGATAATTGTGGCTAAAACCGTCGGGAGTTTCTGTAAGAGTGTATTTTCCGATTACAGTAATTTCCTGATCCATAACCGGCTCCTTTCCAGAAAAATCATACTTGAACTCAAGACCTTGCTGACAGCAGGCAAGGGCATCTTTTATGATTACCGCATAAGAAGGCTGACCGTCTGGACCGTTTACTTTTATAAAGTTTCCTTTTATTTTAAAAGTTTTTCCGCCGAATTTTTGCGGTTCAAGCATAAGATTAAAAACTTGGGCATAAACCATATTTGCGTTCATTTTTGTAAGATCAAAATCTACTGAAAAATCGGCATTTTTTTCTGGTTGCTCCTGATTTTTTTGCTGAATTGAATTTTCTTCTAAAACAAGACTTTCGCTCAAATCGGAAGTTTTCGGCAAAGTTGAATTTTTTGTACACGAAGCAAAGGTTAAGGCTAACGCGAGAAGGACAGCAGCAGCGCCGAAGGCGTTCAAAAATGGCAAAAAAGCCATTTTTGAATGAAACTGCGAATGGCCTGACGGCAGATTTTCTGCCGGCTCGCCAAAAAAATTTTTAAACAAAGAATAATTTTTCATTTTAGAAATTTCCCCGCAACCGAAAATACGACAAAAACAAAAAGATTGACCGCAACAATTGTTGAGCCGACTGGAGTTCCTGCCAGAATTGAAATTAAAAGTCCAGAAACTGAACATACAACAGAAACTGCCGCACTGCAAATTATTACGCTTTTAAAGCTTCTCAAAACGCGCATTGCCGAAAGTGCCGGAAAAATTACCAGAGCGCTGATTAAAAGTGAGCCGACAAGATTCATTGCAAGTACGATTATTATGGCGATTATAACGGCAATTACCAGATTGTAAAGACTTGCGTGAGTTCCGACCGCCTGAGCAAAATTTTCGTCAAAGGTTACGGCGAAGATTTTGTTGTAAAAGACGATAAATGCGGTAATTACGGCAATCGAGAGAATTACGCACAGATAAACTTCTGCTTTTGTAAGCGTCAAAATCGAAGTTGAACCAAAAAGCGTAGAACAGACGTCGCCAGCAAGGTTTGCGGACGAACTAAAAATATTCATTAGAAGATAGCCGAGAGCAAGAGATGAAACGCTTATGACAGCAATTGCGGCATCACCCTGAATTTTTGTGTTTTTTCCAGTGCGCAGGAGGAGAATTGCGGCTATGACGGTAAATGGCAGGACAAGATACATGTTGTTCGACAAATTAAGAACCGCTGCAATCGCCATGGCTCCAAACGCAACATGGCTCAATCCGTCGCCAATAAAACTGAACCGTTTTAAAACCAAAGTTACGCCGAGCAGGCTTGAACAAAGCGAAATCAAAACTCCGACGATAAACGCATACTGCACAAACGAAAAACTAAAATAATGGATTAAAGTGGACATAAAATTGTCTCCAAAATTAAAAAATCAATTTAGATAAGTTGAAACTTTGCTTTTTACAAAAGTTACAAAATTTACAAAAGTTTTACTCCCATAATTCGCTTTATCTGTCCGTTGCAATCTGGGCAGGTCGATTTATGCACAAATTCGGCCTTTGTTCCAAAAAAAAGTTCTTTTCCAATATGCAGAACGTGGGTTGCGAAGCGAAGCGAAGCGTCTATATCGTGGCTTATCATAATGACCGTTATTCCACTTTTATGCAGATTTTCGATAAGCTTGTACATTTCTTCCTGTGCTCCTGGGTCAAGCGCGCTTACAGGTTCGTCGAGCAAAAGCATTTTTTGTGTGGCGCACAATGCCCTAGCAAGAAGAACTCTCTGTTGCTGTCCGCCTGAAAGTTCACGGTAACACCGGCGCGCAAGATGAGCAACTCCCATTTTTTCCATATTTTTCATGGCGAGTTTTTTTTCTTCTCTTTTATAAAACGGACGACAACCGCAACGGCTCTGACAGCCAGAAAGAACTATTTCCCAGACGCTAGCTGGAAAATCCCTCTGAACAAAAGTCTGTTGCGGCAAATATCCAATTTCGTCCGCCAAAAGTCCGTCTCCAGTTTCGATTGTTCCAGAAATCGGTTTTAAAAGTCCAAGAATTGCCTTCATCAAGGTCGATTTTCCAGAACCATTTTCGCCGACAATGCAAAGATAGTCGCCAGAATTTATCTTGAAAGACAGATTTTTTATTATGATTTTTGATTCATAGCCTAAAACAAGGTTTTTGCAAATTAACTGTGCCATAATTCCGGGCGTTTCCCTCCACTTCGCTACGCTCCGTTTCGGGCCGCTATGTCCGCCCTTCGCCGCAAACGCGGCTCATTGCACGGCTCATCGCCACGCAACTTCGGGGCTACCAGCGCTAACGCATTCACTCCTTTCCGAAAAAATTTAATTTTTCGTAATTTTCCTTCATAACGTCGATATAATTTTTTCCAGCTTTTATCTGCTCAAAAGTCGCAGACTGCATGGAATCGATTACAAAAATTTCGCATTTTCCGTCAAAACCAGCATTTTTTATTACAGTTTTTGCAATTTTTTTGTCAGAATTTTCAGTCACAAAAACCTTCGGTTCTTCAAATTCCTGAACCTTTTTTGAAAGAAAGGCAACCGTTTCAAAACTTGCTTCCGTTTCTGCCGAACATCCAGAAAAAGCAGCAAAATATTTTGCTCCAAGCTCGTCGGTCATGTAACGGAACGGAAAACGGTCGCAAAAAATCAAAGGTTTTGAAGAAAAGTCATTTTTTTTGGAAAGTTCAATCGCAAGCTCCGAAAGAGAATCAAGTTTTTCAAGGTAATTCTGCAAATTTTTTGCATAAACAGAAGAATTTGCAAGATCCAAAACTTCAAGATATTCTGCAATTTTTGTAACAGCGGTTTTTGCATTTTTTACAGAAAGCCAGACATGCTCGTCATATTCGATTTCGTCTTCGTGCCCGTCATTTTCTTCATGGCTTTGCATGCCTTCTACGGTTTCTTCTTCCTTAACATTTTGCGCAAGAATTTCCATTAGATTTACGGTAAATTGATTTTTGTTGTTTGAATTTTTTATCACCTGAGAAACCCAAAAATCACTTTCGCCGCCAACATAGATAAAAAGGTCGGAACTTGCAATTTTTACAATGTCGGCCGTGCTCGGCTGGTAAGAATGAAGGTCTGTTCCGTTTTTTACAAGAAGCTCAAGCTCAACGCTGTCGCTCCCTTCAATCAAGTTTTTTACCCAATCGTATTCTGGAAAAATCGTTGCAACAACCTTTATTTTTTGTTTTTCTGTTTCAGATGCGTTTTTTGAATTTTGATTTTTTTTGCAGCCTGCAAAACTCAGAGCAAGAAGCGCCACAAAAAAAACTTTGACAAACTTATTCATTTTCATTTTTTTCTCCACAACTTTTACAAATTCCAACCAAGGTGCTTTCGCCACGACTCACTTCAAATCCTGTGTTTTTTTCAAGAGCAGTAACAAGATTTTCCGCAGCCACTTCATCGAGATGAAAAATTTTTCCGCATTTCTGGCACGAAAGGTGAATATGTGTCCGGCAGGAATTGCAATCAAAAAACTGATAGAAAGATTCCCTTGAACCTGGTTTTGAACATCTTTTGATTTTTCCTTCAGATTCCAACTCCGCCAAATTTCTGTAAATGGCGCTTTTGCTGATTTCTTTTCCGCTCAAGGCAAGTTCAACCTGTTTTGCAGAAAACATCTTGTCGGGATTTTCGCTCAAAAACGCAAGAAGAGAATTTCGCTGTTCAGTAGAATAATTGATTTTAGCCATATTTTAATTTGCGAATTAGTCGCAAATTGATTTAAGCATAATGCAAAATTTTATTCAAGATTTTGCATTAATTTATCAAAAAAAAGAATAAAAATTTGTGAGAAAATTGAAATTTTAAAACCTGGACTGTAACTAAATCCGCACCTGAGCCGTGTAGAGATTAAAATATTCGCCTTTTTTATTCAAAAGCTGTTCGTGAGTTCCACTTTCTACAATTTTATGGTTTTCCAGAACGGCAATTTTATCCGCATTTTTGATTGTACTCAGGCGGTGCGCAATCACAAAAGCCGTGCGTCCACTGCACAACCTGTCAAAAGCGCTTTGGATTTTTTGCTCGGTAATGCTGTCGAGTGCGCTTGTTGCTTCGTCCAAAACCAAAACAGGAGGATTTTTTAAGAAAACGCGCGCAATGCTTATCCGCTGTTTTTGTCCACCAGAAAGTTTAATTCCACGTTCACCGATTACGCTGTCAAAACCGTTCTGCATATTCATTATGTCGTCATAAATTTCTGCTTCTTTTGCAGCTTCGATAATCTCTGCCTCAGTCGCATCTGGCCGTCCATAAGCAATATTTTCTCTTATTGTTCCAGCAAACATAAAAACATCCTGCTGAACAAAACCAATTTGCGAACGAAGAGACTTTAACTTGTAATCACGAATATCAATTCCGTTTATTTTTATTGAACCGTCCTTAACTTCATAAAAACGCGCAAGAAGGTTGCAGAGAGTAGTTTTTCCGCCACCACTCGGTCCGACAAAAGCAACAGTCTGGCCTTTTTTTACTTCGAGAGAAATGTTTTTTAAAACAGGAAAATTTTCAGAATAGTCAAAACTTACGTTTTCAAAATCTACACTTTCAATTTTTTCGGAAAGTTCAACTGCGCCAGGTTTTTCCGGCATTTCTTCGTGAATCTGCATCATTTCCGAAAAACGCATAAAACCTGCCATTCCAGTGCTAAACTGCTCAACAAAATTTGCAAGACGACGAATTGGCTGCAAAAAAGCGGCAACAAACATATTTGCGGCAACCAAATCTCCGAGGGTCATTTCTCCTTTCATTATATAAAATCCGCCGACAGCCAGAATAATTACGCTCAAAATGTGAGTAACAAATTCCATTTTTGAGTGCATTCCTGCCATTGCCTTGTAATAAAGGCGTTTTGCATCAAAAAAATTCTGATTGCTTTTTTCAAATTTTGAAAATTCGTAATCTTCGTTTGTAAAAATTTTTGTAGTTCTTGCACCGCTGATTGAACTTTCGACCGACGAGTTGATTTCCGCAGTTTTTCCTTTTACAAGACTAGAAGAACCCATCAGATTTTTTCGGCTCGAATAAACCGCAAAAATAAGAAGTGGCAAGGTTACAAAAACAATTACCGCAAGTTGCCAGCGAATTGAAAACATTACAAAAAATGCGCCAAAAAGCGTTAAAATCGAAATCAGTAAATCTTCTGGTCCGTGATGTGCCAGTTCAGAAATTTCAAAAAGATCGGTTGTAGTGCGGCTCATAAGTTGACCAGTACGATTTTTGTCAAAAAAAGAAAATGACTGCTTTTCGATATGTTCAAAAATATCGCGCCTCATATCTTTTTCGACGGCAACACCAAAAACATGTCCAAAAAATGTAATAAACCATTGCGCAACAGTCCGCAAAACGCACATTAACAAACAGAGCGCGATTATCGAAAAAAAAGTAAAAATTACAGTCCGCTGAACGGAATTATCGGCAGAATTTAAATATTGTGGCAAAACGTTATTCAATGTGAATCTTGAAATTACCGGAAAAACAACATCAACAGCGGCAACAAAAACTGCACAGAACAAATCCGCAAAAAAGAGCCATTTGTGTGGCTTAAAATACGAAAAAAACAGTTTGTATTCACTTTTTTTTACATCTCTAAAACTTAACGGCAAAACCGCAGATTTTCTATTTTTAGCCATTTTAGTTTTCTTCAACCCATTTTTTTATGCCGTTTACAACATCGACATCAATCTGATGTTCAACACGACAAGCATTTTCTTCGCACTGCTCTTCTGGAAGCCCCGTAATTTTCTGCAAAAAAACCGTCAAAAGTTTGTGGCGTCCGTACACATCTTCCGCCTTAAGCTGCCCTTTTTCAGTCAATTTAATCGTATTGCCGAGCGTAAATTCTATATAGCCGTCTTTTTCCAAAAGTCCCATTGCCCGGCTTACGCTTGGGCGAGAAACAGCAAGTTTATTAGCAACATCAACAGAGCGGACAAAACCATTTTCAAGTTGCAAGCGCAAAATTGCCTCAAGATAATCTTCTCCAGATTCGTACATCGCACTTCCCCCTGCGTCAATTTTCTTCAATATATTCAGACTATTTTAACAAAAAAAACATTTCCGTGCCATAATAAAAGGCGTTATAAACAACAGCGGCAAAAATCGTTTTTAAGCACAAAAATTTCATTCATTATTAAATAATTCTCAAATCCGTGTGACATTCTGCAAAAATTAAAATAGAATAGCCTTATTGAATTTGATTTCAGGCTTATTTTAGTCCGTAAATCCGCGGCTTTTAACACGATATTCAAGCATTATAAAAAACTGGAGATTTCTCTTTTTATGGAAAATTCTTTTTCTATCCGGCCAGTTACGGCAAATGATATGGCTACTTTAAAATCACTTATTCTTGGGCTTGCTGAACACGAACGCCGGCCACAAGATGTGACAGGAACTGAAGACGAAATGCGCCACTGGCTTTTTGACCGTAAAATTGCCACCGCGCTTTTTGCAGAACTCGACGGTCAGGCAATCGGCTATGCGATTTATTATCCGGTTTACGGTTCTTATTCGGCTCGTGGACGAGTTTATATTGAAGACATTTATTTTAAGCCAGAAGTCCGCGGAAAAGGCTACGGAACAAAACTTTTGGCCCATATTTGCAAAAAAGTTCTCGAAGAAGGCTATATTGGACTGGAATGGAGCGCCCTTGATTTTAACACAGGTTCAATCGACTATTATTTAAAGCTCGGTGCAGAAAAAGAAAAAGGCCGTACATATTTTGATTTTTCAAAAGAATGTATGGAAAAACTTATAGCCCGAGTTTCAAAATAATTTTTTTCTGGCATTTTCTACTGTTTTATGACCGGCAGTTCGATTACAAAACGCGCGCCGTTTTTCTTGTCCAAACGGTCGGTTACATACAGTTTTCCATCGTGAGCTTTTATGATATGGGCTGCAATTGAAAGTCCAAGACCTGTTCCGCCCATATCCCGGCTGCGACCTTTGTCAATTCTATAAAAGCGTTCAAAAATCCGCTCTCTAAATTCATTTGGAATTCCCTGACCGTTGTCTTCCACAGAAATTTGAACAAGATTTCTATCTGCAAAAAGTTTTACTTTACAGTCGACTTCGGTATTTTCTGGACAGTATTTTATTGCGTTGTCGATTAAATTTCCCAACGCTTCGTCAAAAAGACCTTCGTTGAGCATACAGCAGACTTTGTCGTTTTTTCCAACATCAACCGAGCGCAAAAGTTTTATTTTTTTTAGTTCCGCCTTGCTCATAAAACGTTCGCAAACCTGTTTTGTGGCAGCAACAACATCGTGCTTCATAGTTTCTGGTTTTTTGTTGTCTTTTTCGAGCCTTGAAAGCGTAAGTAAATCTTCAATAATCGCCATCAGTCTTATGCTTTGAGCGTTTATGATTTGCAAAAAGTGAATTGCCGTAGGTCTGTCGTCGATTGCGCCGTCTAGCAAGGTTTCTGTAAAACCAGTAATCGAGGTAACAGGAGTTTTTAATTCGTGCGAAACGTTTGAAACAAAGTCCTTCCGAACCTGTTCAAGACGCTGCATTTCTGTCGCCATAATTTCCATCCGGTTGCCAAGTTTTCTAAGTTCGGAAGGAGAACAAACAGTGCTTTTTGCATCAAAATTTCCTTTTTTATATTCTCCTGAAAGAATTTCAAGTTTTTTAATTTGATGAACAATATAAGCAGAAACAATAAACGTAAGAAGCAGAATTATGACAAAAACAGTGCACATAGTTTCGATTATCTGTTTTTTTGAACTCGTTGAAAAATAAACTGCCATCGAAAGCGGAACCGAAAGCCTTAATGCGTAAATTCCGTTTTTTGTCTGAATCGGCAAGGCATAGTACATTACGTTGTCGTTTGAAACCGTACTTTTGCGAATCGCCTTTCCTTCTTTTCCAGAAAGCGCTGCTAAAATTTCTTCGCGTTCTTTGTGATTTTCGAGCGCAGAAATTTCATCAGCCTCGGAATCTCCAATCACTTTTCCATCTGGAGCAACAAGCGTTATACGAAAATCTTTTGCCAAAGAATTTGAAACGTAAAATCCAATAGAATCTGTAAAATTGAATTTCTTCAAAAATCCGTCAATATTTTTGTCTTCGTTTTTTTCGTCTAAATGCTCAGACACAATCTGAACAAGAGAGTTTCCAAAAACACTCAGATTTTCTTCAGTTTGATTTTCTGCAACCGTCCGAACCGACAAAATATTCTGTTTTAAGAGATAAAAAAATCCACAGGTCAAAATAAGTCCATTCAGAACAAAAAGCAAAACTGTAATCGAAACCGTTTTTTTCTTAATCATTTATTCAACTGCCTCTTCTCCGTACATTCTATAACCAACACCGCGAATTGTTTCAATCATTTCTTTGCAGCCAGCGTCAGAAAGCTTGTGCCGAATACTCAAAATTTGAACGTCGATTGCCCGTTCTGTAACAGGATAATCCGAACCTTTGATTGCATTTATAATCTGCTGACGAGAAAAAACCTGTCCTGCATGACGCACAAGGTGTTCAAGAATTGCAAATTCGGTCGCAGTAAATTCCACCTTTTTGCCTTCAACCAAAATTTCGTGACGCGGAATATCGACAGAGACAGAACCGGCAGTCAAAATGTCCCCAGAAACCGCAGTAGAATTTTGATTTTGAGCACGACGCAACACAGATTGAATTCTAGCAAGCAAAACTTTTGTAGAAAATGGCTTTGTAATATAGTCGTCCGCACCCAGTTCAAGTCCAGCAACAATGTCGCTTTCTTCGGTTTTTGCAGTAACCATGATGATTGGAATTGAGCGAGTAGAATCATCGCCTTTTAAAATCCGGCAGACGTCAAGACCGCTCATGTCAGGCAACATAAGGTCAAGAAGAATTAGTTCTGGTTTTTCCAAGCGTGCAGACTGAACCGTCTGAAGCGCATTTTCCGCACAAACCGTTTCAAACCCGCTTTTTTCAACATTGTATTTTATAAGTTCACGAATCGGCTCTTCGTCGTCAGTAATTAAAATTTTCATACCAATTCTCCCACATTTTGATTTTGTCGCTTTTTTTTACCGTAAATTGCCGACCTGACCGCACATTTTCCGCAATTCTCAAATTACGCAGTTTTTCCGTCGTTCAGCATTGTTTTTACCGAATGCGCAATGTTTACGGTGTGATCGCCGATTCTTTCAAAATATTTTGCAATCATCAGCACTTCCAAAATCTGTTCCGCTGTTTTTCTGTCTGTTTTTTCGCCGCTTCCCATCATATCGACAAGGATATTTTTTTCTTTTAAGAAAAGTTCATCAACCTCATCATCCATTTTTTCAACAGTTGCCGCAAGTTCTACATCCCGCCTTACAAACGACGAAACCGCAGTGCTCAGCATTTTTATTGTAATATCTGCCATTTGCGTAATCAACTTATTGTATTCATTTTTTGTAAAGTCTATGTGATTTGAAATTTCCGCAATATCACTTCCCTGGTCGCCAATTCGTTCCATATCAATTATCATACGAAGAGCCGCACTTATAACACGTAAATCTCCTGCAACTGGCTGCTGCTGCTGTAAAAGCCTCATGCACATTGCCTGAATTTCGCGTTTTTTTATGTCCGTATTTTTTTCACATTCCATTGCACGTTCAATCATTTCTTTTTGACCAGTCACAAGCGCCTGCATTGCGTAAGTCAAACAATCTTCACACTCTGAGCCAAGAAAAACCAGCGCATCGTTAAGTTCCTTGAGCTGATTATCAAATTTACTTCTCATGATTTCCTCCCATAAAAAGTCGTTTTTTGAATAACTTGAATAAATCAACCGAAACGGCCGGTAATATATTCTTCCGTTTTTTTGTTTTTTGGAGTAGAAAAAATCTGTTCGGTCTCGCCGTATTCCACAACCCTTCCAAGCAGAAAAAATGCCGTTCTGTCGCTGATTCTCGCCGCCTGCTGCATGTTGTGAGTTACAATTACAATCGTAAGGTCATTTCTAAGCTGGTCGCAAAGCTCTTCAATTTTTCCAGTCGAAATCGGGTCGAGCGCAGAAGTCGGTTCGTCCATAAGCAAAACTTCTGGATTTACGGCAAGAGCACGCGCAATACAAAGTCTTTGCTGCTGACCTCCGCTCATTCCTAGCGCACTTTTATTAAGTCGGTCTTTTACTTCGTTCCAAATTGCCGCTTCGCGCAAAGATTTTTCAACAATTTCGTCCAAGTCCGTTTTTTTTGTAATTCCATGAGTTCGCGGACCGTAAGCAATATTGTTGTAAATGCTCATTGGAAAAGGATTCGGCTTTTGAAAAACCATTCCAACGCGTTTTCTCAGCAAATTTACATCGCCGCCGTCATAAATACTAGTTCCATCAAGCAAAACATCTCCAGAAATTTTGCAATTTTCGACTAAATCGTTCATCCTGTTCAAAGATTTTAGCAAAGTCGACTTACCACAACCGCTCGGTCCAATAAAGGCCGTAATTTTATTTTCAGGAATATCCATATCAATCGAATGCAGGGCCTGAAAACTTCCATAAAACAAATCAAAATTACGTATTGAAATCTTCGCCTTCGGAAAATTATTGTTTTCTCCCATATTACATCTGCTCCTCTAATTTTTATTTTTAAGGCGGCTTTTTGTCGGTTTTAACCGCCAAAAACCAGGCTATCCGTGGTTCCGTGCTAACCGCACTTCATTGCTCCGCAACGGCTTCGCCGCCACTCCTATCCTTGCCGTTTTGTCATTGTTTTTTCTATTTTTCCAGAAATAAAGTTCAGCACAACTACAAACAGAACGAGCACAACCGCAGTCGCATACGCCTGCTCAGTCCGCAAACCTTCGCACCACAGCGAATACAAATGCACTGCAAGAGTCCGACCACTTCCCATCAAATTGTTCGGAATATGCGCTACGGTTCCTGCCGTATACAAAAGCGCCGCAGTTTCTCCAATTATTCTTCCTACGCTCAAAACAATTCCATTAACAATCCCAGGAATTGCAACCGGCAGGACAGTCTTAAATACAGTGCGCAATTTTCCAGCACCAAGACCAAAACTTGCTTCTCTGTACGTCATTGGAACAGAAAGCAAGGCTTCTTCAGAAGTTCTCATTATTACCGGCAAAATCATAATTGCCAAAGTGCAGCAACCTGCAAAAAGCGAAAACTGCCATTTTAACGCAGTTACAAAAAGCAAAAGTCCAAACAAACCGTAAACAATCGACGGAATTCCTGTAAGAGTTTCCGCAGTAATTCTAATCACACAGACAAAACGGTTTCCGGCTTTTGCATATTCTGCCAGATAAATCGCCGCCCCAACGCCAACAGGAACTGCCATAACAAGCGAAACAATCAGCACAATCGCCGTATTTACCAATGCCGGAAAGAGAGAGGCATTTTCGCTCGTGTAATGCAAAGAAAAAAGCGACGGATTTATATGCCTTACCCCTTTTGCAAAAATATAAATCACAAGACTTGCAATAATTCCAAAAGTAACAAATGCGCAAGTTCTTAAAATAAACCGAAAAATTGCAGATTGTTTTGTCTGATTCATATCAATTCCTCCAAAAACTGCCATTTTTACGCCTTTTTCTTTGTCATCATAAATACAAAATTTATAATTAAAATAAAAAAGAATAAAACAACCGAAGTTGCAATCAATGCCTCACGGTGGAGTCCGGCGGCATATCCCATTTCAAGAACAATATTTGCCGTTAAAGTGCGGACTCCTTTTACAAGTCCACGAGGCATAACCGCCTGATTTCCAGCAACCATAATTACAGCCATAGTTTCGCCGACAGCACGACCAACTCCAAGAATAATTCCTGCAATAATTCCAGATTTTGCGGCAGGAAGCTCAGCAAAAAATACGCTTCGCTCCTTGCAGGCGCCCAAAGCAAGAGATCCTTCGTAATAAAGTTCAGGAACAGCTCTCAAAGAAGTTTCGCTAACACTTATAATCGTCGGAAGAATCATTATTGCAAGCACAATCGAAGCCGCAAGAATACTAGTTCCGCTTCCTCCAAAAACCGAACGGATTATCGGCACAATAGCCGTCAAACCAAAAAATCCGTATACAACAGAAGGAATTCCTGCCAAAAGATTTACACCGTGCTTCATAACGGGATAAAACTTTGCAGGACAAAAACGGGCCATATAAATCGCCGTCATAATTCCAAATGGAACACCAAGAATAATTGCACCGACTGTCACAACAAGGCTTCCAACAATCATTGGAAAAATTCCGTACAAATCAATCTCTGGTTTCCATTTCATTCCAAGCAAAAAGTTTCCAAAACCAATTTTCTGCATTGCCGGCACGCCGTTTGCAAACATAAAAAAACAAATCAATGCAACCGCCGCAACACTCATACTTGCCGCAAGCAAAAAAATCAATTTCATTGTCGATTCTAATTTTGTTTTCAAAATATTTCCTTCAACAATTCAAAAATTAAAAAACCAGACTGTCCTCAAAAATCACGCATACTCCGTTTTTAAGCATTCACATCACTTTTTTGACAGTCCGCCTTTTTTTACCAGCCAAAAACTACTTTACTTCGCTCCACTTTGTAATTTCGCCTACAAAGATTTTGCGAACCTGTTCTTTAGTAAGAGCGTTTGCAGAGTTTTTCTTATTTACTACAACTGCAATACCGTCGATTGCGATTTTGTCAGCATTTATGCCAGTTTCGCTTGCTTTAAGCTCACGGCTTGCCATACCAATGTCGCAAACACCCTGAATTACACTGTTTACACCAGTTGTAGAATCGCTCTGGGAAACTTCAACAACGATTCCAGGATTTACTTCTTTGAATGCTTCGGCAAGTTTTTCCATAACAGGGAAAACCGAAGAAGAACCAGCAACTGTAACTTTTCCAGATTTTACATTTGCAAGATATGGCTGATTTTTAGCAACAGCAATGTAGCCTTTCTTTTCTACAATTGCCTGACCATCAGCAGAAAGAATGAATCTCTTAAATTCGCTGGCAGCTGGAGAAAGACCGTCTTTTGTTACAATGTTAAAAGGACGGCTAACTTTGTATGAACCGTTTTTGATATTTGCAACAGAAGCAACTGCACCGTCAATTTCCAAAGCCTTTACAGTGCTATTTAACGAACCAAGGGAAATATATCCAATTGAAGAAGGATTTCCAGAAACAGAAGTGATTACAACTTCTGTACTATTTGTAATATCAGCAGAATCAACTGTCATATCAACTTTTTTGCCCTGAGCATTTTTAGTTTCAACACCAAAAAGTTCAACAAAAGCTCCACGAGTTCCAGAACCAGCCTCGCGAGAAATTACAGTAATAGAATCCTTAATTTTTCCATCTTTCTTTCCAAAAGACCAAGCCCACAAATCCGAACAAAAAAGAGACAAACCAGCAACCGCAAAAACTGCAATCTTATTAATTTTCATAGTAAAAACCTCCTGTATGAAAATCTAATTTACAATAAGCAATTTAAGTCTGTGCTGTAAAAATTGTGCTATAAAATTGTTAAAATTCGGTTAATTTTTTTGGAGCGCATTTTTCTCTCAATCCGGCCAACCGCCACTTGCTCACGCGCGGTGCTTCGCACAGCCTGCGGCTTGGCTAATGTCCGGGCTACAAATTGCATAAAAATCAAGTGCATCCGTATTTTTTTAGAATATTGTTTTTTAATGTTTTATCTATTATATTTAAAGTCGGAATTGCAGATGTAATATAACGGTAGTACACGACCTTCCCAAGGTTGGCGCGCGGGTTCGACTCCCGTCATCTGCTCATTTTGGAGAAAGAGTTCGTGACTCCTTATTTTTCGACAATTACCTGCATAAATATTTTTTCCCTTGTAATTCTTTTCTTTTTGGTTTCTGGGAATTCTATAATCAGCACTCATCAAAAGAATAAATTTCAGACAACAGGCGTAATTGTTTTTTTAATCTGCATAATGGAAGTGCTCACAATAATTTTTGACAACACTCCGCCAAAATTCAAATTTTTCCATATTATTTCTAATTATATCGGTTTTAGCCTTACGCCGGCCGTCTACGTTTCTTTGAGCAAAGCGCTTTTTCCATACATTGACAAAAAACGTTTTAAAATAAATCCAATGGTTATTTTGTGCGTAATTTATTCGCTCTGGCTCCTTGTTTCGCTGATTGCAACTCCCAAATACAGCGTTTTTTACGTTGATAAAGAAAATCATTATTCAAGGGCAAAAGGCTTTTTTATTTACGTGGCTTTTTACATGCTCAGCCTTTTTTATTTTTTGCTTACAAACATCCGGCTTTCTGTTCGTTTTTGGAAAAATAACGGAATCGTACTTCTTCTTAATTTTTTGCTTGTTTTTTTTGGAACCACAGTTCAAATTCTTTATCCCGAAATTCAAATCACCTGGCTTACAATAATCTTTTCCATTCTTGTTTATTACATCTATCACACAACCCTTTACCAGCAGCTCGACGTTCAAACCTGTCTTTTAAATTATGGAAGCTTTCAAAAATGGCTCTGCCACCAGAAAAAAGAGCATTGCATTGTTGTTGCAGAAATCGACAATTTTGCCAAACTCAAACTTAATTATTCCCGCAAAGAAATCGACCGGATTATTGTGACGGTTTCAAAAATTTTCAATAAATTTTTCAAAAAATACGGGCAATGCTATAGAATCGGAAGCGAAGAGTTTCTGGCAACCATAAGCGATCTAACGCTCAATTTTGACGAACTCAACCGCAAATTTTTTATCGAATATATAAAAGAAAGTTTCGATTTTAAGGAAATGCCCCTAGTTACGCTCGGTTACGCAAAGTTTTCTGCAAATTCCGACTTAGACAAAATTTTATCGCTGACAGACCTTAAAAAACGCGAATTCATAAAAAAACGTCCGGAATATTTGAGCTAAAAGCCAGTTTTTCTTTATTCTGGCACAAAAATATAACCGCATTTGCTCACAGAAACTATGTGTCGCGGATTTTTTTTATCGTCTTCGATAAGATTGCGCAATGAACGGATATTTACGTAAATATTGCTTTCGAGAGTTTTTTCGTCTGGAATCGGCTCATTCCAAACATTTTGGTAAATCGCCTCGAAGGGCAGGATTTTATTTGAATTTCGGATAAAATAAAGCATCATATCGAACTGCTTTTTGCGCATTGGGATTTTCTTTCCGTTTTTGAAAACCGTAAACGAATCCAGATCAAGTTCAAAAATTCCATTGGTATAAAGCGTTTCGAGTGTGTTTTTATTAAAACCAATTAACGCGGATTTTTCGAGCATTCTTTTTATTCGCAAAATCAATTCTTCAATATAAAAAGGCTTTGTAATATAATCGTCGCAACCTTCCCTAAAACCTTCAACCTTGCTTTTGTCGGTATTTATCGAAGAAACAATCATAACTGGAAGAATTTTGTCCTGGAGCCGGATTGAATGTAAAACCCTCATTCCTCCAATGTCGTCGCCAAGATTTAAATCCAGGATTACAAGGCTTATAAAATTTTTTGAAAGTTTTCTGTAGGCGTCTTTTGCGTTAAAACACTGAATTACTTCAAACCCATTCTCAACAAGATTTTTGGCAATAAAATTATTCAACGACTCAGAATCTTCAACGACCATTATAATTTCTTTTTCGTCCATTTAACCAAGCCTCTTAAAAATCACAGTAAAAATACTGCCGCTCACAGCTTCAGAATTCTCCGCATATTCAAGTTCAAGCCCATTCAATTTACAGATTTCGTTTACGACATAAAGTCCAAGTCCGACAGAATGTTCATTTTTTCCGTGTTTTGAACCAATTCCTGCAAAACGATTAAAAAGAACCGGCCTTTTTTCTTCAGGAATTCCAACTCCATCATCAATTACGTGCAAAAAAATATTTTCTTCGTTTGCATCAATTCTAACTTTAATATTTCCTTCTGACAAAGTATATTTTATCGCATTGTCGACGAGATTTGCATAAATTCCTTTTAAGCTATTTTCGTCGCAAAAAATGCGCGGATTTTGAAAATTGCACTCAAAGGCAAAAGTTTGATTTTTTCGCTTAGCTTTTTGAATCAAAAATTTGTTTTCTTCTAAAAGAAATTCTTCAAGATTTATAATTTTTGGATTTACAAGATACCGTCCGTCTGAAATTCTGTAAGAATTCAAGACATTCTGAATGATTATGTTTATCTGGCTGACGCAATCGCAAATGCTTTGAATTTCTGACAGGAGTTTCTTGTTTTTTTCGTTTTTTGCCGTTTCCTGTAATTGTTGAATTTCATTCAACAAAACCGTCAGCGGCGTATTTACGTTGTGCGTTACAAAATACAAAAAAGTGCTTTTTCCTTTTTCGCTTTTTAAAAGCTCCTGTTTTTCGAGCCAAAGATTTCTGTAATTTTCCAGAATCCGAATTCGTCCAAGAAGAGCAGAAATATCAAAGGGCTGCACAAGAAAATCATTTATCTGACCTTCAAAATTTTTTTCCATAAGGTAAGAATTGTATTTGTTTACAAGCATCAAAATTGGAAATTCAAGAACGGCATATTTTTTCCGAATCGCCTTGCAAAGATAAAAAGCCTCATCATTTTTTGATTCTGGCGAAATTATCAGCATTTGAACAAGGTCGTCTTCGATTGCAAAAAGCGCTTTTTGAGAACCATCCAGAATTCTCACAAAAAAACCATAAGACTGCAAAACAAGCCTTAAAGTCAGGTTATAAGAATTTACATCTCCGTAAATTCCAATCGAAATTCCATGCTCAACATCTTTTTTTACAGGAACATTTTGCACAAGCTGAAGCAAAATATCTTTTTCCGGAATTTTTTGATCATCGCTATAAGTTTTTTGACCAATTATGTCTTTTATAAGATGAATATTTTTTGTAATAAGTCTGGCAGCAGAAATTTGAGAATTTTCATCAAGCGGTTCAGAAAGAATTCCCGCCATTGCCTGAATTGACTGCAAAGGATTTCCAATTTCGGTTAAAACAGTCTCGTAAGATTCGTTTTTTTCTTTTTCAGTTTTTTTAATTGCCGATTTTTCGACTTCGAGAGTGTCGGAAAAAAAATCCTGCAAAGAATCAGTTTTGTTTTCTTTTTCTTCAAAAATTAAATTGAGCATAAAACCCAAAACTGTAATCAAAATTTCTATGCAAACTACGCTGTAAAAAACAATTTCAAAATATTCGCTTTCAAATTCATGCCAAAAAAAAAGAAAAATAAGAAGAATTACAGAAAATACGCTGATTAGTATCGAAAGATTTTTTTTCATTCGCTTTCCTCCGTAAAATATACATTTATTTTTCAAAAAATACCATTAAGCCTTAAAAAAACAGATTGAACGAAATATTCCATTCGTGCCAGTTTTTTTTGTAATTGCGCAAAAAAGAGTAACCGCCCTTCAAAGACGCATTTTTGGAAACTGACAGACAGGATTCAATTCCAAATTTTGAACGCAAATATTCAATATCAAAAACGTTCAGCATAAAATCCGCATAAATTTTGGCTCTAAAAATATCAATTCCGGCAATTAAACCTGTTTCTCCACCGGCAAAAAGTTCCGTTCCATAACTGTAAGATGGAGAAAAATAACAGTCGATTCCAGCCAAAGCATAAAGCTGCAACTTAGAAACTGGACGAATGCTAAAACCGTACAAAGTTTTTAAGCGCCAGGCAAAATTTTCAGAACCGTCTTTGTCGAGATTTTTTTCAAGTCCAGTCAAAAGCTGCGAAGCTCCGTTAAAGAAAAATAAATCGCTTGTCGGAAGCGAAATTATCGAAAGCAAATCTGCTTTTTGAAGATAAAATTCGTTTTTAAAAAAATTATATCTCAAATCAACCATCGCAAACGCAAGTTCCGAGTTTTCAGAATAACCGGCCGAACGCTCAAGCTGCTCGTGCGCGGTCAGACGGAAATTTGCCCCGATAAAACCACCTTTTTTGTCGCAGCCACTGGCAAAAGCAATTTTTTTAGAGCCATGCGCTTCTTCAGGATGCGCAGGAACCGAAAATTCCGGCGGATTGAGTTTTCCAAGTTTGCGTCTGGCAGACAAAACCGAAAGATAGCGTGGCCTGTATTCATCTGAAGAAATTTTATTTGAATGTAGAAGAACGTTCAGATAGTCTGCGCAAAGTTCCCAGATTGTAGCCTGTTTTTCTGGCGAAATATCATCAAAAGGAAAATCTTCCACAGTTGTCTTGCCAAGGCAAAGTTTTTTTGCAAATTTTTGTTCTTTTTTTGTTAAAAGTGTCTTTTCATTTTCGATTTTTGAATAAATCGACGGTCTGTATTCAACTTTATCTGTAAGACCAGATTCATAAACCAATTTTACAGTTTCGACAGGTTCTACAACGCCACTAATCAATTCGGTCACTTTTGTCGAAGGACGGGCCGCTTCAATCAAAAAAAGCAGGTTGTAAGAGCAGTTTTCGCCAGTAAAATAATATCTTGAATAAATTCCTGCCAAGTCAAAAACGTGGCGAAGCATTCTGTCTTTTTCGTCATCTGTCAGATTGAGGCGGTATTCCCACATATCGCGCATATCCATATCAGAATACTGCTTGATTTTTTCGTAATATGCTTCAAAACCATAATATCCGTGAAAACCACCGACCAGTCCCAGAATTGCAAAAAGCGGACCGCCAGTCATACTCGTTACGGCGCCATAATTTATTGAATTTGCAGTAAGGCGGGGACGACCTTTTGTTTCGACTAAAAGAAAAGTATGTCCAAAAACAGAAGCTGGTCTTTTTAAGTATCCTGCCGGAAAAACCAGATAAATGTCGCCTGGATTTAATTTTGCCAAAAGCGCCTGGTAAGCGGCATCTCCGTCATAAGGGAAATCGCCGTTTTTAAGACCAAGTTTTTCGCAAATCCATCTGTAACGTCCCGGAAAACGTTCAATTGCGTGTTTTTTGATTTTTGTATTTTTTTCTGAACCGTCAGATTCTTTTTGACTTTCAGAATTTATTTCTTCTTTAATTTCTTCAGGAATTTCAATTTTTTCTTTAAAAAAAGCGCGGACTGTCGCTATAAGTTCAGCGCGCGGATTAGTTTTTCCATTTTTTGCGCAAAAAAATTCCGGATCGTCAACAAGACTTTTGTAATGTCCAAAAAATGTAGGTTTATAATGAACTAAAGTGCGCCAATAAGGTTCTTCCCAAAGTTTTAAGGATTGCGCCTTTTGAATTACTTCTTCAACATCAATCGATTTTTTTTGTCCGATTAGTTTCTCTACAGAAAAACTCCCTTCAATGTCAGTTTTCTGTCCAAAATTTTCAAAAAAACTTTCTCCAATGCCATTCTCTATCTTAAGTTCTGAAAATGCAGGAAAAATAAAAAAAAGAGAAAAAACGACTATAAACAAATAAGGTACGGTTCTAAAACCGTACCTTATCTTGCTGATTGAAAAAATCAACTTAGCTTACAAAAGAATAAATTTTGCTTGTAACTTCTTCAGCAGAAACGTTTGCAGAAGTGAAGATTTCTTCAAAATTTTTCTGGAGAGTTGCTTTGAAAGCAACAGAGTCAGAAACGTTGAGCATAGTTGAAAGAGTGTCGATATATTCGCCTTCACCCTTAGCGATGTCTGCCGCAAGAGCGTCCATGTTGTCTGCTACGAACTGATTTGTTTCTGTCATTCCAACAAGACCGTTATCATATCCAGAAGTTCCGAATGTGATAGCAAACCACTGGTTCCAGTAAATTCCGTTGAGCCATGAAGCGAGAAGATCCCAACCTGCACCAGTTTTATCTCCAACGAGAACATAACCAAGACCAGGACCTACGTTTGTTGCAAAAGCCGATGAAGAAAGAGCCAACATTCCAGCAGCAACCAAAACAGCAATCTTTTTTCTTAACATAAAAAAAACCTCCTATGTTTTTTTCTACCTAAAAAAACTCTCTCCGATTTTTTTGTTTTTTGTGTTTAACAACTAAATAAATGTTATTGGAAAAAACTAAAAAAAATCTAAAACAAAATAAAAAACGGCGGTTTTTATTAACAAAAAACCGCCGTTCAAAGAATTATCATAAAACAGCAGCAGCTAAAACAAGTCTAGCAACCACTATTTTTAAGATTTTATCTCTGAATACGACCAGATCCGTCGCCGCCTGCAAGTTTGTTAACTTCGTCTTCAGAAACCATGTTGTAGTCTCCGATGATTGAGTGTTTAAGACAAGAAGCTGCAACTGCCCAGTTGATAGAATCCTGAGTGTTCATTTCTTTGAGCTGTGAGTGGATAAGTCCGCCACCGAATGAGTCACCGCCACCAACACGGTCAACGATGTTCATGTCGTACTGCTTAGAGAAAGCGTAGTCTTTGTCATCAACATAGAGAAGAGCCTGCCACAAGTTGCGGTTAGCGTTGATAGAAGTGCGAAGAGTGATTGCAACTTTTTTGAAGTTGAATTTTTCTTTGAGCTGACGAGCAACTGAGAGGTATCCTTCGTTGTTCAATTCGCCCTTAGTTGTATCTGTACCTTCAGATTTGATTCCGAATACATCGTTTGCATCGTCTTCGTTAGAAATACAAACATCGATGTACTTACAGATTTCTGTCATAGCAGCACGAGCTTCGTCTTTTGTCCAAAGTTTGCCACGGTAGTTAAGGTCACAAGAAGTTGTGATTCCTTTTTCGTGAGCTACTTTGCAGCCTTCGATACAGGCCTGAACCATGTTTGATCCGAGAGCTGGAGTAATACCTGTAATATGGAACCATGAAGCGCCTTCGAGGATTTTGTCCCAGTCGAATTCTTCTGGTTTAGCAAGCTGAATTGAAGAGCCTGCACGGTCGTAAACACATTTTGAACCGCGCTGAGAAGCACCTTTTTCGTTGTAGTAGATACCAACACGTGGACCACCGCGAACGATATATTCTGTGTGAACTCCGTATTTGCGAAGTGAGTTTACGGCAGCCTGTCCAATTTCGTGTGTAGGAAGTTTTGTTACAAAGTAAGCGTCATCACCGTAGTTTGCCAAAGAAACTGCTACGTTAGCTTCTCCACCACCGAAAGTTGTTGTCATTGAATCAACCTGAACGAAACGATAATAGTCAGCAGGCTGGATGCGAAGCATCAATTCACCAAAAGTTACTACTTTTGCCATCTGTGTGTCTCCTAAAAAATATTTTTACGGATTAAAACCGCTAATATTAGATATAGAATATATCAAATATAATCAAAACTATCAATTGGAAGAAATACAGGAAAAATTGTATTTTAAAACGAGACGCTTAAATGCAATATTATTTGTTTTTGATGACACTTTTTTCAAAATCTGCTAAATTCTCTCTGCAAAATACAGGGGAACTGTGTGCAATTCACAGGCTCGACGCGGAACGGTAAAACTGGCATTTAATGGTTATTTTTAACTGTACTGCCTTTTAAGTCCGAATACCTGTTTTTACCGTCTTTTTTTTAAGGCGATTTTACAAATCCGACTCTACGCAACACTCTGGAGTCAAGGAGAATTTTTATGAAAAGCACCCGCTTTGTTTTTAGCCGTGCACTTGCCGTTTTGTGCGCACTTTTTTTTGTTTCGTTTAGTTTTATGTCTTGTCAGCAGGAAGACGATGATAATGAACTTCCTTCCGGAGTTTATGAACTCTCAGACAATTCTAATTTAATTGGAACTTGGAAAAGTTCTTACGGTAAAAACTTCGAAATCTTCGCAATCACATCGACTAGTTTGTCTAATAGTTTTTCTGACAGTGGAAACCTGGTCGACTTATACGCAGGAAATAATCTCTTAGTTTCTTACACAGATGACAAAGAAACTTCAGGTTATATCTATATAAAATATACTCGTGCTATAAATCCAGCAGATGTCGGCAAATGGTATGCAATTGCATTTTGGGATTTGACCTCTTCTTCTTTAAGCCTTTCTGGCGCATATAAAAAGGATGGAAAAACTTCGGCCGAAAATCTCGAAGACGCAATTTCTACTTTTACTATTGGTAACGGATATTTTGGCGGTTTCAGCGAATGCGTAAAACAGTAGGTTTTCTGTTTTTATTTCTTGCAACCGGGGTTTTAGGGGCGGAGCCCCTAGGAGATGGGGTAGCGGCCAACGAAGTGGACGCGCAGGGGAAGGCTTTCCCCTCCTCTATTTCTGATTCAAAAACAGAAATTTCGCTTCCAGAAATCGTTACTTATGTTTCGGCACCGGTTGTTGAGCAGAGGATTGTTTTTTCTAAAGAAGACATTGAAAAGTTTCATGCAGAGGATCTTTCTGCTGTTGTGCGCCAGTCGGGGATTCAGAGCCTTGATTACGGTGCTTACGGGTTGGAAAGCAAGCCTTCGATCCGCGGTTTTACGGACGAAACGGTTCGTGTTGTGATTGACGGGCTGTGCATGAACAACGCTCAAACTGGCACTTTTGATTTTTCTTCGATAAATGTTGCTGACGTCGAAAAAATCGAAATTGTACGCGGCGGTTTTACGGAAGGCACGGAAGATGAAGGTTCTGTTGGCGGCGCAATCTACATTACTACAAAAAAACATGATTCTGGACGGCAATTTTCGTCGGACACTGCCCTAAAATCCTTTTTAAACCAGAATTTTCCGCTCGACACGGTAATTCAAAAAATTGCATATTCTGCGGCCTTGTCGGAAAATTCTTTTCTTTCGGTAAGCGCAAAAGGCGGTTTCGCAAAAAATTCTTACATTTACAAAACTTCTCAAAATTCTTTTAAGGAACGCGAAAATTCTTCTGTAAAAGACGGCAATGGCGATATTCGCTTTACACACTGGCACAACGGAAGCAGAATTACTGTGGCTTCTTCCGTTTATTATGGCGACAAAGAAACTCCAGGCGTTGAATACTCGACAAATCAAGGAAAACAAAAAGACCTTAACGTAAATTTTACGTTTTCTTCGTTTACTCCAGGCCTTTTTGAAAAAATGAACCTGACTTCAAACCTCGCATACTTGCGCAACGACAGAAAATACGAGGACAACTATGGTCCAAGCAGACACAAAATCAACAATTTTAAGGGTTCTGCCACAGTGGATTTTTATAGATGCGGATTTTTTGCTCAAAGCGCGGCTGTTTCGTTTGACCTTACGCATTTAAATTCGACAAATTCTGGAATTCATTTTCAGCCGTCTGGAGTTTTTAAAGAAACTTCAAAACTCTATTTTAACAACTTTTTTTCAATGGTTGTTCCGATTGCGATAAAATTCTGCGGAAAAAACCTTGCTTTTATTCCAAAAATTGGATTTGCGGCTAAATTTTCAAAAATCGAAATCTTGCTCGACGGCTACAGAATGGTTCAGTTTCCGAATATGGACGATCTTTATTGGGAAGGTTCAGGTTACCACGGAAATCCAGATTTAAAGCCAGAACAAGGCTGGGGAGCGGATTTGACGTTTAACCTTAAAAACGAAATTTTTCCTTCTTCGGTTCAGTTTTTTTCAAATTTTTACGAAAAAAAAATCACGTGGAGCGGCGGAACTACTCAAAATGTAAACAGCGCATTCTATTTTGGAATTGATTTTAACGCGCAAAAAACTTTTTTTGACGGAATTTTGACTTTAAAAGCCAGCGGCGAATATCTTTACAACGAACTTTTGGACAAATCCAACAAACTCACCTACAAAAAAAGAATAATGTGGACTCCGGATTTTACAGGAACTGCGCAGGCAATTGTCGATTTAAAAAAATTTGACTTTTCGGTCTCGGCGCAATACACAGGAAAACGCTATAAATCGAATATGAATATAACTTTTCTTGAACCGTACACTCTGCTCAACCTTAACCTGAATTTAAAATTCTGGGAAAAAATTCTTCTCTATTTTAAGGCGGACAATATTTTGAATGAACGCTATCAGTCGGTCGAAAATTATCCAATGCCAGGAACTTCGCTCACGATTGGCTGCAAAATCAAAATTGAGAATGAAAAAGCGAATTTACATTGAGCCGAAAAATTACGCGGTTTAAGGCGGACAAAAACGGCTTAGAAAAAAACAAAATCGTAACGACAGTGCTCAACGCCAAAGCAAGGTTAAAAACAAAACCACCTGCAAGCATAACAAAAAGTGACTTTACATTGTCGATTCCAAACATAAAAACACTGCTCAAATCAGAAATCGGTCCTGTTATAAAAATAATTACCAAAAATGATGAAATACAAAAAACGCAATAATCTAAAATTCCAAAATCTACGGTCTTGTTTTTTTGAAAAGTTCTGTTGTGTCCAAACCGAAAGTGTCGAACCAAGCCAAAAATTGCACCCAAAATTCCCCAGGAAGTCATCTGATACAAAGTCCACGGTCCTTGCCCAAAAATAAAATTCGACAAAAGCGCAGAAAGAGAACCAATTAAAAAACCGCGCAAACTGCCAAGAGCAATTCCGCTCAGACAGATGATTGCCATGACAGGATTAAAATATGGGACAAAACTAAAAATTGAACGGATTGCAATGCAAAAAGCGCATAAATCCGCAACGAGAATAAGTTCTCCGCTGGAAGGGTGGGTGCGTTCGTAAGCAAAATAAAAACCGAGATTTATCAAAACTAAAAAGGCGAGCAAAACGCCTTGACCGCTTTGCCAAAAATTCATTTTGTCGCCTCCGTCTCAGGATTTTTGCCGGTTGAATTTTCAAATCCGGACAAAAGACGGTTGCGTGCCGTTGTGTAAAAAATATTTTTTTCAAAAAAATCCGAAGTTTTTTCTAAACTGGCAATCTGCCCTTCAAACATAAGTCCGGTAAAATCCGCAGTATACGCACAAAATTCCAGATCGTGGCAAACAAGAACTATCGAAATTCCAGACTGCGCCATTTTTTTTAAGAGCCAGCCGAATTCTTTTTTGAACGCGTTGTCCAAACCTTTTGTCGGCTCATCTAAGAGCAGAATTTTTGGTTTTTGAAGAAGAATTTTTGCAAGTGCAAGTTTTTGCATTTCTCCGCCAGACAAATCATAAGGATGATGCAAAAAATTTTCTTTAAGCGAAAAAATTACGTTTTGAAGAATTGAATTTTCCGTCAAAAAAACATTTTTTTTCGATCTCTTTTCCGCACTCAAAGAAACATTTTCGTTCAAAGCAGAATTTTCGTCTTTTTTCCAGCCACATTCTTCAAGTTCTTCCAGAACGGTTTGCTTTGTAAAAATATTACGCACGTTTTGAGGAAGCATAAAAATTTTATTGCGCGCAGTTTTTTCAATTTTTACGGTTCCGCGGGAACTTTTTAAAAGCGAACACAAAATTTTGAGCAGAGTTGATTTTCCACTGCCATTTGCTCCTGCAATCGCGTAAATTTTTCCTTCTTCGATACAAAAATCAAGTTCCTGCAAAATCCATGGCAAAGTTTTTTCGTATCTAAAACTCAGATTTTTTATTTTAACGAGATTTTTTGATTTTTGAGGGCAGTTTTTTTCGTCAAATTGATGATTTTTTTCATTTTTTAAATTTTCATCATCTTCCAAAAGACTAAAAATTTCTGGTTCAAGTTTTCCGCCATTTTCTAAAACTTCCAAAATCCAGGCGCGTCCCTGAGCAACACTCAGCGGAAGCTTTTCGGGCTTTTTTTCAAAACGAGAAATGATTTTCGAAGCCGTCGGTAAAAATTCAATTAAATCTTTCTCTTGACAGGCAAAAATTTTCTGACAAAAGTTTTGCGGTTTTTCGTCAAAAAGGATTTGCATTTTGTCCAAAAATAAAATTTTGTCGGCTTTTTCAAAAAGTTCTTCCAGCCGATGTTCGCAAATCACGACGGTCGTTCCAAATTCGCGATTGATTTTTTTTACGGTATTTAAGAAATTTGAAGCTGCAATCGGGTCAAGCTGGCTCGTTGGCTCATCAAGCAAAAGAAAATCTGGATTCAACGCCATTGTGCTCGCAAGATTTAAGAGCTGTTTTTGTCCGCCAGAAAGATTTTCGTTTTTCGAGCAAAGCCAGTCAGAAATTCCAAAATATGTTGCCATTTCCGCAACCCGACGTTCCATAATTTTTCTTGGAACTGCTGTATTTTCGAGGGCGAATGAAAGTTCGTGCCAAACTTTGTCCGTTACAATCTGAGAATCAAAATTTTGAAAAACAAATCCAGTTTTTTGACCGAGTTTTTTAAGTTCGTTTTCAAGTTGAAGAAGAAAAGTTGTCTTTCCTGAGCCGGATTTTCCGCAAACTACGACAAATTCACCCTTTTTTACAAAAAAATCCGTTCCATTAAAATTGATTTTATAATTCATTTTTAATCCCCAGAAAAAAATTTAACAATCATTGGCAAAAACAAAAATCCCGCAAAGGCAAAAAAAGTTTCTGCCGACTGGAGGCTTGCAAAAATTTTTGAAAAACTTATTACAGGATAAAAATTAACCGCGCAATTTCCGTTTTTTATTCCGCAGACAATAAAAAAAGCGCAAAAACTCAAAAAAAACAATTCACAAAAATCTGAAAATCTCCAACGATAATTCAAAAAACTCGTGCGCCTTGCTGTTCCGTAACCGCGTTTTTCCATGCTCAAAGCCGTCATTACGCCGTCTTCCAAAATTGAACTCATAACTGCGTTCAAAACCGAAAATTTTTGTTTAAAAGCCACTTTTTTTAATCCGATTGCCCAACGACCGTCAGAAATTTCGCGTCCCCGTCTTATGCAAAAAGGAACAAGCCGCAAAATCATCACCACCATCAAACTTACAGAAGGAAAAATCGGCGCAAAAAGATAAGTGAATTTGTCCACGGTCATTACGCAGCCGAAGCACAAAAACCATTCAAACATTGCTAAAAAAATAAGCCCCATATTGAGACCGTAAAAAAATGCTTCTTTTGTAAAAGGTTTGCCAAAAATCAAAAAAAGGACAGTTTCTCCCCAATGGCTTACGAGCGGATTTAGTGCAGAAAGAAAAATAAAAATTGGAACACAATAAATTATCAGTTTTAAGGCGTGCCAGTTTTTTTGAAGAATATTGAATAAAACTCCTGCTAAAAGCGAAAGCCCCAAATAAAAAGGATGGCGGATTGCAACACAAAAACAGATTATGCCAAAAAACCACAAAAAATCGACGAGCGGATGCGTGCATTTTTTAAAAATTGAATCTTTTTTTTTAAGCAAATCTTTTTTTGAATTAAATAAAGCTTGCATTAAAAACTGAGCCTCATCAAAAAACCGTTCGGCAAAACTCCAACCTGAATGTTTTCTTTTTTTTCTGCTTTTTTAGACTGATGCAAAAAAGGAACTAAAAATCCTGTGCAAGAGCCAATCAACGCTCCGACGGCAACATCGCTTACAAAGTGATTTCCGGATAAAACGCGGCTTACGGCTGTTGCAGCTGCAAAAGAAAAACTCCCGGCGCAAACAGCGTAACGCAACGGGCTTTCAGGAAAATATTTCCAAAAAACATAGCTCGAAAAAGCGGCTCCGGCAAAAGCCATTGTTGAGTGCCCTGACGGAAAAGAATTAGCAAAATCGCCGTTATCTTTGTACGAATCGTAAGAGTCGCCGCTTTCAAAATAGCACATTGGCCGGTAACGGTTTATTGAAAGTTTTGCAAGTTCCTTAATTCCATTCGCAATTAAAAGAGTTTCGGCATACATTAAGACGACAGTTTTCCATTCGCTTTTTTGAGATTTTCCCAAAATAAAAATCGGAGATGCCATTGCAGAACACAAAAAAATGTTTCCGACAACTTTGTCGAGCATAAAATTGTAATCGTTCATAAAAAGTCTGTCAAAACCGTTTACAGATTTTTTTTCAAAACTGCGGTTTTCATCAAACGTCTGCCTATTGATTTTGAAAACGTTGTCCAAAAACAAATCCGCTCCGGACAAAAAAATTCCGGTGCCAAGCAATGCTCCGTCTTTTTTTTTAGAAAGACAAAATGGACTTTCAGAAACGCAAGCGCTCTTTACAGAATTTGCAACGTCCGCAAAGAAATGTGAGCACAAACAGAAAATCAGGATTTTTAAGAAGAATGCTTTTTTCATATTTTTTACAATTCTAATTTTACAGAACCGCTTTTAAAAACTGCTTTAAACGTTCAGATTTAGGACTGTCAAAAATCTGAGATGGACTTCCCTGTTCAGCAATTTTTCCACCGTCCATGAAGAAAATTCTCTGGGCAACTTCGCGGGCAAACCCCATTTCGTGAGTAACGCAAACCATCGTCATTCCGTCATCTGCAAGATTACGCATAAGTGCCAAAACTTCGCCGACCATTTCCGGGTCGAGGGCGCTCGTCGGTTCATCAAAAAGAATCACTTCTGGATTCATCATAATCGAGCGGATAATTGCAATTCGCTGCTGCTGGCCGCCAGAAAGACTTGCTGGATAAGCACGGGCTTTTTCGACAAGTCCAATTCTTTTTAAGAGTGAATATGCTTTTTCTTCCGCTTCTTCGATTTTCATAATTTTGAGCATAACTGGAGCGAGAGTCAAATTTTGCAAAACAGTTTTGTGCGGAAAAAGGTTAAAATGCTGAAAAACCATTCCCATTTTCTGACGAATTTTGTTGATGTCTGTTTTTTTGTCAGTAATATCAGTTCCTTCAAAAACAATACTTCCGCTGGTCGGAGTTTCCAGTAAATTCAAGCAACGCAAAAAGGTCGACTTACCACCACCGCTCGGTCCGATAATTACAATTTTTTCGCCTTTATTTATAGTTTCCGAAATTCCATCAAGAACAGTCAATTGTCCAAATTTTTTAGTAAGTTTTTTTATTTCAATCATCAATTTTCTCCAGCAAAAAATTCAAGGAATTTTATTTTTTTTCAGACTTAGCAAATTTTGTTTCGATTGCAGAAAAAATCTTTGTAAGACCAACTGTAAGAATAAGATAAACTAGGGCACACGAAAGAAGTGGAACCCAAGCGTTGTAAGTTGCATTGCGAATATTGTCGCACGCTTTCTGAAGATCAACTACGGCGATAAAACTTGCTACTGAAGTTTCTTTTATAAGAGTAATGAATTCCGATGCAAAAGTCGGCAAAATCGTTTTAAAAGCCTGCGGAATAATGATTGCAAACATAGTCTGTGCCCAGTTCAAACCAAGCGAACGTCCAGCTTCCATTTGACCTTTATCTACACCGTTAATTCCAGCCCTGAAAATTTCTGTACAATAGGCCCCGGAATTTACACCAAACGAAATTATTGCAACCAGAACAGTATTTCTTACTCCCAATGGCGAAAAAATAACAAAATAACAAATCATCAATTGAGTTGCCATTGGAATTCCACGAATCAAAGTCGTATAAACGTTAGAAATCGCATTTAAAATTTTTGAATTAGAAAGCTTAAAAATTGCAAAAATACAGCCAAGGATTGTTCCCATTAAAACCGCACACAAGGCGATTAAAAGAGTTGTTCCCAAGCCCTGCAAAATCATCATCCACCTGCCGTGAGAGAACATAATTTCTAAAATTTTTTGAAGCATTTTTTTCTCCTATAAAACTTCGTGTTAGCGGCGAGCCACGGATGGCGGGAATCACAGTTTGAGAAAAGCAACGCTTGAGCAAACTGTAATGATAAAAATTACAAGGATGTAAATTTTATCATGCCTCCTAATAAAATTTAACGGCAGGATTGCCATTTAAGAGCACATTTTAACAAAATCGTTATGATAAAACAGGTGGCTGAACTTTTTATCTGTCCAAACCACCGTATAAAACAGTATGGTCATTTCGACAAAAATCGCAACGACCACACATAAAATTCAAGCAAAAGTAAAAATTCAGTTTTTGAAAATTTTTATTTTCTTACGATTACAACCTGTTTAGATTCGTAATATGGTTCAGAAAAATCAACATTCTGTTTTCTTTCTTCTGTTGCAGTCATTCCAGCAGCAACAAAGTCAATTGAACCAGACTGAAGAGCGGCAATCAAACCGTCAAAAGCCATATCGCTGATTTCGAGATTTTTACCACAATCATTTGCAATATACTGAGCCATAGAAGCGTCAAAACCAACAACTTTAGAACCTTCAACATATTCAAATGGAGGGAAAGCAGCGTTTGTGCCCATTACAATTTTTCCATTACCAGATTTTGCTTCGATGGCAGGAATTTTAATTTTTCCGTCAGTAGGCATAAAATCAGCAACGAGAGCTTCGTATCTTCCGTCAGCTTTCATATCAGAGATTGTCTTGTTGATAGAATTAAGAAGTTCTGTGTTTCCTTTCTGAACGGCAATTGCGTAAACGTCAGTAATAAGGTCGAAATCAAGAATTGTAAGGTCAGAATTATTTTTGCAAACTTCTTTAGCAGGCAATTCGTCGATAATAATAGCATCGATTGCACCATTTTTGAGAGAAAGCGAAGCGTCAATTACATTTTTAAAAGAATTGCATTTTGCGTTTGGCAAATCTTCCTGAATGTAAATTTCGCCAGTTGTACCAGCCTGACATCCAATCGAAAGATTTTCCAGGTCAGCCTTAGAATTGATTACAACATTTTTCTTTTCTTTACAGCCAGCCAAAGCAAAAACAGCCGAAGCCGCGAAAACCGCAAATAAAACTTTTTTCATAAAAAGTCCTCCATAATTTTCGCCATTATAGCATATTGCACATTTTGATAAAACATATAAAAACAGTCAGCCAAAATAAATTTTCTTCAATTTAACACTTTCTTAACTTAAATTTTACAAGAATATTTTAAAATGCGTGTAAATAAATTTTGTTTTTTGTATATTTAATTCATGTTATAAAAACGGAGAAGCCTAATGGATCAGAGACTTCTTACAATTCAAGATATTTCATGCGTGGGACAATGTTCTTTAACGGTTGCACTTCCTGTTATTTTGGCCTGCGGGATTGAAACAGCTGTTCTTCCAAGTTCAGTTCTTTCAAATCATACAGCATTTAAATCCTGGACTTTTAACGATTTGACTTTTGATATAGAAAATATAGAAAAAATTTGCAACGGTCTTATAAAACTTGGAGCAAAAAATGTAGTTCTTACAGGCGTAAGTTTTGAAAAAGCAATCCCATAAAGCAATTCCATATCTTGTAAAAGCATTGGGAAAATAAAGTTTAATAATCCCTTGCATATACAAAAAGACCGGAAAACTTATCGTTTTCTAGTCTTTTTGTTCAATTTTGAACTCGGTAATTTGCCAAAAGAAAAATTATTCGTAAATAAAGGTTTCTTTTGGACCTTCGATTGTTACATTTTCAAATTTAGCGCCTGGAGCATTTCTTACGCGAAAACTTTTTACGCTAACTTCTGGCAATCCATAAAACATATCGCTTTCCATTGGTGAGCGATCAGAATTTTCATCTGTCGTAAAATGGCAGTCGCGGATTTCGAGGTTATCAATCGGCATTTCTGGCAAGCCAACGATAAATCCAGCACTTGCCTTACAGCCAGTTCCCTTACAGCCAATAATTTTTACATTGTGAATTCTAGGAGTTTCGCTTGTTACAGGCATTTTTTCGAGACTGAAGAGCGGAGATTTTGTGTCTGTAATTCCACATTTGTAGTACATATTCATTGCAATCGGACAAAGAGTGTCGTTCATTACGAGATTTTTTAATTCAATATCGTTAATGTCGCCACCGCGTCCACGTCGAGATTTAATGCGGATTCCACGGTCTGTACCCGACAAATCACAGTCGCTTGCGTGAATTCCGCTCATTCCTGCAGCAGTTTCCGAACCAAGAACAATTCCACCGTGTGCGTTTCTTACTGTACAACCTTTTACTTCAACATTTACAGTTGGGCGGTTTACGCGAATTCCGTCAGGACCAGAACCAGATTTTATACAAATTCCGTCATCGCCAACAGAAACAAAACAATCAGTGATTTTTACATTTTCGCACGAATCAACATCAATTCCGTCTGTGTTCGGTGCAGAATATGGATTTTCGATGTGAATTTTTTCGAGAGTGAGATTCTTTACATAAATCGGATGAACTGTCCAGAAAGGAGAATCTACAATTTTAATTCCTTCGAGAACAACGTTTTCGCAGTTAATAAATTCAATAAGAGCCGGGCGCAAGAACTGAGTTTCGCGTCCACCGCCACCGCCAGCCTGATTTTCGTAGCCAGGATTCAATTTTGCAAGCGCGATTTCGTACGGTTCTTCTGGTTTTGACTGCTTGCGTGCTTTTTTGTCTTTTACGGTTTTCCACCATTTTTCGCCATTGCCGTCAATTGTGCCTTTTCCAGTGATTTTTACGTTTTTTGAGTCGGCAGAACGAACAAGAGCATGCATTCCGTAACATTCTACGCCTTCCCAACGGGTAAATGCAGGAGGATACAAAGCTGGATCATCAACAAAAACTATTCTTGCACCTTCAGAAAGCTCAAGTGTCGTATCCGACGGAATATCGATTGGACCTGTAAGCCAGTTTCCAGCATCAACAGTAAGCTTTCCTCCTCCGTCTTTTGCAATTTCTTCAAACGCAGTTTTAAAAGCTTCTCCGTTGTTAAAAACACCGTCCGGTTTTGCACCGAAATCTTTTAGGTTCAAATTTTTCATTTTGTCTGAAAATCCTCCATTTTTAATAATCACTTTTTATTTTGACAGCTTTTATTCAATTTAAATTTTTCCGACGCTGCTTAAATAAAGCTTCTTTCATTATTGCTGACCGCAAAACTTACGGCAAGACTTTAAAAAGAAGTAATTTTGAATAAATACGCGGTTTTGTTCAATAAACCGCACCCTAAACCGATGGCGCAAATTCATCGCGAAGTGAATCCGCTTCCTCTTTTTTCATAAAATATCCGTGCGGATTTCTAACTTCCGTATTGTCTGCTATTTCGTCGCCATTTGAATTTATGCGCTTTATGCCAAATTCCCGCCAACCAAAATCTTTGCAGCCTTTCTCAGGATAAACCGTTTTTTTGCCGTCTTCGTCCGTCCAAATTCTATCATCGTAATTTTCGTCAATCTTGCAGTCAATCAAGGCAATGCTGTCCCAGCGGTCAACACTGTCTTTTGTTCCAGTTCCCTGACTTCTTCCAATCCAAAGTTCGCTTCCTTCAGGTCTTTTGTCTGCCGTAAAAATGCAGTCCACAAAAATAAATCCTGGTCTTGAATTTAGCGCGCGACTCTGAACAACATAAGCAGGTCTGACTCCAGGACGGTTGTCTTCCCTTGTATGAATTTTGCAATTTACCCAAACCGAAGTGTCGCAATATCCCCAGATAAAATCAATGTCGCCGGTAATGTAGCAATCTTCAAAACGGCTAAAACCTTTTACGTGAACTGTGTCTTGACGGCTTATAAACCGCATGTTCTGGCACAAAAGGCTTCCGTTCTGGTTATGAAAACATAACGCTTCCGCCTGATTTCCCAAAGAAGCGTCATCGCAAGTTTTTAAGTGGGTATTTTCAATCGTAAAACCGCGCAACGTAACTTCAGACGCATTCGGTCCGATCACAAAAACAGCACGATTTTCTGTATCCTTATGAAAAGCCTCGCAATTTTCTGCAAGCAAGACAATATCTTCTGGTTTTGTTCCAGCCATTCCTTCAAGAATCAGCGGATTTGGAAGATTATACGAAAGTATTCCAGGATATTTTCCGGCAGCAAGCAAAATGCGCACTGGCGTATCAATATCAATCGAACCGCTGGCCGTTATTTCCTTAATTTTCTTAAAAGTCTGGGCAATTATTCCCGTATTCGACGGAGCAATTTTAAATTCAACCATAATAAACATCCTTACTTTTATAATTGTTGATTATATTATGCGCTAAAAGCACACACTTGTCTTTATTTTCAAAAATTGCAAAACTTCATTTCCACACAACAAGAATAAAGCAAAAATGCAACTTCAAAAACCCATTCGCTTTTTTAATTATATTTTTCGACAAATTTTGTCAGTTCTTTTTCGTATCTGTCCCAATCCACAATATAAGAAACTGCGTGAGGAACGTTTTCAAAAAGAACAAGTTTTGTCTTTTCTGGAAAACGCTGCTTGTAAAGCATAAAATTCGTTACTGTCATTTCGTAAGGAACAGTATGGTCGTCGGTTCCAGTCATAAACAAAAACGGCAACTGAGTTTTTTCGAGAGCTTTTAAGGTTGAATATTCTTTTAATCCAAAACCGCCAATTTTTTTGCAGTACCAGCCGGCAGAATCAAGAAGAATTTTTGCAATTCCTGGCCAAATGTGCATTTCGTTCGTCATCGTCCAACGCACGATTTCGTAAGGTTCGGTAAATCCGCAGTCGGCAATGATTCCTCGCACATTATACGGCAAATCCAGCCCGGAAGCCATTGTGACAGTTGCACAACCCATGCTAATTCCGCCGACAAAAAGCGGCAAGTCGTTGCCGTAAATTTCATTGATTTTTAACATCCAGCCACGACAGTCATAACGTTCCCTTATTCCAAAAGTAATAAATTTTCCTTCGCTCAAACCATGCGACCTTTGATAAGGCATAACAACGTTAAAATTCATCTTATGAAAAAATCTGGCAATCGTCGCAAATTCCCGCACAGGTCCAGACTGAAAACCGTGCATTAAAAGAACAGTTCCACGACAAGAAGAAGAATTTTCGGAATTCCAGACAAGAGCTTTTAATTTTAAAGAATCAAAACTCGTAATTTCAATTAAAGGAAGATTTAGAGAATCAATATATTCGCTGTCGGCAAGATGACGCTTGTAATTTTCTTCGCCAGCATAAAATTTAATTTCGTGCTCGACAGTGCGCTCTTTTGTAGCCCGGCTAAAATTCGGCAGAAAAACAAAGTTGTAAATGCAAATGTTAAAAATAGCGACAACCGCAACTACAATTCCACAAATAATTCCAGCAATTTTTGCATATTTAGAAACATTTTTTTTCATATACGCATTATGTAACAAATTTGCACTTTATGGAAACCTCAAAAGAAGTTTTTTTGCTGGTCAATTAAAAATTTTTAAAAGTTTTTTGGAGCACAATCAGCCTTCTAACCCGTCTTGCGCCCTTCCGCTTTCGCTGCATTTTCAGGGCGGTTAAAAACCACCCTGAAAACTTCGGGGCTACAGCCGGGGCTAAGTTTTACTTGAAAAGTTCATTTTATTTTTTTACCAGAACTTTTCCGTTTCCGGCACCGGCTTTTACAATCTGCTCAACGTTTTCTGCGCTGTCAGCCTTGTAAGAATAATAATCAGCAGGAATCCATTCCGGTTTTTGCGAAAGTCCAGCGGTTTTTATATTTTTGCTCGCAACATCGTACATTGAGCCAAAAGTGTTTGAAGTAACAGACTTTTCTTTGTCTGCAAAAGAATTTGCTTCGCTGTAAATGCGACATTCTGCGCGGCGGTCAATTCCGCGGCTTTCTGTGTTTGTATAAAGATTGTTGTAAATATGTATTGTTGCAAAACGAACCATTGGAAGACGCTGAGTACATTTGTCGTACCAGTTGTGGTGAAGTGTAATTGTCTGATGAAGTCTGTCGACAGTTTTTTTGTCGCTGTTTCCAATCAGCATAGTTTTGTCTTGGTTGTAGAATTTGCACCAACTTACCGTAACAAAATCATTTGTATTCGTAATATCGCAAAGTCCGTCGTAAACCTGCCATTTTACGCTTTTTCCGTCTTTTGTAAGGTATTTGTCAGATTCAACTTCTTTGTGGCTAAATCTCGGACTCAAAGAACAATGGTCTATCCAAACGTATTTCGAATTTTGAATTGCAATACAGTCAAAATCTGCATTTAAGCCGTCAGATTCTTCAATTTTTGGAAAAGGATTGTAACAGTTTGTAAAACTCAAATTTCTTACAATTATATTCTGCACCTTTTTAATACTCACGCTTCCGCCTGTAATTCCAGAATTTTCGTCAAGACCAATTAAAGTCGTATTGTCCTGCAAACGCAAAAGCACAAGTTCGCGCCAGTAATTGTTGAGTTCAGTACGAAGTTCTGCAATTTTTCCGTTCTGATCCTCATCGTAATTAAAACTTGCAGTGTATTTTTCTTTCCATTCTTTGTAAGAATTTACAGGAAGAACAGTTCCGGCTGTTTTTTCTTTTAAGAGTTTGTCCATTTGGGCAGTTGAACCGTTTACTGTTTCTGGCAAAAGAGAACCGCTACCAGTGTCTGTCATGTCGATTATACCTTTTACATAGATAATCCGGCGATCGCCTTGTTTTAAGGCAGAAAGCAGTTCGTTGCGGTTAGTAACAGTCAAAACGACAGAAGCGCCTTCTCCGCCATTTGTACCGTAAGCCGACGGTGGAACAACGGCATTTCCGGAAAGATCTTTTGTACCGGCAAAAGAAGCCCAGCCGTCAGCTTTGTCATTGGCAGAAATTTGAGTGGCAAAAAGTCCCGCAACAGAAAAAAGTGCAACACAAACAACACTGATAAATTTTTTTTTCATAAAAAACTCCAGAAACTCTCCAAACACAGATATTGTAGCGAGAAGATAAAATCTAAGACACAACAAATCTGTAAAAAACAAGTTATTATAAAAAATTATGAGGTAAACAATAAAATGTCTATCAAATCAAAAAATCCGGCTTAAGGATTGGAGTACCGCCAAAGGCGTTCGTAAGCAGCCTGCTGCGTCGAATGGAGCGATAGCGGAAGTACGGAAAGCCTGACGGCGGCAAACCGCCGGAAGCCCCTTTTTATTTTCTTAAGATTCGCATTGCATTTAAGACAGCAAAAAATGTTACTCCTACGTCGCCAAATACGGCCAGCCACATTCCTGTTACGCCGAGTGTACCCAGAACCATTATTGCAACTTTTATTCCGAGACTTAAAACAACGTTCTGCCAGACTACCGCCATTGTACTGCGGCTGATTTTAATAGCGTCGATTAAACGTTCCGGTTTGTCGTCCATTATGACTACATCTGCCGCTTCGATTGCAGCATCGCTTCCAAGCGCGCCCATTGCTACTCCAACGTCTGCACAGGCAAGAACCGGACTGTCGTTGATTCCGTCGCCAACGTACACAAGACTGCCTTTTTTTTGAGTTTTTTGTTCAATGAGTTCTTTTACGCGGTTTACCTTGTCTTCCGGCAAAAGTCCTGCAAAAAGACGGTCGATTCCAAGTTCGCCTGCAACAATTTGGGCTGTTTTCTGGTTGTCGCCGGTCAGCATTGCTGTCTGCCGTACGCCACATTTTTTGAGAGCGCCTATTGTTTTTTTTGCATCTTTTTTTAATTCATCGCTTATGACTATGCAGCCTTTGTAAACGCCATTTTCTGCAACATGAACAGTTGTTCCGGCAAGTTTTTTTTCTTCCAGTTGAATTTTGATTTTTGGGTCAATCTGAATATTTTCTTTTTCCAGAAGTTTTTCGTTTCCTGCAAGAACTGTTTTCTGGTCGAGTTCGATTTTTATTCCGTGGCCGCTGATTTCCCGGGAATTTTTGCGAATACAAAGCTCGCAGCAACTGTTGTCGAGTCCGTTTTTTAAATTCATTTTCTGGTGTGCGCTACAGAGAGATTTTGAGATTGGATGAACCGAATAGTATTCTGCATGAGCCGCTAGTGCCAAAAGTTCATCTTCGCCCACGCCTTCAACCGCAAACACTTTTGAAACCGCAAATGTTCCTTTTGTGAGCGTGCCTGTCTTGTCAAAAACAGCAGTATCAACTTTGCTCAAGGCTTCTATATAATTGCTTCCTTTTATGAGAATTCCATGCCGGCTTGCAGCTCCAATTCCGCTAAAAAACGAAAGCGGAACCGAAATTACAAGAGCGCAAGGACAGCTTACAACCAAGAACATAAGTGCACGGTAAATCCAAGTGTGCCAGCCGTACTGAGCAAAAATTTCCGGCGCAAAGACAGTGAGCGCAAGCGGCGGAAGAACTGCAACGCAAAGAGCGAGAATGCAAACGATTGGAGTGTAGTATTTTGCAAAACGGGTAATAAATTTTTCGCTTTTTGCTTTTGCTTCGGCAGCTTTTTCCGTCAATTCCAAAATTCTTGTGACTGCGCTTTCGCCATAAGTTTTTGTAACGCGAATTCTTACAACGCCCTCGCTGTTTACAAATCCAGCCAAAATTGCACTTCCCTTCTCAACTTTTCGAGGAACGCTTTCTCCAGTCAACGCGCTCGTGTCCATAAATGACGAACCTTCTTCAATTTCGCCGTCGAGCGCAACTCTTTCACCAGGTTTTACCTCGATTATTTCGCCGATTTTTACATTTTCTGGTTTTTCTTCTTCAACTTTTCCGTTGCGGACAACAAAAGCCTTATCCGGCCGAATATCCATCAACGCGCTGATTGAATTTCGGCTTTTATCAACGGCATAATCCTGAAAAAATTCCCCGAGATTGTAAAAAATCATTACGGCAACGGCTTCGCCAATTTCGCCTACAAAAATCGCTCCAACAGAAGCAATGCTCATCAAAAATTTTTCATCAAAAATTTCACCGTGCAAAATATTTTTTACGGCAGATTTTATAACATTTTTTCCGCAAATTATGTACGCCACAAAATACAAAACAAGAAAAACAAGCCTTTGCATTCCAATCGAGCCAAATTGAATTGCCCCCAGAATCTGTCTAAAAACCGAAAGATGCTCAACCGCAAGAGCAGCGCAAAAAAGCACAATCGCGCAAATTATTTTTTTGAGCGAAAGTTCGCCTTCTTCTTCGTGTTCACCTTCTTCATCGTCGCAATCGTGATTGTGGCAGCAAGGGCAGGAATGTTTGTGACGGTGATGCTCGTGCTCATTTTTACATTCTTCTGTTTGACATCCGTCAGCTCTGTTTTTTTCTTCCAAATTATTTTTTTCAAAATCTTCCATCAATTTTTCCATAAAATCCTCCAATAAAACTCCGCGTTAACGGCAAACCACAAATGGCAAGAATCACAATTTGTAAAAACAACGCTTGAACAAACTGCTATGATAAAAATCAAAAATCACTCGCAAACGTGCTCTATTCCTTGGTTCAAAATCGAAAGAACGTGGTCGTCGTCCAAAGAATAATAAATCTGTTTTCCGTCACGTCGTCCGCGCACAAGCTTGCTGTCTTTTAAAATTTTAAGCTGATGACTGATTGCGCTGTCCGTCATTCCAAGCAAGGATGCAACTTCACCAACAGATTTTTCTCCGTCATGTAAGCCAAAAAGAATTTTTACACGCGTCGAATCTCCAAAAATCTTAAAAAGTTCGGCAAGGTCAATCAAAACATCTTCGTCCGGCATTTTAATTTCGTCTTCCATAAACCACCTGCTTTCAAACATTTGAATAATTGTTCAAATGTTCATAATTTATTTATACTTTTCTTTTTCTCTCCTGTCAACAAAATTCCAAAAATTTGCTATATTTTTTTTGCACAGTTTTTACTCTTCGTGCAAATTTTTCCGTGCGTCAGGAGCGTTTTATGAATATCTTATCTATCAGCAACCTTGCAAAACTCGGACGCGAAAGTCCTTTATTTACTGGAGTAACATTCGGCTTAAACGAAGGCGAAAAAGCCGCAATCATCGGCCGCAACGGAACTGGAAAATCAACACTCCTCTCTACAATCGCCGGAGTTCTCGAACCAGACGAAGGAACTGTCGTTATAAACAAAGAAAGCGGAGTAAGTTTTTTAAGCCAAAATCCGCATTTTGACGCAAACGACACAATTCAACAGCATATTTTTAAGTCAAACAGCCCAAAACTTTCCAAAATCCGCGAATACGAAGAACTTTGCCTCTTAATGGAAAAAGGCTTTAACCAGGAACAACAAAACCGCTTCGACAATCTTACTCTCGAAATGGACAAAGGCTCTCTCTGGAACTACGAATCTCAAGTCCGCTCGATTTTGAGCACTCTCGGAATCAAAGATATGACGCGCAAAATGGGAACTCTTTCCGGCGGCATGCTCAAAAAAGTCGCTCTTGCGCAGGTTCTTGTCGAAGACACAAAACTCCTTCTCCTCGACGAACCAACAAACCACCTCGACATCGAAACAATCTACTTTCTGCAAAATTATCTGCACGAAACAAAACGCACAGTCCTTATGGTAACCCACGACCGCTATTTTTTGGATGCAGTTTGTAGCAGCATTTACGAACTTGACCGCAAACGCCTCAAACTTTACGAAGGCAACTATTCAACTTATCTCGAAAAAAAGCAAATTGAACTCGAAATCGAACAAAATACAGAACGCCGCATAGAATCAGTCCTCCGAATTGAACGCGACTGGCTCATGCGCGGTCCATGCGCCCGAGGCACAAAGGCAAAAGCCAGAATCCAGCGCGACAACGCCCTCATAAACCGCGAAAAATTCTCGCAGGACAAGGGATTTTCGTTTGAAGTGGCGGGTCGCCGTCTAGGAGGCAAAATCCTCGAACTGCACAATATTTCCAAAAATTTTCCAAAAGGCTACGTCGGCGAAAAAGAAGCCGGCGATTCAACCGCACAAAACTTCACGCCAGTGCTCAAAAATTTTTCCTACAAATTTAACAAAGGCGAAAAAATCGGCATCTTCGGAAACAACGGCTCAGGAAAATCCACACTCCTAAACATCATAACTGGAACAATTCCGCCAGACACCGGCACAATCGAAAAAGGCGAAAACACATTCATCGGCTACTACCAGCAAAATCCGGTTTTTCCAAACCTAAACCTGACAGTCCTCGAATACATAAAAGAAGCGGCCGAAATCGTACACCGCAACAACGGAAAAGACCTGAGCGCTTCCCAATTCTTAAACGAATTCGGGTTTGAAGGCAAAATTCAACATTCAATGCTCTCCACACTTTCCGGAGGCGAGCGAAAACGCGTTTTTCTGGTACGTCTCTTAATCACAAACCCAAATTTTCTCGTCCTCGACGAACCGACCAACGACTTTGACATTTTTACAATGAACATTCTCGAGCAGTTCCTTACCGACTACCAGGGCTGTCTTTTAATCGTAAGCCACGACCGCTATTTTATGGACAAAATCGCCGACACACTTTTCATAATGGAAGAAGACGGCAGCATAAGCGGTTTTGTCGGCAAATGTTCCGAATACCTGCAAACCCTGGAAGAAAAAAAGAAAGAACAGTCCCAAAATGCAAAGGGGAAAGACTTCCCCTCGCTCCCAAGCCAATCCGCTCCACGAATCGGCTTGTCCGCTACCCCTTCTGCGGGCTCAGACGCCGCCCGCAACGCCTGCTCGCCAGAAAAACCGCGCCGCCGCACTTATAAAGAGCAAAAAGAATTCGAGGCTCTCGAAAATGAAATTCTCGAACTCGAAGAAAAAAAATCCGTTCTCGAAACGCAAATGGCCGATTCTGATTTTACAAAAGCGCGCAAAGCCGGCGAAGAATACACAAAAGCCGAAGAACGCCTAAACCAGGCTTATGAACGCTGGGGCGAACTGGCAGAACTGTCAGAAAATTAAAACCGCGCTTTAATGCGTTTTATATTTTTTTTACTTTATGTTACACTTTTTTCATTATGAAAATTACAACAGTATTAAAAGTTCGTCCCTACGAATGCGACTCTTATAACCACGTAAACAATGCAGTTTACTTAAACTATCTGGAAACCGCCAGAATGGACTTTCTGGAAAAAATCGGTTTTAACTATGACGGAATCTTCAATGCAGGCTACTATCTTTTTGTAACCCACGTAGACATTCACTACAAAGTTTCTGCAAAAATGCACGAAGAACTTTCAATCGAAACCTGGCCAATCAAAATGGGCGCAGTTTCTGGAACAATGCACCAGATTATCAAAAAACCGGACGGTCAAATCAGTGCCGAAGCCGACGTAACCTGGGCCTGCGTAAACCACGAAGCTCATCCGTCAAAAATTCCGCCAGAATTTATGGTAGATGGTCTTAAACCAGAATCAAACTAAACAAAAATGACCGCTGGACACAAACTTCATTCGCTTAAAACCAACGGTCATTTTTATTTATCGTAAATCCGACACCTTCCAGCCGTAAAACCTGTATTCTTCCGTTATTTTTTGTTTGCTATATAAATAAAAAAAGGCCACTCTTTTGAGCAGCCCGTTCACTTTAAGAACTAGTAATCTTTCTTTTCTGACTTGCGTCTTTTGTTAAAAAGTTTGCGTTCCAAAGCAGTTTTCTTCTGATGATTTTCTGCAGAAGGCTTTACATAGTATTCGCGGCGTTTACATTCACGAACAATGCCCTCTTTTTCAACCATGCGCTTAAAGCGTTTAATTGCTTTTTCGAGGTTCTCTGACTCGTCTACAACGATTGTTGCCATGTAATTTCACCTCCTTTCCTCGGTGTTCCGATAAGTTCGATTAGTATATGAAAAATTCAAAATGAATTCAACATATCAACCGCTCAAATTTCAAAAAAACTAGTTTAAAAGCGCCTTTACATCTTCAAGAGCCTGAGAATTTGGAGCAAGCTGAGCTTTTGCAATTCCCTTAAGTTTTGCTCCGGCCGCTTTTACACGTTCGCCCCAGTCGCTGAGCATTTGACCGTCGCCCCAGTCGTACGAGCCAAAAAGACCTATGGTTTTTCCAGAAATCTGACCTTCAATTCCCGAAAAAAATTCTTCCATTGAGTCTTCAAGCTGTTCGGCGCCCATTGCAGGACTTCCCAAAAGAATCAGCTCCGCAGAAAGAACTTCTGAAGGGTCGGCTACATCGGCAGTGCTAAAATACGCATCCGGCGCCGCCTCCTTAATTGCATTTGCAAGCTGTTCCGTATTTCCTGTTGTTGAAGAATAAACAATTGCTGTTTTCATAAATTTTCCTCCATTTTTTTATATTTTTGTGCGGCAAGAGGAACGCTAAGTCCCTGCCTGAACCACGACATACAAATTTCTGTGCAGAGCCTGTACTTTTTCATTAAATCAAGCGCAGCCTGCTTATCTCCATAAACTTTCCAAAATCCGCTAAAAACACAGTTTTTGGCATTTTGAGTTTCAAAACCTATGACATCTTCGAGCGGATAACCCAAAAAAAGTCCAGTTTCGTGCGGAAAAGAATTTTCGTGGGCAAGCCGAAACAAAAGTTCGGTCAAAATTGAATTAAAACCTTTTTCAACTTCATAACCTTTCGTTTTTAAGTATTCCTGGTTTTTCTTTTTGGAACAAACTTCTTCAAGCAAGCTTTTATCGTAAACAAAAATCAAAACCCGTCCGTCTTCTTTTTTAAGGATAACAAAAAAACGCCTGTCTTTTGAAAAATTTTTACGCCAGGAAAAAAGCAGGCTTCTATTAATTGAATAAAATTCATTTTTAAGGCTAAAAAGGCTCGCAGGTTTTATTCCGCAGAGCGCAGGAGCGCTGCAATGAATTACAGTTTCTTCAAATCCCATCAAAAATTCCAAAAAAAATATGGCAGTACAACACTCCAGAGAAACAGTCAGAACTTAAGAATCGTACTGCCACGAGGTACACTTAGATTAGCACAGGCTAACTACGTTTGTTAGCATACACTAACAATATTTTTATGTCAATTGAATTTTCTTTTTTTTTTAGAATTTTACTTTTTTGAAGAATTTAAACCAGAAAATTTGATTTTTAGAAAAAAACATACCCCGGATTGTAACGGCGCGAATGCGTCCGCCCTGGCGGATGAAGCGAAAGCGGAACCGTGAAAAGCCGGCTTGAGCGCAAAATATGGTCCATTTCTATGTTACATAGAACTATTCAATCTTGAACACGGCGCCGTCGGGAGATGGCTGAACTTTTACTTTGCATGGATGGAATTCGGCGTTTGCGCAAAAAAATGGTAAATCCATTGCGTATTCTGAGAGTACGTCTTCTGGCCAATAGTGCAATTTTATGGTTGATGTCTGGCAGTCGCCGTCTGCATCGCTCAAAGCGCCGTAAAGTTCTATCATATCGCTGACTATATTTATGTATTTTGACAGGTGATTTTGTTCAAATTGTCTTTTTATAAAATCTTTCTGCAATTTTCTAATCTGCGGCATTTTTGATTCGGGCGGAAGCATAATTTTTTCTTCGCGAAGATATTTTTCAAATTCTCCGAGAAAAACGCTCGGCTTTTTGTGCAGATGATAAATTATGCAGTTAAACCAGCTTACTGCGCGTCCCTGCGTATAAAAAAGATTTACCGCACGTGCAAGCGAAGCGGCTTTTTGCAAGTCTGATTCTGGAAATTGAGGTGTTCTTAAAACATTGTAAGGCGGTTTTTGTTCCCAAAGCATTCCAAATTTTTTTGCAGAATCGTGCAAATCTGTTCCCGGAAGAACCGAAAGACAAAAAAGCTCGAGATTGTTCGGGTACAGGCTGAGAGCATAATCAATACTGTTTTTAAAACCTTTTAACGTGTCGCCTGGCAATCCGTAAATCAGGTCAAAACCAAAAGTTACGCCGACTTCGTTCAGATAACCAATGTTTTTGCTGAATTTTTTCTTGTCGAGCGTGCGATGTACATTTTTTAAGACTTCCGGATCTGCGCTCTGCATTCCAATTTGCAGGGCACAACGCACACGGCTGAACGCTTTTGCAAGTTCGCGGTCAATAAATTCGGCCCGCGCTTCAAAATAATAAAAAGTATCCGGCGTCTTTTTTTCAATCAGTTTGAGCATCTGAATGGCGCGCTCTTTGCTCGCATTGTAGGTTGGATCAAGGACAAAAACCTGAGGAACTTTTTTTTGGGCAAAAAGGTCAATTTCTTTTTCGATTCGTTCCATCGGAAAATATGCGACTTTTTTTTCGCCTTTAGATTCGTAGCAATATGAACACTTAAAAGGGCAACCCCGGGCAAGTTCCCATAAAGCGCCGCCGTATTTTGCAACGTCGAGTGTGCCGTCAAGATATGGGGAAGAAAGTTTTTCTAAGGCGCAGGGTGAAGTTCTCGCAAACTGGAATACCTGAGGTTTTCCGTTCAAAAAGAAAAGCCCCGGGATTTCTGGCAGTTTTTCTGCACCGTCATTTTTTAAAATCGCCTCCAAAAGCAAAACTGCGGCCTCTTCGCCAGCTCCTGCAATCGTGTAATCAAATCCCTCAAAAACAAACGGATCTGCAGTAACTTCTGGACCGCCAGCAATAGTTATGATTTTAGGATTTATTTTTTTGAGGCAGCGAGCGGCATTTTCCAGGGCAACATGATTCCACACGTAAATGCTAAAAAGCACAATTTGAGGACTTTTTTTTGCCAGTTGCTCAGCAATGTAAGAGCCAGTCTGCATTTCGCCGGAATTTTTTTCTGCTCCGATTTCTGCTTCAGATAAAATTTTTTTTATTTCGGAAGATTCCTTGCAAAAATCACACAATTCAACATTGTAAAAATTTTTTGTGCGGTCATCATTTTTTATAGCAGAAGCAATACAAGCCACCCCCAGGGGCAGAGCCTGAGGGGACTTTTCTATTAAGAGCGTTGTGCAAAGAACTTTTTGCATTATTTGTTTTTATTGATGATTTTTTCTTCAAATTTTCCAGTCTGAATGTCAATAAAGCGGACAAAAAGACTTACTTTGTTTTCTTCGTTGAGACTTGACCAGATTTTGTCTGTAAATTCTTCGATATTGCCTTTGATTTCTACAACTTCTGGTTCACCTTCAAACGACGGAAGAGGATTTCCGTTTCCCATGTAAGTATGAATAAATCTTCCCTGTCCTTTTACAGGATTGTCGTAAGTAAATGTAAATCTTAAAGTGTTGTCTGGATTTCCAGAATCGCTTTTTAAAATTGAAATTGCGTAATCGAATTTACCATTTTCTATATTTAAAAGTGAAGAAATTCTCGGAGTGTAATTTGGAGCGTCGTGTTCATATTTGCGTGAACGCAATGACTGCTCAAAAGTTTTGCCTTCTTTAAGGCCTTCAAAAATCGTGTCTGTCTGATCGCCGTTTGTTACGATTGTACTGTTTTTGAACTGACGAACTGCCGCATAAATTATAAGGCTTGGATCACCTGCGATTAAACTTGGATCAAATGCTTTTGTGCGAATAACTTCACTTCCGTCTTCTGTTTCAACTGTAAAAATGCGATTGCGACTTCCGGCGCTACGTCCCATTGTCCAGTATGCGCTGACAGCATATTTTCCGTCTTCTGAAAGACCTGCAACAATTCCGCGTCCTGGATATTCATTCTGCGACAAAAGCTTTTCGAGCTGATTGATTTTCATAAGTAAATTCCTTTCGGGCAAGGGATTGGAAGGGCGCGTAGCGTTGTTTTGTGCCGGTTGAGTTTATCGAAACCAAACAAAACAATGAAACCCTGCAAAGCCCGGTGCGGCTGTCCAAATTTATTTTTGCCGCGGTTGAGCCTGCCGAAACCGCAAAATACAGAAATTTTGCCTTTTTAACAAGCCGATTACAACTGCAAACAAGTTTTCTGGACAGCCGCATGACCCAAATTTAATAATTTTATTTTTTCAGGTTGAATGTCGAAGTTCAAAAAATCCAAACAATACTTTGTTTTATCGAATTTCCTGAGAAATTGTTTTGGTTTGACTGGAAAATTTAAACTCAAAATAGAACCGCTTGTCCTTATATTATCTACAGTTTATGTGTTTTTTTCAACACTGACAGTTTAAGGAATTTTTGGTTATATTTTGATAAAAAGTGTTTATTTTCCTTTATTGATATGTTTTTTTAAACGATAATAGAGATATTGGACAATTAAAAAAATGACGGGTGAGTGTTTGCTCTTTATTTGGAGGATTGTATGAACGAACCTTTTAATCCAGAACTTGAAAACGACAGAATTATTTCTACCGGAAATCCTGCTTTTAATGAACAAAATTCTTCTGACGAAAACATCGAGGTTTTGGAGGCTTTGGAAACTGCGCCGTCAGAAAAAAAATCTAAACAAAAAAAGCAGAAAACTGCAAAAAAATCTAAGCATAAAATTTCTGTAAAAACGATAACGTGCTCGATTGCCTTTAAATTTGCAGTCGTTCTTTTTATTTTTCTGGCGCTTTCATTTACAACGCTTTCGTTTTTCCTGGTTCATTCGATTGCAGAAGACAACACCGAAACTTACACAAATTTTTCTACGACAATTGCAGAACGAACAGCCGACGGTTTAACTTACTGGCTGGATTCTTTCTCTAAAAGTTTTGGAATTTTTACAAACAGCGAGGCATTTACTTCCGGTGATTATGAACTTGCCTGCAATTATCTGACCGAAAACAAAGATTTAATCGATCCAAGTTTTGATTTTATCGGAATTGCCGGGCAAGACGGAAAAATGTACGATTCTAACGGAACTTACACCGATATTTCACACGAAGACTTTTTTACGGCAATCTACACAAACGGAAAACAGCAATATATTTCTGACCCTGTGCCTTCTCCAGACGGAATCGGCTACATTTTTTATGTTTCTGCTCCAGTCACAAACAAAAACAAGTCGTTTTGGGGTGTCATTGTCGGCGCACTCGCTTTGAGCAAGGTGAATTATCAGATTACACAGTCGAATTTTAACGACAACAGTTTTACCTACGCAATCGATTCAAAAGGAAATATTATCGCTCATCCAGATTCTGAAAAAATCATGAAGAATTTTTACGTAATGAGCGATGAAGAATCTGGCTACAAAGGTTATAAGGAAATGACTCAAAAAATGATTTTGAGCCAAAAAGGAACTGGAATTATCAAAGACAGTGAACGAAATGCAACAAATTACGTTTTCTACTGTCCGATTAACCACACAAACTGGTCGTTGGCAATTGCAATAAACCAAACAGAGATTGTTTCGACGGCAAAAAAGAGCGCTTTTCAGATTTGTTTTATAAGTATTATGATTGCAATCACCCTTTTGGTTGTAACTTCTATTTATCTGACACTACTAGTTCATCCTCTCATTCGCCTTAAAAATTCAATTATCGAAATTGCTTCTGGCGCTGCGGATTTAACAAAGCGAATCGAAGTAAAAGCAAAGGACGAAGTTGGCGAAGTTGTTCTGGGATTCAACACTTTTACAGAAAATTTGCATCATATTATTATGCGGATAAAAGAATCGAAGGACGAACTTTCAAAAGTTGACGGAGAAATGGCGGACACAACTCACGAAACAAGCTCTTCTATCAACAAAATCATTTCCAATATAAGCACAGTAAGCAGTCAGATTGAGGTGCAGGGAAAATCTGTCGAAGAAACCGCAGACAAGGTAAACCAGATTGCGCAAAATATCGAAGCCTTAAATGCAATGATTGAAAACCAGTCGTCGGGAGTTACCCAGGCCAGTGCAGCAGTTGAAGAAATGCTCGGAAACATTACTTCTGTCACTAGAAGCACTGAACATATGGCCGATTCGTTTGTTGCTCTCGAAAACGACACAACTACAGGAATTGAAAAACAGAACAGCGTAGACGAACAGATTCAGCAGATTCAGGAACAGAGCCAGATGCTCATGGAAGCAAACAAGGTTATTTCTAAAATTGCAAGCGAAACAAACCTTTTGGCAATGAATGCGTCAATCGAAGCCGCACACGCAGGCGATGCAGGTCGCGGTTTTAGCGTTGTTGCAGATGAAATTCACAACCTTTCTGAAAGTTCCAGTCGCCAATCAAAACAAATCCGCGATGAGCTTCAGAAAATTCAAAATTCGATTGAAAATGTCGTTGTATCTTCGGCAGAAGCAAAAAATTCATTCCAGTCAGTAACAAAAAAAATCAGCGAGACAGACCAGCTTGTCCAGCAGATTAAAGGTGCAATGGAAGAAAGTGAAATCGGCAGCCATCAGATTACAGATGCCCTCAAAATGATGAACGATTCAACGTCGGACGTCCGTGTTTCTTCTGGAAAAATGTCGGCAGAAAACCAGATAATCTTAGATCAAGTAAAAAAATTGCAACTGGCAACAAAAGAAATCAAATCAAGCATGATAGAAATGACAACTTCTGCAAACCAGATTAGTGGCAACGGAACAACTTTGAGCGATATTTCCAAGGCAATGCAGAATTCAATCTTAAAAATCGGTTCTCAGATTGATTTGTTCCATGTTTAACTAATGTTTAAACTCTAAAAATTGCATTTTTTGGAGATGACCAATATAATATCGGCATGACTTGTGAACTTTCAATCACCCTCATGCCAGAGGACGAAAAAAATCAGGCCGAAATCGACTCAAAGATTCGACAGGCTCTTAAAACAAAAAAAGTTTCTGTAAACGGACAGAAAATCACCCCAGTTTTTATAAAAAAATCAATTGACGCACGACATTCCCAAATTAAGCTCGTTATGCGTTACAAAATTTACATTGGCGAAGAACCGGAAGATTTAGAAAATATTGCTCTCAACTGGCAACACGCTGACGGAAAACACTCTGTGGTTATAATCGGTTGCGGACCGGCAGGACTCTACGCGGCTTTTAAGCTTTTCGAAGCAGGAATTAAGCCGATTATTATTGAACGCGGAAATCCGACAAAAGTTCGGGCAGGCGACATTGAAAACCTTACAAAAGATGGAATTTTGGACGAAAATTCAAACTTTTGCTTTGGTTCTGGAGGAGCAGGAACTTTCTCTGACGGAAAACTCTACACACGCTCAAACAAACGTGGCGACATCTATAAAATTTACAGAATTTTTGTTGAATTTGGAGCAAATCCAAATATTCTTACCGATGCGCATCCTCACATTGGGACAGATAAACTTCCTGGAATTATTGACCGCATGGAAAAAAAGATTGTGGAACTTGGCGGCGAAATTTATTTTAATTCACTTTGCACAGATTTAATCGTAGAAAAAAAATCTCAAAATAATGAATTAAAGGCAACTGGCGTAAAAATCAAAAATCTTACCGATGGAAACGAAAAAGAAATTTTTGCAGATTCAATAATTCTTGCAACTGGACATTCTGCGGCAAATATTTACCAGATGGTTTCTAAAATTACACCAAACGCGCTCGAAGCAAAAACCTTTGCGGTCGGAGTTCGGGTTGAACATCCGCGGGCAATTATAGACTCGATTCAATTCCACGGAAAACAAATGCCCGCCGCCGCCGAATACCGCCTTACAACTCAGGTTGACGGTCACGGAGTTTACAGTTTTTGCATGTGCCCTGGCGGCTTTGTCGTTCCATGCGCAACAGCAAAAGATCAGATTGTCGTAAACGGAATGAGTTCTTCTGGACGAAACAGCCAGTGGTCAAACGCGGCGATTGTCGTTGAACGTAGACCGGAAGACATTCCCCAGGAATTTAAAAAACAGGCAGAAGAAGAAGGCTGTCCTGCGCTTGCTGGACTTTACTGGCGAACCTGGCTCGAAAAATTAACTTTCAAAAACGGTTCTGGTCAGTTTGCTCCAGCTCAAAGACTAACGGACTTTCTTGAAGAAAAAGAATCAAAATCGCTTCCGATTACAAGTTATAAACCAGGAGTTGTTTCGAGCAGACTAGACAAATGGCTCCCAAAAGATATTTGTAAAAAATTACAGGCAGGTTTTAAGGATTTTAACAAAAGCATGAAAGGTTTTGTTTGCCCTGACGCAATTCTAATCGCCTCGGAGACAAGAACTAGTACTCCTGTAAGAATTTTACGCAATAAAGACACTTTGGAGTGTACCGCAATTAAAAACCTTTATCCTTGCGGAGAAGGAAGCGGATATTCTGGAGGAATTGGAAGTTCGGCAATGGACGGAGAACGCGTTGCCGGAGCAATAATAAATTCTCTCAAACTGCAGTAAAAACGGAGGAAACCAAAATGAAACACTGTATTCTTGTAAAATTTGTTCCAGAAATTTCAAAAAAAATCGAAAATTCGTTTATTGAGCAGATTCAGGAACTGTTTAATACTGCAACAACAGAAATTAACGGAGTACATTACGTAAAAATTTACAAATGTTGCATAAAACGCGAAAATCGTGCCGACATTATGATTGAAATGGACATGGACAAAGAAGCGCTAGAAGCCTACGATTCAAGCGATGCCCATTTAATCTGGAAACGTGAATATTCAAGATTTATTGAAGAAAAGACGATTTTTGACTTTGACGACACAAAACCTTTCAAAAAATAATAGATTGACAATAGATCAATGAAAATTGAAAAAAACATTTTTCGTGTTAAAATTATTTTAACTGTGTTTGCATTGCAAGCTTTGTAGACAACATATCAGAAGAGGAGTCGTTATGGCAAAAAAAAGTAGTTTTAACCTTTTTTATTTAATTGGAATGATTGCAGTTATAGTCGGAAGCTTTTTACCGATTATAAGAATTTCGCTTGGTATTCTTGGAAAGATTGATTTTACAATAGTTGATGCTTTTAAGGATTTGAGCAATTTAGATTCGTGGCTTGCACTTTTAATGTTTGTTGCGGCAGCCGTTGGAGTTATCCTGTGCTTTGTAAAAGTAGTTTCTAATGCAAGCATGTTAAAAACAGTTTGTCTGCTTGCTTCTATTGTGCTTGGACTTATCTTTTTTGCACGCGGAAACTTTTTTAAAGACTGGTTTAAAATTACAGGCTTTGGCTTTTATATAATTCTTGCGGGCTGGGTTATCGGTCTGATTGGTACTTTTGTAAAAAAATAAAACGGCTTAGGGGGTGTAGCCACGCGTAGCGTTATAAGCGGCAAGCCCGCTTATAATGAAATGGCGAAACACCCGACACCGCAAAGCGGTGGAAGCCCAGCTTATAAATTTTTATAAAATATTCATTTCGATTTTTATTTCGTTATTTTTTACAGAAATTTTTGAATCCGCTCCAATTATCAAGGGCATTGCCGGATCTATATGACCAATATCGGCATCCAGAACAATCGGAACTCCAAGGTCGCCCAAAATTCCTGTAACCGCATTGTATTGATTTACGCCCATTATTTTCTGCCGAAAAGCCGCAAGTGGCCGCCCAAAAACAAAACCAGCTGCATTTTTAAACCAGCCGCTTTCTTTTAAATGCCACAGCGCCCTGCGAATGTCCATTGGATTGTAATCGCAACTTTCCAAAACCCAAATGATTTTTTTGCGCTCTTCGCTAAACCGGCAAACGTTTTCCAGCCGAGTGCCGCTCAAACCGACAATGCAGTCAAGACAGCCACCCAAAATAGTTCCATCAAATTCAAGTTTTTCGTCTAGCGACAAAAGTTTTAAGGTGTTTCCGTTTTTAGAGGGAATATAAGAAACAAGTTCTTTTTTGTCGGTCAAAATATAAGGAGAAAGAGGATCTTCGCTCTCTACATCTGGATTTTGAAATTTCGGATAACCGCTGACCGTAAAACTCTTTCCTTCGAGAAGGTTCCAGGCATCAAGTTCGCTCTGTTCCCAGGGTTTTCCAAATCCAGTGGCGTTTTGACCGTAGATTGCAGGAATAGAACAGAGGGTTACAAGCGGAAAAATAAAATTTGTATTGTCACTGTAACCAATAAACCACTTTGGTTCGGCAGTTTTGAGTTTTTCAAAATCAACGTAACTCACGGTTTCGCACATGAGCTCACCGCCGCCACAACTAAAAACAGCGTTTATTTTTGGGTCTAAATAATACTTTTGGAGTTCAGCAGCGGCGGTTTCTGGGTCTGTCGAAATTCCAAGACCGTCAGACTTGTAGCAACAACCGCCGATTTCCACATTATATCCATACTCCCTAAAACGGCGAACTGCCTCGTTAAAGCGAGAATTGTAAGGTTCTGTCGTTGCGCCAAAACTCGGAGCAACAATGGCAATCGTATCGCCTTTTTTTAACGGTTTTGGAAAACGCATATTTTTGAATCCTTTTTAGCGACTTAACTCGACAATGAGTTTTGCACACTCATCAAGTCCAATTTTTCCAGAATTCAAGCACAAATCGTAGTATCTGGAATCGCCAAATTCGGTATTTGTGTAGTAAGTGCAATATTTGCAACGTTTGCGGTCAACTCTTACAAGATCCCTCATGATTTTTTCTTCCGAAACATCCTGCATTCTGTTGTTTTTTAAATATTCAACTCTCCACCATGGATCTGCGTGAATAAAAACATGCAAGCTATCGTCAAATTCCTGAAGAATTTGATTTGCGTTTCTACCGACAATAACACAATGACCGTGTTCTCCAAATTTGCGGATAACTTCTTTTTGAGCTTCAAAAATCTGATCGTTTATCGGTTTATTGTAAAAATCAAAAAGCGACTGTGTAAATCCTGTTAAAAAAGGCGCTTTTTCGTCGCTTTTGAGAACTTTAGAAATGTCGATATTTTTTTCACTTGCCGCCTGCAAAATTATGCTTTTGTCATAATATTCATAACCAAGAATTTCTGCAACTTTTTTGCCGATTGTTGAACCGCCTGCACCAAATTCGCGGCTTATTGTAATTATTTTTTTCAATTTTATGCTCCCATAAAAAGTCAAGATTAAAACTTCCGTTTTTAGATTGCTTTTTTAAGCTGTTTCGCAACGTTTTTTAACAAAATTTGCTACAAAACTTTTTCCAAAAAACTTTGAGTTCGTTTTTCTTTCGGATTTTTTAAAACTTCTTCTGGAGTTCCCTGTTCAATTATAAAACCGCAGTCCATAAAAACAACACGATCTGCCACCTCGCGAGCAAATCCCATTTCGTGAGTTACGACAACCATTGTCATTCCTCCGCGGGCAAGTTCCTTCATAACTTCCAAAACTTCGCCAACCATTTCCGGATCAAGTGCGCTCGTCGGTTCGTCAAAAAGCAAAATTTGCGGATTCATCGCAAGCGAACGCGCAATTGCCACACGCTGCTTTTGACCACCTGAAAGTTGCTGCGGATAAGCAAGAGCCTTTGATTCAAGTCCAACGCGTTTAAGCAGTTTCATTCCTTCAATCTTTGCCTTTTCCTTTGACATTTTTTTTAGTTCAGCCGGAGCAAGCATAAGATTGCTAATGATATTCATATTTGAAAAAAGATTGAAATGCTGAAAAACCATTCCGATATTTTCGCGCACCTTGTTCAAATTTACTTTTTTGTCGGTAATATCAGTATCGTTTACAATAATTTTTCCGCTTGTCGGCTCTTCAAGATGATTCAGACATCGCAAAAAAGTCGATTTTCCAGAACCAGACGGCCCAATTATGCAGACAACCTCGCCTTCGTGAACATCCAGCGAAATATCTTTTAAAACTTCCAGATCACCAAAATTTTTCCGAAGATTTTCAACGTGAATTTTTACTTTATCGCTCAACATTTCGCTTTAATCTCCTTTCAATAATTTTTGCAATTTTGCTCAGAGAAACAATTACGACCATGTACATAATTCCAACGATTGCCCAAGTCTGAAGCGATTTAAAAGTATTGCCACTGATTGTCTTTCCCATGTTCGTAAGTTCAGGATAACCAATTACTGATAAAATCGATGTATCTTTTAAGGTGATTATAAACTGATTTATGATTGAAGGAATCATTACCCTAAAAGCCTGCGGCAAAATTACACGGCGCATTGTTATTGCGTAAGGAAGGCCAAGACTTCGCCCCGCTTCCATCTGTCCAACATCAATTGATTCGATTCCTGCGCGAAAAATTTCCGCCATATAAGCACCACAGTTCATCGCAAGCGCAATCGTACCAGCCTGCAATGCCGGAAGTCTAAAATTGTTCATCCCAGCTAGCCTAAAAGCCTGAGGCACGCCAAAATAAATAAAATACGCCAAAACAATCAACGGAACCCCGCGCACTGCATCGACATAAACCGAACCAATAACGTTCAAAATTTTACTGTTACTTACATTGCACAAAGCAAAAATAAGACCAATAACCATTGCAAAAAGCAACGCCCACAGACAAAGAACAAGCGTATAGCCAAGTGAGCGCAAAAGCATCAGCGAATAAACCTGAAGAATCGAAATCAAAATGCAACCTCAAAAAACTAAGTGTTTGGGCAAAAACCCACATTTCATATTTTTTCTACCATATTATAACGAAAAATCCGCCATTTCTCAATCTAAAAGATGCACGATTTTGGGGCCATTTTTGCAAACGCAAAAACCGCGCTTTCCGTACTTCCGCGTCTTTGCGCTCCATCGTTTTGCGGCGCAAAACGACGCCTTCGGCGGTACTCCAATCGCTTGTCCATTAAACAAATTTTTATTAAGACATAAAAAAAGGACTGCTAAAACAATATTCGAGCTAAAAAAAACAATTTTAGAATTGATTTTTAACCGCTTCAAATAAGTTTTAAACAGTCCTTTTTGCAGTAAATGCAAAAACTATTTCAAGTATTTATCAAGAATTGCCTGATAAGTGCCGTTTTCTTTAATATTTTTAAGTCCTGCATTGAACATATCGAGCAACGGCTGGTTTTCTTTGTTCATAATTGCAAAACCGTATGGAGCGCCTGCGCTTTCCATTCCAGCAGGAATTTTAAGAGCAAGTCCGCCAGTTTTAATGTTGTCTGCCATAATCGGAGTATCTTCAACACAAGCAGCGCTGTTTCCAAGGATTACATCCTGATACATTGTCGGAGAATCTTCAAAAACTGTTATCTTAAAGCCATATTTATCCTTAAGAGAATTTGCAAAGTCTGCACCGGCAGTTCCGTTTTTAACAGCAACATTTTTTCCAGCAAGGTCAGCAAAAGATGCAATTGAACTGTCTTTTGTAACTACAAAAGTCTGAGTTGCATCATAATATCCGTCAGAGAAAATCCATCCACTGTCGATTCTTTCCTGTTTGATTGTAGCGCCAGCAATAAGAGCGTCAGCCTGTCCAACCTGAACAGCAGCTACACCAGCATCCCAACCGAGCGACTGAAGATCGTAGTCAAACCCCTGATCTTTTGCAATTGCAGCAAGAATATCAACGTCAATACCAACAAATTCATTTTTTTCGTTAGTGTATTCAAACGGACGGAATACTGTATCAGTTGCAACAATCCAAACTTTTTTGCCAGCAGCCTTGTCTTTTTTAGAACAGCCAATAAAAAGCGAAGTAGCAGCAACCACCGCAAAAACAACACTTAAAACTTTTTTCATAAAAATCCTCCATTAAAAAGTCAAAATTAAAACTTCAGTTTTAATCTTGATTTTTTAAATTGTTTCGCAACGAAGTGAGAAACAATCGATGATAAGAAAGTTTGCAACGCAAACTTTTAAAGATAAAAAACTTTTAAAATTATAAAGAAATTTTATTTGAGATTCAACAAAAAGTATTTACAAGTTACGTAGAATTTTTTGCAAATACTTTTTACAAACACTTATTTTACCTCGCTGTCGGCAACTTCAACCTTGTTTAGATGCCAAATATCGCGGACGTAATCTTCAATTGTGCGGTCTGAAGAGAATTTTCCACTGTTGGCTATGTTGATTAAGGTCTTGCGCGCCCAAGATTTTTTATCGGTGTAAGCTTTTGCAATTTCTTCCTGAGCTTTGCAGTAAAGTTCAAAATCTGCAAGAACGTAATAAACGTCTGGACGCTGGCCTTCAACTCCGTAAACGAGCGAATCGTGAATTTCCTTAAAAATCTGATGACTCGGATCGTAAGTGCCGTCAATCAACTGACCGACAACTTTTGCAAGGGCAGGATTTCGTTCAAGATACTGCTGCGGATTGTAAGAGTGCTCTTTTTCCATTTTTTGAATTTCTTCGGTTGTCAAACCAAATGGGAAACCGTTTTCTTTTCCTGCTTCCTCAAAAATTTCAATATTTGCACCGTCCAAAGTTCCGAGCGTAAGCGCACCGTTTACCATAAACTTCATATTTGAAGTTCCAGAAGCTTCTTTTCCTGCTGTTGAAATTTGTTCAGAAACATCTGCAGCTGGGAAAATCTTTTCCGCAACACTTACACGGTAGTTTTCAATAAACACAATGCGAAGTTTGCCGCCTACACGGCGATCGTTGTTTATGCGCTCTGCAACAGTGTTAATCAATTTGATTATTGCCTTTGCACGACGGTAGCCAGAAGCGGCCTTTGCTCCAAAAATAAAAGTACGGTTTGGAGGATTGAAAGTCGGATCTTCGATAATTCTGTTATACAAATACATAATATGAAGAACATTCAAAAGTTGACGTTTGTATTCGTGCAGACGCTTAACCTGAACATCAAAAATCGAATCCGGGTCAAGAAATTCATTTTGATGATGTTTTAAATAATCAACGAGAATTTCTTTGTTATGCCGCTTAATTGAAATCAATTCGTCGAGAGATTTTTCATCATCTGCAAATTTTTCAAGTTCCTTGAGTTTTGAAAGATTTTTTTCCCAGCCGTGACCAATTCTGTCCGTAATAAATTTTGCAAGTTCAGGATTTGCACTGCACAACCAACGGCGCTGAGTAATTCCGTTTGTTTTGTTGTTAAATTTCTGAGGATAAAGTCCGTACCAATCCTTTAACTCAACATTTTTAAGAAGTTCAGTATGAAGCGCGGCAACTCCGTTTACGCTAAAGCCAGAGTGGATTGCAAGCCAAGCCATGTAAACTTTTCCGTCATGAATAATCGACATTCTGTTCTGTTTTTGATAATCGTCAGGGAATTTTGCGCGCAGTTCGATAAGAAACCGGCGGTTAATTTCTTCAACAATCTGATAAATTCGAGGCAAAAGACTCTGAAAAATTGAGATGTCCCATTTTTCAAGCGCTTCTGCCAAAATCGTATGATTTGTATAGGCAAAAGTTTTTGTAACAATGTCCCAGGCTTCATTCCAGCCCATTGAATATTCGTCCATAAGAATGCGCATCAACTCAGGAATTGCAACAACTGGATGAGTGTCATTCAACTGAATTACATGCAGTTCTGGGAATTTTGAAAAATCCGTTCCATAATCAGCAACAAAATGATGAACCAAATCCTGAAGCGACGCTGAACAGAAAAAATACTGCTGCTTTAAACGGAGAGTTTTTCCTTGAGGACCGTTGTCGTTCGGATATAGAACGCGTGTAATATTTTCTGCATCGTTCTGCTTAAAAACAGCCTCGTTGTAACGCATGTCGTTAAAGAGTTGTAAATCAAAACCGTTTGGACTCGAAGCCTGCCACAGACGCAAAGTATTAACTGTGTTTGTGTCAAAACCGACAACTGGCATATCGTAAGGAGTTGCAATCACCTCTTCGGCATTTTCCAGATAAAATCTGTCTTGTCCATCAGGAGTTTTTCCGTATTTGATTTCTCCGCCAAATTTTACAGTCACTGCCAAATCCGAGCGTTTTACTTCCCAAGGATCGCGGTGTTTGAGCCAGTTGTCCGGATATTCAACCTGATAGCCGTTTTCGATATGCTGTTCAAACATTCCATATTCGTAGCGAATTCCATAACCGTGTCCAGGATAGTCAAGAGTTGCAAGTGAATCCAAAAAACAAGCGGCAAGACGGCCAAGACCGCCATTTCCAAGTCCAGCATCCGGCTCTTCATCTTCAATCACGTTAAAATTTATGTTCATTTCGTCAAGAACTTTTTTAACTTCATTTTTAATTCCAAGATTTATTAAATTGTTGCTCAAGGCACGACCCATCAAAAACTCGGCCGAAAGATAATAAAGCTGCTTTACCGGTTTTTTCTCGTACTCACGACGAGTTGCCATCCAAGAAGGCAAAATCAACTCCTGGACTGAGGCGCTCACTGCATCAAAAAGATCATGTTCATTTGCCTGAGAAACATCTTTTCCATACTGACGGCGCAAACGGGCCGCAAGATTTTCACGAAACTTTTCTGCATTAAACTTCATTTTTTATTCTCCATCCTTTTGTAAAATCAAATTTATATTTTGACCGTTTTTTCTACAATTTGTGCACATTTTTTGCCAAAAATTCATGCATTATTATTTTATCACGATTTTTTGCTATTTGCTGATTAAAACAATGGCAGAACCAGCCAAAATAACATATTTTTCCTGATTTATTAAAAGTTCTTCATTTCCTTCCGAAAGAATACATTCTTCATTTTCTATCGAAGTATCAAGAACCCTGTACCATTTTTTTCCGTCAGACGGTGGTGGCACAGTCACAGTACCGTCGTGAATGTCGGTATTAAAAGCAATATAAAAATCGTTATCTGATTTAGAATCTGATTCTGTAATTCCGCCTCCAAGCCTGAACGCCAAAAACCTGTCCAATTTTGCCCAATCTGGTGTAAAACCTTCAATATTGAACCAATTTATATCAGCAGGACTTGTCTGCGTTGCAGTTTTTTGACCTTTAAAAAAATCATCCCGCATAAACACGCGGTGATTTCGGCGCAATTCAATCAATTTTTTTACAAAATTCAACAAATCGCCGTGCTTTTTTATGTCATTCCAATCAAACCAAGATATTTCGTTGTCTTGACAGTACGGATTGTTGTTTCCGTTTTGAGAACGCTGAACTTCATCTCCGCAAACAAACATTGGAGTTCCCTGGCTCAAAAACAGCGCAACAAAAAAATTTTTTATTTGGCGAATTCTGTTTTTTTCAATTTTTGGATTTAACGTCGGGCCTTCAAAGCCGTTGTTGTAACTTAAATTGTTGTCGGTGCCATCACGGTTTTCTTCGCCATTCTGCTCATTATGACGATAATTGTACGAAACCAGGTCGTTCATCGTAAAACCGTCGTGACTTGCAATGTAATTTATAGAATGATACGGTCTTCTTCCGCTTGAAGAATACAAATCGCTCGAACCGGAAATTCGCGTTGCGGCTTCTGTCGAAAGTTTTTCATCTCCACGGATAAAACGCCTTATGCCGTCGCGAAATTTGTCGTTCCATTCGCACCATCTTCCGCCAGGAAAAGAACCAACCTGATAAGCGCCACCACAATCCCAAGGCTCTGCAATTATTTTTACATCGCGCAAAAGAGGATCTTCGCTTATTCTTCTTGTAAGAGGCGCTTCCAAGGTCAAAAAACCATTTTCGTCACGGGAAAGAACGCTTGCAAGGTCAAAACGGAATCCGTCTACGTGCATTACTCGAACCCAATAGCGCAGACAACCGATTATATATTCTTGAACGACAGGATGATTGCAATTGAGGGCATTTCCACAACCAGAAAAATTTACATAATATTCTTTATTTGTGCTTACAAGCTGATAATAAACTGAATTGTCGAAGCCTCTAAAACTAAATGTAATTCCATGCTCGTTGCCTTCGGCAGTATGGTTGAATACAATATCCAAAATGACTTCGATTCCAGCTTTGTGAAAAGCCTTTACCATGTCTTTAAATTCGTCAACGCAGGCTCCAGGGCTTTTGTCCGAAGAATATGCTGCTTTCGGCGCAAAAAAAGCCGTCGTACTGTAGCCCCAATAATTTACAAGGCGTTTGCCAGTTTTTGGATTTGTGTTCATATTTTCAAATGCGTCAAATTCCTGAACAGGCAAAAGTTCAACCGCGGTAATTCCAAGTTTTTTTAAATACGGAATCTTTTCGATTGCCCCGCGGTAAGTTCCAGGAAATTTTACTTCAGAAGAAGGAGAAGCTGTAAAGCCTTTTAAGTGCATTTCGTAAATAATGCTTTCGTTTAAAGGCGTTTTTAGAGGCTGATCATCTTCCCAATCATAAGCAAGTTCGTCAACAACTACGCATTTTGGCATTTTTTCGAGTGGACAAACTTTTTGAAAATTTAAATTTTTAAAAAGGGAACCGTCGGTCAGAGCCTTTGCGCGAGGGTCGTAAAGAAAAATGTCTTTGTTAAATCTGTGCCCATTTTTTGGCTCAAAAGGACCGTCAACTCTAAAAAGATAAAGCGCTCCTGGTTTTAAACCTTCAATAAAGACATGCCACAAATCGCCAGTGCGATTTATTTTGGGATCTAATTTTATAGTACAGGAAGAAGCACTGTCGTCCGATTTTTTAAAAAGTTCCAAATAAACAGCCGTTGCATTACGGCTGAAAACACAAAAATTTACACCGCTGCCAATATACACCGCTCCCAAATCCCAAGGGTTGCCTGGCAGGACTTTTAACCGCTCCATAAGTATTGAATATTCTAACACAGTAAGTACAGGCAAACCAATAATTTTTCGTAAATGTTTTATTAAACTGTTTATTTTTGATTTTGGATTTTTCTTACGCCGGGGTGGAGGCGCGCGAAGCGTTGCGAAATGCACGCATTTTGCAATGAAGCGAAAAGCGGAACGCCGGAACACCGGTTAGAGCGTGAATGCCGTCCTGCAAAAAACTTACAATTTTTTTTAAAAATGTTATACTTGAAAAATGGAAAATATGAATCTTGAATCAGAACAGAAAGAAAACACAATCGGTGATAAAACGGCTCTTGTTACGATTATTGGGCGACCTTCTGCCGGAAAATCGACATTTTTGAACACGGCTTCGGGAGAAATGGTAAGCATTGTAAGTTCGATTCCGCAGACAACCAGAAACGCAATTCGTGGAATTGTAAATACTTCGCTCGGTCAGTTAGTTTTTGTGGACACTCCGGGCTATCACGAATCAAACAAAAAAATGAATCTTAAAATGCGCAGTATTGTTGCAGACCAGCTTGCAAATGCGGATTCAATTCTTTATGTCGTGGATTCGACACGGCCTTGTGGCGATGAAGAAAAATTGATTACTGAACTTTTAAAAGGACACGAAAAAAAGACCGTTGCCGCCTTGAACAAGATTGACGAAAAAGATTCAAATCCGTCGGCTGCCAGAGTTTTTCTGTCAAAACAGCTTCCAGAACTTTCCGAAAAAAATATTTTCGATGTTTCGGCAAAAAACGATGAAGGAATCAACGACGTTTTGAGGGCGCTTTACGAACTCGCACCAGTTGCGCCTCATCTTTATCCAGAAGAATTTTACACAGACCAGGAAGTTGACTTTAGAATTGCGGAAGTTATCCGTGAACAGGCAATTAACCGTCTTGATCAGGAAATTCCGCATTGCGTTTATGTTCAGATTGCAGATATGGAAATGCGTTCGCCGACAAAAATGTGGTGCCGCGCGTTTTTATGCGTTGAAAAAGAAAGCCAGAAAGGTATTGTAATCGGAAAAGGCGCTCAAATGATTAAGACAATCCGAGTAGAATCAATTAAACAACTGCGCAAAATTTTTGATTACAAAATTGACCTCGATTTGCAGGTCAAAGTAGACAAAAACTGGCGACAGAACGATTTAAGACTGAATAAATTATTAAACTAGACAAAAAAACAGGCTTCACGGAATTGTGAAGCCTGTTTTGTATTTTTTATATAAGTTGTTTGTACAATTCAAACTGTGCAATTCCCTGGTAAAGCAACATTCCAGCGCCATTGCAAACTTTACAACCTGAAGCATCTGCACGAGCCATAATGGGAGTTACTTCCGGAGAATAAATTACATCGTAAACATATTCTTCTCCGTTAAAGTCGTAGAACCAAATCGGGTCATTTTCTGGGTTTGAAGGGTCGTTGCTACCCATGCCTTTTGAAGTTGTCTGAACGATTACATCAGAATATTTGTTCAATTTTTCAAGGCTTTCTGGACCGAGCGTTGCATAGTCAAAACCGTATTTTTCAGCAATTAAACGGGCTTTTGCCAGAGTGCGGTTGAATACACAGGCCTTTGCTCCAAGTTCCTTTATAATATAAGCAATTGCCCTGCTTGCTCCGCCAGCACCGATTATTGCAACTTTTTTTCCTTTTAAATCTTTTGTACCAGTAAACTCCAAAAGCGCTTTTTCAAAACCAAGCGCATCGGTGTTATAACCTTTCCAATCATCGCCATAGCGGACAACTGTATTGCAGGCGCCAATTGACTCTGCTTTTTCATCAATATTTCTTATCAAAGGAATAACTGTTTCTTTGTGAGGAATTGTCACAGAAAATCCCTGAATATCAAGGGTTTTTGAAAAATCCAGCGAATCTTCGATTGTTTCCGACTTGAACGGAATAAATACTGCATCTAAATTTGCCTTTTCAAACATTCCATTTTGCAACTCTGGGCTGGAAGTGATTTTTAGCGGATAGCCTGTAATTCCAAAAATCTTTGTTTTTTCGCTAATCGAATGAAAATGATATGTTTTTTCAAGTGTGATTGGATCTGTGTGTCCGATTTCAAGCAAATTGCCCAAAAGTTCAGATGGACTTGTGTATGTAAGATATGAATGCAACCTTTCTGAAAGAATTCTTGTCGGAAGTCCAAGAGGCCCCATTGCGCATACAATCTGCTCTGTATTCTTCCATTTATCTGCTTCGTTAAAAACTTTTGTAACGTCAGAAAGGCGATGTGGCATAAAAGCAATTTTCGGAATTTCATAAGAATTCTGTCGAAGTTCATCAAATTTCTCAACAATATTTTTAATCGGAGAACTCATATTGTGGTAAGATCGGATAATTCTCGTTCCAAAAGCCTGAGCCGCATCTTCCAGACTTGGAATATGAAAATCCTCTTCAAAATCAACATAGGCAAAATTTTTCTTCGGATCTTCTTGAGCAAACGCAAGACCGCGCGCAAAAAGCATTGTACGTGTTGATTCACCTTCGATGTAATGTCCACCGTCAATTTTGCGACGGATTGTTAGAATTGCAGGAATATCTACCATTGCAGGAAATTTGCGGATTTTTAGACGTTCGTCTTCTTCAAGAAAATCTACACGAAGTTCAACTACATCGATAAATTCTTTGTATTTTTCAACAATTGCAACATCTTCCGCCAAAGTTTTTCCAGTTACGCACAGACAAACCAAAGATTTTGCCATTTTATCCTCCAATCACAATCAAAAAACTATTCGTTTATTGTTATTCGTTTTGCAACTTTTCCAGCAACACGCAAAATCAATTCGCTTCCTTCTGTTACAGCGTAAGGAACAGAGAAATGTCCGCCAGTGTGATTGAGCGCCACAAGCTGGCTGCGCTGACCGTTGCTTTCGATACATTCAACCGTCATTGCTACAGGATAAGGGAATTGAGCAAGTTCAGTTTCAAAAATTCCATAAATCAAATCGTCTTTTGGTTTTACTGGGAATGCCATTTCGACAGACATTCTTGTGTAATTTTCAATATATTGGCTGTCGAATTCCTGCTGGCTTACAACTGAATTTTCTTTTTCGTCTTTTGCAGCCTTATGGGCAGAAAAATCAAGAACAACGCGCAAATTTGGCAAGAGAGCGAGCATTTCTTTTACAGATTTTCCGACAAGTCTAGGAACAGCAGTGTTGTCAAAACTTGGACCACGGCTGACAATCAAATTGACTGTAACAGGATCAGAAATTTTTGTTCCGGCAGGCGGTTCCTGTTCAAGAATTGTGCCTGCTTCTTCTAGAGAAGCCTTGTAAACAGGTTCTGCAAGCAAAATAAGAGGCCGGGAAGAACCTGTAAACATCGTTGTCAAATCAATTTTTAAGTCATCATATTTCTGACCAACGTAATTGCCAACTTCCGAAACGATTGCTCCGCGACTGACAGTAAGATTTACGCGAGTTCCGGCCTTTACAATTGCTCCAGAAGACGGCGACTGAGAGAGAATCGTTCCCGAAGGCTGTTCATCATAACGAAGCTGAATTTTCGGATACAATTCCTTTACCTGCATTTCCAAAAGAGCCTGGGTCAATTCCTTTCCTTCAACTTCTGGAACCAAAACCTTTTCTGGACCTTTTACAGTTGCAAAAAAAACTGCAAGACAAGTCAAAAGCATTACGACAACTGCAAGAATTATCGTAACAAAAAGCGACCTGCCGTTTGCCTGCAAATTTTCCATTCCCTTTATAAAACTTACGCGGCAATCCTGAATATTGAAATTTTTAATTTTTTGCCAAAGTTTAGAAAAAAATCCTTTAAAATTGATTTTCATAAAATTTTCCTAATTTTTTTATTTTCCTAGAGATTGATTTTATCATCAAGAACGCAGCCTATAAAGACCCGCGCTCCGTTCATAAAACTTTTGTAATCCATAGCTTTTTTACCCTGCCATTGAAGTTCTTTAACAACAAGCACAGTTCCGCCACCGCAGACAATTTCAACACCAACATTTTTCTGGTAAGGCAGGACAGTTCCTGGAACACTTTGAATTTTTTCGCTATTTTCAAAAGAATTTCCGTCCGGTTTTCCAGGTTCCGCCTTCAAAATCGAAAGCTTTATGCCATGACAGGCAGTAAAACACAACGGCCAGGGAGTAAATGCGCGAATCTGACGGTCAATTTCTACAGCCGTTTTATTCCAATCAATAAGTCCATCTTCTTTTTTTATAAACGGAGTATAGTCGCTTTCGCCCTGCTGAACTTTTCCGTCAAAACTTCCATTTGCGTATTTTTTTAAAACCTGAATAAAAAGCTGAGTTCCAACTTCTGCAACTGGACTGTTTTTTCCATCTCCGTCCATCAAACTCAAAGTTGTTTCGGTTCCGTCCAAATTTACAAAACTTTGAGCAAGAATGTCGCCTTCGTCGGTTTTTAACGCGATTTTCTGCACAGTAACGCCGAGTTGTTTTTCTCCGGCAAGAATCGCAGCAGGAACAGGAGTACATCCTCTGTGTTTTGGCAGTGCTGACGGATGCAGGTTTATTCCACCAAGAGCAAAAAGTTCAAGAAATTTTGGTCCAAAAATCCGGCCATAATCAAAAGTTACCAGAAGTTCAGGTTTTAAAGCGCAAACCGCTTCCCGAGCCTCTGCAAGAAGATGTTCAAATTCCAGAACAGGAATGTCGTTTTCTCTTGCGCAAACAGCAACATCCGTAGGAATCAAATCTTTTTTGCGCCCACGAGCCGACGGAACATTTGTCAAAACTCCGACAATTTCAATGCCAAGAATTTTGCCTTCGCCAGAACGAGAAAACTCAATTAAATTCTTTAAAACCATGGCCGACGCCAATGGGGAGCCTGCATATAAAATCTTCACTATTTTTTACTTTCCTTTGCAACCTGTTTAGCGGCAATTTTTGCAGCAATCGAAGCTGCTTTTCTTGCTTTTTCCGCTTCTTTTTTCTGAGCACGTTCAAGCCGCTTTTTCATCTGAGCTGTAACTTTGGCAGCAAACTCAGGATCGCCACGGTCAATATAAACAATTCCGTCCAAATGGTCATTTTCGTGCTGAATACAACGGGCCAAAAGACCGTCCGCCTCAAGAGTAAAAGGCTTGCCAAATTCATTTAAAGCCGAAACTGTAACTTTTGAAGGCCTTCTAATTTTTTCTTCAAAACCCGGAAGCGAAAGACAACCTTCCTCATAATCGCACAACTCGCTGCTAGTATGAACAATCTGAGGATTTATAAAAACCCGACGTACTCCATCGTCAACAGTGATTACAAAAAATCTTTTAGAAACGCCAACCTGCGGACCTGCCAGCCCAACGCCCTGAGCTTCGTCCATCGTCTCAAACATTTCGTTAAAAAAATTACGCATTTCGTCGTTAATTTCAGCCGGGTCAACTGGAACACATTTTTGACGGATAACGTCTTCACCTAGTTTGTAAATTTTCATAAAAACCTTCAAAAAAACAGAATTTTCGGATTCAGCCTACCACAAAAACCGTTTTTTTTCTATAAGATAAAAATTTGAAGCGCAAAACACCTGCCGCGACCCGTCTTGCATGGTTTTATCCGGCAAAAGCCGGACGCTGCGCGCCATTCCAGCCGGGGCTAAGATTTTTTGTTAATAAAAGTCGTTTCTCGCGCCCTGCGAATTTTCCCAAAAAACTCTTTCTCTAGCAACAAAGAACAAAATTCAATAAACTGTTTTAAAATTGCAAAATGTTTCTGGAGCATACAAATGATTAAAATCATAAACTATAAAGATTTAAAAGACGATTTTTTTAACGGACGCGACTTTGGTTCTTCGATCGACATTGTAAAAGACATTCTTCTTAATGTAAAAACAAACGGCGACAAAGCGCTTTTAGAATACGGCACAAAATTTGACGTAAGCGCGCCTTCTTCGCTCGAGATTCCGCAATCAGAATTAAAAGCCGCCGCTCAAAAAATGCAAAAAGAAAATCCAGAACTTTACAAATCGCTCTGCTATAGCCACGATCTTGCGCTTCGCTTTGCAAAAAAACAACGCGAGTCTTTTGACAATTTTGAGGTTGAACTTGAACCTGGACTTTTTACCGGTCAGAAAAATATTCCTGTCGAAAAAGCAGGTGTTTATGTTCCAGCAGGACGATTTCCGCTCGTAAGCACAGTTGTAATGACAGTTACTCCAGCAGTTGCAGCAGGTGTTAAAGAAATTATTCTGTGTACACCGCCAAGAGTTCATCCTGACGACAAAGAAGCCGCACAAAAAACAGGAACTGGAATTCCAGGCTCTCCTTTTGTCGGTGGAAAACCTTATGCTGACGAAAATATTATGGCGGCGGCATATATTTGTGGCGTTACAAAGGCTTACGCCTGTGGCGGAGCACAGGCAATCGGAGCACTTGCTTTTGGAACGCAGTCAATTCCCCGCACAGACGTAATCGTAGGTCCAGGAAACAAATTTGTTGCAGAAGCAAAAAAACTGGTTTACGGAACAGTCGGAATCGATATGGTTGCAGGTCCGACAGAAGTTTTTATCATTGCAGATAAATCGGCAAATCCAGAATGGGTTGCGGCCGACCTTCTTGCGCAGGCAGAACACGACATTGTTGCACAACCAATTCTGGCAACAGATTCAAAAGAACTTGCACAGGCAGTTCAAACCGAAATCGAAAAACAGCTTAAAGTCCTCGAAACAAGAGAAACGGCGGAAAAATCAATCGAAAACTGTGGCGCAATCATTCTCTGCGACAATATTGAACAGGCGGCAGAAGCCGCGAACCGCAAAGCCCCGGAACACCTCGAACTTGCAATGAACGAAGGAACAGCACGCGACAAAATCGCAGATCTTTGCCACAACTACGGTTCGCTCTTTTTGGGACACGGCAGCGCAGAAGTTTTTGGCGACTACTCCGCAGGACTAAACCACACTCTTCCTACTTCTGGAAGCGCCCGTTTTACAGGCGGATTGAGCATACGCGTTTTCTTAAAAACAGTCACAACTTTACGCACAATTCCAGGCTCAGAAGGTGCCGTTTCTTCTGCAAAAGCCGCTGGACACCTTGGAGATGCCGAAGGTCTGGCAGGACACGCACATGCGGCTCGCTTAAGACTTGAATAAAAAGTAAGTCCAAGCAACTGGCTAAAAAGAAAATAATTTTTTGTCAGGAAATTCTCCGTAAACTGGGCAACTTAGCCCGGATCGGAATGGCTTTTGTTGTCGGGTCAGGTTTAGAAAAACTAAAACTGACCCGACAATGGAGCGAACAGCGCAACCATGCAGAGCCGGTTTGACCGCAAATTGCGCTCCAGTTTTTTGATTTTATTTTGTTAAGTCTGCACCAAAATATTTTTGGGAAATTTGGGCAAGTTCACCGCTTTGTTTTAATTCTTCGATTGCTTTATTTACGGCTTCGAGCAATGTTTTTGTTTCTTCGCCTTTGCGCATTGGAATTGCAACGTGGCTTGCGTTTTCTGTCAGCGCTGCAAGTTTAAATGGATTTTCTGGCTTTATTTTTTGGTAATAAAAAAATGTTGCGTTGTCGTTTAAAGTTGCGTCGGCCCGTCCGTGTTCAACAAGCTGCAAGGTTTCTTCAAACGAGTCAATTGTAACAACTTTTGCTCCAAGACTTTCGGCAAATTCTGCATAAGTGCTGCCGAGTGAATTTGTCGTTGTCCTGCCTTTCAAGTCTTCAAATTTTTTTATTGAATCGTTGTCTTTTTTTACGATTAAAGCAGTGTGTGTATATGCGTACGGTTCTGAAAAATCGTATTTAAAGGCGCGTTCCTGTGTTACTTCTACGCCGTTTAAACTCAAATCGTAGCGTTTTGAATCAATTCCTGCAAAAATTCCGTCCCAGTCAACTTCGACAAATTCTGCCTTTACGCCCAATTTTTCGGCAATTTTTTTGCCAACTTCGACATCGTAACCGACAAGCTCATTTTTTTCGTCATGGTAGGTCCACGGCGCCCAGGTTCCTTCCATTGCAATTGTAATCTTGCCTTTGTTTTGAATCTGGCTCAAAAGGTCGGAACTCTCGTTTTTTTTGCAAGACATAATTCCTGCCGAAAAAACTGCCACCGCAAAAATAAATAGTTTTTTTTTCATAAAATTCTCCCATAAAAAGTCAATTTTCGTTTTGCTCTTTAACGTATTTTCTTTTTATTCAAACTTTCCAATAAACTCTCTTGTACGCTGATTTTTTGGTGATTCAAAGAATTCTTTTGCTCCTGCTTCTTCAAGGATTTTGCCTTTTTCCATAAAAACAACACGAGTGCTCACATTTTTTGCAAAATTCATTTCGTGAGTTACAACAATCATCGTCATTCCTTCTTCTGCAAGATTTTTCATTACCTGCAACACTTCGCCGGTCAATTCCGGGTCAAGGGCGCTCGTTGGCTCATCAAAATAAATAATTTTTGGATTGGTTGCCAAAGCCCTGGCAATTGCTACACGCTGCTGCTGTCCGCCAGAAAGCTGGTGCGGAAAATATTCTGCCCTGTCCTCCATTCCGACTTTTTTGAGCATTTGAACTGCACTTTTTTCTGCCTGTTCTTTTTTTATTTTTCGGGCAACAATCAGTCCCTCCGTTACATTTTGAAGGACATTTTTGTTTCTGAACAAATTGTAATTTTGAAAGACAAATCCTGTTTTTTTGCGAATTTCGCTTATCTGTTTTTTGTGCATTTTTTTTAAGTCATAAGTCTGACCGTCAAAAACTAATTCTCCTTCATCGGCTTTTTCGAGAAAATTAAGGCAACGGAGCAAAGTTGTCTTTCCAGAACCAGAAGAGCCAATAATAGAAATCACATCGCCTTTGTTTACACTCAGGTCAATTCCCTTCAAAACTTCTAAATTTCCGAACGACTTATGAAGGTTTTTTAATTCAAGAATTTTTTCCGCCATATTTTACCGCGTTTCTCCGTCAAAAGTTTTTTCTGACAAAAAATTGATTTTTTTCTCAGCCTTCCTCTGAACCCAGGTCAAAACAGTCGAAAAAATCAAATAGATGAGAGCAACTTCAATGTAGAGGGCAAGCGGCTCGTAAGTTCGGGCAACAATTCTCTGAGTTGCCATAAACATTTCTGTGACCGTAATGTTTGCTGCAAGAGAAGTTTCTTTAACCATTGCAATCAAAGAATTTGAAAGTGGCGGAAATGCAGTTTTAAAAGCCTGAGGAAGCAAAATTCGCCAAAACGTCTGAAAATAACTCATTCCAACGCAATAACCAGCTTCAAGTTGTCCAGCCGGCACCGACTCAAACGCGGAACGCATTGTTTCTGCCGTGTAAGCACCTTCATTTACCGCAAAAACCGCAACCGCCGCCGGGAAAGGCTCAATCATAATTCCAAGATTTGGCAATCCGTAAAAAACAACATAAAGCTGAACCAAAATCGGAGTTCCACGAACCACCCAAATATAAAAACGGGCAATATGTTTTAAAACTTTTACATTTGCAAATTGAACTAAGGCCGTAAGTATCCCAATCACAAGCGCCAGAAAAAACGAAATTGCAGTAAGCGGAATTGTCGTAACAAGACCAGGAATTAAAATCTTAAAAAAAGAATCAGTTAAAATGTGCCAGAGATGTTCGCTCACAATCACTCCAACCAATTAAAAAATGGCAATCAAGGCAAAAAAATAAAAAATTACAGCCAAAAGGTCATTTCGACTAGCGCAACAACCTTTTCATGGCTTAATTTTGCCGAATTTCTATTTTTCCTTATGGCGTCTATCAAGTTCGTCATAAACATCCTGCCAGGTAACGCCCTCTTTGTACATCAAAACGCTCACAAAATAAATCAGGTCAGCCGCTTCCCAAATAACGTCCTCACGAGATTCTGCTTCGTCCGTCAGTTCTTCGGCTTCTTCCATTACTTTTTCGCGCACACGCTTAGAGTCAAGAGTTGCAGTGTAGCTTCCAGGACGAGGATTTGCAAAGCGTTCTGCAATTGTCGCATAAAGCCGTTCAAGGTTTGATTTTGCGTCAGGTTCACCGTTAAAGCAAGTATAAGAACCAGTGTGGCAAACTCCACCGTTTGGAAAAACCGTTGCAAGGACAGTATCGCGGTCGCAATCGACACGCATTTTTATCAAATCAAGGTAATGATGACTTTCTTCGCCTTTTGTCCAAAGCCTGTTTTTTGTACGGCTAAAAAAAGTAAGTCTTCCAGTTTCAAAAGACTTTTCAAACGCTTCTTTATTTGCATAACCGAGCATCAAAACTTCGCCAGCCGGACTCTGGGCAATCACTGGAATAAGACCGTCAGTTTTTTCATAATTCAGGCAGTTTACAAAAGCATCCTTTAAATTTACAGCGCCTGTGTACAAAGCCATTCCGAGTTGAACATCGCAACCGATTTTTTCAAGTTCAACAATCTGTTCAAGATTATTAACTCCGCCAGCAACAACAAGACGGCACTTTACTGCATTTCTCAAGGCTCTGCAAGCTTCCATATCAGTTCCCTGCATACAGCCTTCTTTTTCAACACAGGTAAATAAAAGTTCAGAGCAAAATTTTTCGGCCTGTTTTGCACCTTCAACCAACGGAATATCAACTGTCTCAGTCCATCCTTTTACGGCAATTTTTCCGTGAATTGCGTCAACCGAAATAATCACGCGTTGTTTTCCAATCGCGTCGCAAAGTTCCTGTAAAAATTCTTCATTCAAAAAAGATTCGCCGTCTTTAGCATCAGCATTCCAGGCAGCCGAACCAATAATAACTTTTTCCGCGCCAAGGCTAATCAATTCGCGGGCTTTTTTAACAGAACGAATTCCACCGCCAACGCGAACATTTCCCTTTCTTAAAATCTGCTTTAAAAGTTCAGTATTTTTGGTGTTGCCTTTTTCGTCGGTATTACGCAAAGCCTGATCAAGGTCAATTACAGCAACCTCACCATATTTATTGAAATCAGAAATCAAAGCCTCAGCATCATCACGCTGAAGAACCAAATCTTTGCCGTTTTTTAACTGGACAACGTGTCCGTCTTTCATGTCGATAGAAGCAATTACCATAATGCCTTATTCTAGCGAAAATAAAACAGTTTTACAATTGAGAAAGATTTTTAGTATTTTTAAATTTGGAGCGCAATTTCCGCACAAACCGGCTTTCCGCCCTTCCGCTATCCGCTCCATTACAGCACGAAAATTAAAAAATTTCCGTGCTGCAACTTCGGGGCTATAAATCCATTGCAAACTGAGTCAAAAGTTGATCGATTACGGCAGGATACATTTCAACAAGAGCGTCGGCATCATATTTTCTGCCAGCAACTTTTAAAGTTTCAGCACCTTGAACCGTATAAGTTTTATATTTTATTTCTTTTCCAATCTGGTCAAAAATCTTAGTCTTCATCTTAACAAAAGGACAAACAGTTCCGTTTACCGTCGTTCCCGAGGCAGTTTTTTTGAAAAATTCAAATTCAATAACGACTCCACCTTTTGCACCGACAGATTCACACAATTTTTTTAAGTCATATTTTCCAGGATTGCGCAAATCTTTGTAATTAGTTGCAGTAATTGTCGTATTCATTATGGATAAAAGACCTTCCGACATTGATTTGTATTTTTTTGAAGAAACAACCTCTTCTTTTCCAACAAAATCAATTTCGCAAATTTCTCCCAAAATTCTGCGCAGAGCATCTTCTGCATAATCAAGCCGGTTAAAACTTGAGACAACTTCCGGATCATCATCATAAAATTTGGAATTTATCGCATTTTGCAAAAGCCCTTTCGTTGCCTTCGGCTCTTCTCCTTCTTTTACAACATACCACGGCAAAGAACTGTTTCCAGCCACGGTGATTATCGCAAGCGGCGAAATGCTTTGTTTTTCAATTTTAGCAGAAGCACAACCTGAAAATACCGCTACAAAAACCAAAGTTCCCATCAAAAAAACAATTCTTTTTAAACCTAATCTTTTTTTCATTTTATTCTCTCTTAATTTTTATTTTTTACAGATATTTTACTATAAATTTATTTATAAGCTGGTCAATTACAGAAGGAAACAGTTCAACCATTTCATCTTTATCATATTTTGTCATCCGCATTTCAACAGATTCTGGCGAAATTACAGTAAATTCATCTTCAAGAACTTTTTTTCCATGCTCATTGTACATAAGAACATTCATAATTCCCATTGCTCCAAGATTTGCGTTAAGATTATCTCCATTATCTTTTATATATTTTTTAAACGTAAAAGACAGAAAAACAAGGCTTTTTGCGCCAGTTTCCCTTGAAATCAACCGCGCTTTTTTTGAACCAATATCGTCCATAAACTTGTAGCCTTCACCACGAATTTTTACATCTATGTACGAAAGCAAACTGTTTTTTCCAATGTTTGCATAAGTCGGAGAATTCATTACAACTTCTTTTGGAACAACTTCAACGCCAACAACTTCTGGCAAAATCCGTCTGAAAGCATCTTCGGCATAATCAACACGATCAGCGGCGGTTTGAATTTCAGGATTATTTTTCCCAAAAAAACTATTTATAGCATTCGATAAAAGGCCATCTTCTTCGCCATATTCGTCATCCCGAACTTCGGAAGAATAATAAGGAACGTGAGTATTTCCACAAACTCCAAGAATCGCAATCGGAGAAGCATTTTCCGTCAAAGAATATTTCGTAGAAGCACAACTAACCAACAACAAAGGCAAAGCCGTAAAAAGAGCCACTTTTTCAGTTATTTTTTTTAAGCAAGACATAATTTTCCTTTTTTAACGCAACTTTTTCAAAAAAAACAAATTTTTTAATGTAAAGTTACTTTTTATCTTCAGCAAGTCTACCACAAACACAAAAAAAATGGACTGCCAAAAAAAATTATTTTTAGACAGTCCATTCAAAAATCAGAAATAAGTTTTTTTGACTTTTATTATGCCTGCAAAGCAGTTACTGCAACTGTGTCAACAATTTCGTCAACATTGCAGCCACGGCTCAAGTCGTTGAGAGGTTTTGCAAATCCCTGGCATACAGGTCCAATTGCTTTCCAGCCGCCCATGCGAGCAGCGATTTTGTAGCCAATGTTTCCTGCATTGATGTTTGGGAAGATAAATGTGTTTGCGTGTCCTGCAACTGCGCTTCCTGGAGCCTTAAGTTCGCCAACTTCTGGAGCAATTGCAGCGTCAAACTGGAATTCACCGTCGAGAGCAAGCTCTGGAGCTTTTGCTTTTGCAAGGTTTGTAGCTTCTACAACTTTTCCAACTGTGTTCAAGCCCTTTGCATCGTTTCCTGAACCTTTTGTAGAGAATGAAAGCATTGCAACTTTTGGTTCGATTCCTGCGATTTTTTTAGCAGTTTCTGCTGTTGCAACGGCAATATCAGCCAATTCTTCAGCAGATGGTTCGATATTGATAGCACAGTCACCAAATACAGAAATTCCGTTTGGAAGATATTTATTTGAACCTTCAGGAGTAACCATGATAAAACAAGAAGAAACAGTTTTGATTCCAGGTGCTGTTTTGATAACCTGAAGTCCTGGGCGCAAAGTATTTGCTGTTGAATGGCAGGCACCAGAAACAAAGCCGTCAGCATCGCCTGCTTTCAAAATCAAAGCACCGTACATTGTATAATCTTTAAGAGCAGCAGCTTTTGCAGCAGCAACATCTGCATATTCAGGAAGACCAGTCTTTTTATTGATTTTTCCTTCGCGTGCCTTGTAAAGAACTTCTGCATATTTATCAGCATTTGAATCAGTTTTTGGGTCTACGATTTTTACACCAGACATATCAAAACCAAATTTTGCAATTTCGTCTGCATTTCCGAGAAGAATGATTTTTGCGATTCCTTCTTTTACAATTACTGAAGCAGCTTCAACAACACGTTTGTCTTCACCTTCACAAAGAACGATTGTTTTTCCAGCAACTTTTGCCTTTGCACGTAAATCTTTTACAAAGTCCATGATTTTTCCTCGTATAAAAAATTAATTTCGGTTCAATAAAATGAATCAATTCACTTTATCACTTTGCAAAAAATTACACAAACACATTTATTGGCAAAACCAGCATTGACAAAACCAGAAAACATTATTTTACAAAAGTTTTACAAATTCCTTTTCTGGCATTGGCGGACTGTAGAAAAATCCCTGAATATTATCGCATTTTAAATCCATAAGAGAATTTTTTTGCGACTCATGCTCAACGCCTTCAGCAGTAATCGTCATTCCCAAATCTTTCAACAGCGCGATTATGTGCTTTATCGATTTCAAGCCTTTTACATCGCCAATTGTGTCGATCAAACTTTTATCAAGTTTAATGTTTGCAAAAGGCAGAGAATTTAAAAGCGAAATTGAAGAATATCCGGTTCCAAAATCATCCATACACAAAACAAAACCGCGACGGCAAAATTCATTTGAAATTTCTTTTATATTCGAATTGCTAACTGCGGCACTTTCCGTAATTTCAATCGGTACATATTTTGGATTTATTCTCGCATCCTGAACTATTTTTTCGTACTGCTCGACAATCCCCTCATAACAAATACTTGCCCGCGAAAGATTTACAGAAACCGGCAAAACAGGCAGGTTTGCATCAGTTCTTGCCCTTATAAAACGGCAAACCTTGTCAAAAATATATTCATCCAGAATACGAATAAGCCCGTCCCTTTCAAAAACAGGAATAAACATTCCCGGCGGAACCAGCATTCCATCTTCTCGTCGCCAGCGGACAAGAGCTTCAGCACCAACAATTCTTCCACAAACTGGACTTACCTTCGGCTGATACCATATTTCAAAACAATTTCCGAGAATCGCGTCAAAAAAATTATCTTCCATTTTTTTCTGTTCAATAACTTTGTCGCTCTCTTCAACCGAATAAAACTGAAAATTTAGATTTTTTTCGTCTTTTACGCTGTGTTTTGCAAAAGTCGTATAACTGTAAACTTCTTCAATATTCTGTCCAGGAACCCATCTTGCAATTCCAAAATACGGATGCAGGCGTGGCCAGCGCATTTTTATCGAAAGCTTAGAAAGATCAGACGTAAGTTTTCCAATCTTTTCTTCAACTTCCTCCCGAGGCGAAGTCGGAACAAAAACAATAAAGTGGTCGGCATTTACGCGGGCTGCAAAATCCTGCTCTTTTAAATTTTCAACAATTGTATTCCAAATTTCCTTCAAGACCCTGTCGCCAACTTTTATTCCGCAAATTTGGTTTACAATCTTGAATTGATGAATATCCATCGAAACAAAATATCCAGGCTTATTAGTTTCACCCAACTGCTTTTTAAAATAATTATAATTATTGCCTTCGGTAATCGGATCAACATACGCAAGACGTTCAACTTCAAAAATTTTTGCCTTTGTCATGTCAGAAAAAGCAATCATAAAATCTGAAAGTTTTTCCGAATTTCCTAATTTTGCAATTTTTAACCGGCAATAAATTGTCTTTCCATCGCGAATTCCCCGATAATCATGAAGAATTACGTCCTTTTCTTTAAAACACTCTTCGATAAATTTATATGAACAGATTTTCCGCATTTCCTCTTTTTCAACATCAATAACAGTTTTGTCGATGTAACAATTTATCAAATGCTCATAATCTGAATTCTCGCGAATCGATTCTCCATATTCGCGCTTAATATCATCGCTAATTCTGTAAGGAAACAAAGTTCCTTTTTCAACATCAATGTAATAAATGCTACCGTAATCTTTGACAAGCGCCCTAAAAAGCCTTTCGGAACGGTTTTGTTTTTCAATATTTTCTGCAAATCCCAGCGCAACAATCGCTTTTCCGTCACTGTCCCATTCGCACGGAACAATCGTAATTCTAAAACAACCGCCACAAACAGATTCAAAAGTGTCAGAAACTTTCTTTTCGCCATTTTCAAGTTTTTCTATAAGTTTATAAAAATTTTGACGCTCTTCCTCAGCAATAACAGCCTTCGCAAAACTGTACGGCATATTTGAATAAACTTTAGACGCGTGACAAGATTCAACAAACCTGTCAGAAACAATCATTATTTTTTCTTCAGGATAGTATCTGAACGTCAAAAGTCCAAGCGAAAAGAATGCATCCTGAAAAGTCCGGGAAAGCAGGCTGTAATTTTTTCCGTTAAAAACAAAAGTTTCTAAATCCCTTGTCTTCATAAAGCTCCTTAAAGTTGCAGTTCGCCCAAATTTTTATATGGGCGGTCCGGCAACTTGTTGCCGTCGGGTCTTGCGTGGCTACGGCGTCTAATGCGCCTCCGGTACTACGCACACGCTATGCGTCCACTCCAGCCCCTACCGCATTCCACAAATCAATAACCATCGCTCATACTACGGTTAATATCCCTCTGGTAAAGTTCCTGATATACAACAGACCGTTTTTTCAGTTCATCTTTTTTCTGCTGGTTAAACGGCACAAAACGCCAGAAAATCGCACGCAGTTCTTTATCCATTCTCTGCACGCCATTTACTTCTTTTGTAAGCCAGAGCACATAATCCGAAATAAAATATGATTTTAAATCACCTTTTAATTTCTGATTTTCAATATACTGATAATATTGTCCAGTAAGTCCTTCTTCCATCCAATAATAAGACGCTTTTTCTTTTGCAACCTGCCAACGCAAATCGGCAACTGCCATCAAAACGCTGATTTTTAAATCTCTCGGATACATTGGAATTACAATTCGTCCACGGCTAGTAATTCTGTTGTAACGGTCAAAAGGTTCCCAACAAAATCCAAAATCACCATAAGTCGGAACAAGCAAAACATATGGAACAATTCTATGCGCAGCATTTTTATGGATTCGGCAAAATGCGCCTGGATCCATTTCTTCAATCCAGGACATTACACTTAAAACATTTTCTCTAAAACCTGTTCCATTTGGCGTACTGTGATAAAATTCCCTCGTAAAAACTGGAAATTGATTTCCCTGACGGCCAACTGTCATTTTTGCCATCTGACGGACAGTATTAAATTCCGTATCGATATCGCCTTTGTTTACTTCAACATTCACAGGACCGTTCGCAATTTTTGCTTCAAGAGTGCCGCTTACAGACTTTGCCTCTTCAAGTTCTTTTAAATAACCTGCAAGTTCCTTGTCGTTTTTCTGCAAAGCACGGAGCCTCTCTTGAATTTCTGCAAAAAGTTTTTTTTGCATATCAGTGTACGGCATACGGTGTGGCTCAAGTCCAATCATAGTAGAATGTTCACAGAGAGCGTGAATACGATTTAAAAGCTCATTTTCCATCATCTGACGTTCGCTTTCTTTTGCATTCACAAAACTTTCGGAACTCTGCAATTTTCCGTCGTTCTTGCTTTTTAACTGCACAAGATGTTGCTGTTCTGCAGAACCACCGTCATTTGCCGATTTTTTTACGCGAACTTCATCGGTTGCCGAAAGAGTAAGTCGTCCGCTTGCAATTTCCTTAAACCATTCATCCATGTAGTAAACAGGTTCGCCACTCGTATTGTCCAAAATTACTTTAGAAAAAAGTTCTTTTTGTTCCGGAGTAAAAAGCGACGGCAAAACAACACCAAACCGCATCATCATTCTTTTTACTTTTGGCAGGTTTAAATCCGCCATTTTTGGCGCCATATTATGAACAAGCTCCCAATAAGCCATTACCATTTGCTGTCGGTAAACTGTTCTGTCCTTTGGATCTGTACATGTTAAGTATTTTGAAAGTACTTGATGAACTCTCTGAGCCGGCTGACCTTCGCCTGTAAGACAAGTCTTATAATATGCCGGATCGTCAAAATACGGCATTGGCTTATCTTCAAAGAATTTTTCAATCGGACTGAATTTTGTAACGCTTAAATCAACTTTATTGGCTTGTTTTTGCTTTTCGACAGGCTCTTGCTTATTTGCATTAAAACTTCCCTCACTAAAAGACACTGTTTCTGTCAGTTTGTTTGAAACATTGCTCAAAGTTGGACCGGAGGATTCCTGGGTTTCTGCAAGGAGTGCTGCAATCGTCGGGTCAAGTTCTTGGTCACTCATTCTAAAAATACTCCAAATACCTTTCAATTATATCATAACTTATTTAAAAAGCATTATAAAAATATTGGAAACTATTAAAATAATTTTTCAGCTTGGATTAGTAAAATTTGAACTTTTTAGGCTCACTTCTCCAGAAAACAATTTTTTTTGAATTCCATCTTCCGTCAAAACCAAAAGTTCCGCTTCGTCCGTTACATCAAGAACCTTAGCTTTGTATATTTTTCCTTCAAGCCCCGCAATTGGATTAACACAAACTTCAAGCCCAGTCAAAAGAGAACGACTTCTGTATTCGTCCATAGTTCTTTTGATTTCCTGCTTATCGTCTGCAAAATAAAAATCGTAAATTTTTAAAAGATTAGAAATTACTTCCGAAACAATCTGATTCCGGCTTACTTTTGGAACGGATTTACCTTCTCTGGCAATAATTTCTTCAACGCTGCCTGCAACTTTTGAAAGTTCTTCATCAAAACCGCTGTTCCGCACATTTATTCCGATTCCGACAATGGCAACGTCGATTGTGCCGGTTTCAAAATTCGTAACACCCTCGGTTAAAATTCCGCAGATTTTTTTACCCTTCAAGAAAACGTCATTCACCCATTTTATTTTGCAATCTTCTCCATAAAGAGATTTTATTGCCCTGCTTACAGCAACTGCCGCAGCCGCTGTCAAAAAAGCAGGATTTTTTATGCAGGTAACAGGTTTATAAACAAGCGAAAAATAAATTCCTGAATTTGCAGGCGAAACAAAAGTCCGCCCCATTCTTCCGCGTCCTGCCGTCTGTCTTCCGGCAACAAAAAGCACGCGGTTAAGTTCTTTGTCGGCTGTTTGTCTTTTTGCCTCCAAATTTGTCGAATCAATTTCATCAAAAGCAAGAATTTTACATTTTTCGCCACATTTTAAAATTTCTTTTTCGATAAAATCAGAATCAATTTTGTCAGGGATACTTTCCAGTTTATACCCCTTATTTGTAACAGCCTCGATTAAAAAACCCTGTTCACGAAGAACAGAAATTGCCTTGTGAACAGCCGCACGGCTCACCTGACAGCGCGATGCAAGTTCTTCGCCAGAAATAAAATCGTTTTTTAACGAATCCGAATTCAAAATTGAAATGATTTTTTCTTTTGTGCTCATTTTTTTACAAGTTTTAGTAATTTTCAAAACAGCAGACTTTGTTTTTTCCAGAATTTTTGGCTTCGTACAAGGCGGTGTCCGCATTTTTAAAGAGCGTCTCAAAATCCGTATCTTCAAAAACCGCAAAACCTATGCTCGACTGTATAAATCCAGAATTTTCGGGATCGTCCGTCAAAACTGGAGTCTTATTCAGCAATTCCAAAAGTTGTTCACAACGCATCCTTGCAATATCTTTTTGATTTGCACCAACCATAAAAATCAAGAATTCATCGCCACCAAAACGTCCCATTACATCGGAAGAACGGAACACTTTCTGAATGCAGACCGCAACTTTTTTTAGAACTTTATCGCCAACAAAATGTCCGTAAGTGTCGTTTATCTGCTTAAAATAATCCAAATCAAGCATTATTAAAATTCCAGTATTTGTTGAATTAAGATATTTTTTTGTCGAACGAATGAATGCCGCCTTGTTTGAAAGTCCAGTCAATTCATCAGTATCGCGTTGATTTTCAATAATCTGCCTTAAAAAAAATTCACGGACACGGATTTTTGTCAGATAAAAACATGGAATAAAACTTAATCCGTAAAAAAGCCACATGTAAAAGATGTCAATTCGGGCAATTTTTACGTCTTTAAAAAGAATTGTACAAATCGTATTCAAAAACACAAGCAAGCCTGTATTTCTAAACATTCTCGAAACTCTATCAATAAAAATAACTGGAATTGCAAATTCCAAAACGACAAACATGACCGAATAATTACCAGTGTTTCCGTAAATTCCTCGAAAACCTGTAAAAACACTTAAAGTCCATATAAAAACATAAAGAAGCGGTACTGCAAGCTTTAATTTTTCCTGAGAAATCTTTATTGATGAAATAAAAATAAACAGCATTACGGCAAAAACCGCAAAATAGACAATTGTTCCTGCATTTGGAAACGAATTAAAAAAAATTCCGACAATTCCTAAAACAAAAAAAAGAACGCAACCAACAAGGGAACAGACTCCAAGCATCGAAAGGTTTGTCTGATAAGTTTCAGTTTTAACACAATCGTACTCAAAGTCAGAAACCCTGTTTCTTAATATGAGCGTCTTTACCTGTTTATAAAGATTTTTCATCAATGCTAATTTTACTTCGCTTTTCCTAAAAGTGCAAAATCTTCGACTTTTCCAGAATATGCGATTCCCATTCCAGGATCTTTCAAACATTTTAGCTCACGGATTGCAGAAATTACCGACTGCTTTTTGTCGCTCGGAACAACCATTACAAGCATTTCCTTTTCAGAAACAATGTGCATTCCAAAAAAACGTTCGTCTGTTTCTTTTGCAGTTCCACGCGCATTTATTACTGTTCCACCACCTGCACCTGCCTGTCTGGCGGCAGCCATTACATCGTCGGCATAACCTTTATTTACAATTACTGTAATCATTTCATTTTGTGTGCTCATAACGTCTTCCTCCATGTTTTCATCAGCGGCATTTGAATTTTCAATGATATTTCCACCCTTTAAAAGCGAATCAACTCCAACACTAAAAAGTTCGCCAAAATGCCTTTTTTCTTTTGAAGTCGCTGTTTGAATCGCATTTTTTACAGACTCGCAAACCGATTTTTCAACAACCATCATTATCACGTCTTTTGAATTTTCACCAAGACCGAGAATTGCCGCAAGATTTGTTTTTGCAAGTCCACGTCCCATTAAAACGGTTCCACCACGACAACCACTTTCCATTGCAGCGCGAGTAAGTTTTTCTCCTTTTCCGTGAGGAACTACGCTGAAAAATAATTTAAATGAATTCATGCCTTTTCCTCCAGAAGTTCAGTTTGTTCCATTTTTTTATGAGAATTTGTTTTTACTTTAAATACAATTCCAAGAATTTGAATTGCAATAAGAGGAGTCATTGCAACAAGAGCAATTACACCAAATGCTTCGCTCGCAGAACCTGCATTTACTGCATGACCTACGCCAATCGTAAGAGAAAGAATAAATGTACTTGTCATAGGTCCGCTTGCAACTCCACCAGAGTCAAAAGCAATTCCTGTAAAAAGTTTTGGACACCAAAAAGAAAGCGCAAGCGCAATCACATATCCAGGAAGAAGAATAAACCAAAGACTAAAGCCATATAAAACTCTCGCCATTGAAATTCCGATTGAAATTGCAACTCCGGCGCTCAACGCAACAAGAATTACTTTTCTTCGAATCATTCCACCAGAAATTTCTTCAACCTGATCCGTCAAAACCCAAACCGCAGGCTCAGCGCAAACAACAACTGCTCCAAAAATACAGCCGATTAAAATAAGGACAATCGGACCGACAATTTTAGGAATTACAAAGAGAGTTTTGGTTATTCCGTTGCTTGTACTCGAAATCAAAACGTCGCCCGAATTTGCGGCAAGTTTTCCAAGTAAAACTCCAAGTTCCTGACCGACAGGCATAAACCCGCCCTGAGCACCGCCCAAAAAAATAACCAGACCAATAAAACTCAGTACAAAACCACGGATCATGCGGACAACCTGCATTGGTGGCATTTTTATAAGCGTAATCTGAAAAAATACTGCCATTGCCGCCAAAGGAGCCAGCGCAGAAACAACTTCTTTTGCAATTGCTGGAAGATGTGCAAAAACAACAGAAAGTCCGACAGCAATCTCTTCTTCAGAACCAGAATCAACGCTTTCAGCAACTCCGATTCCTCCATTTATTTTAGAAATTGCAATCGCAAAAATAATAACTGCCAAAACTGGACCGATAGATGCGATTCCAGTAAGACCAAAACTTCCGTCATTGTCCATGGAGTTTTTTTCAGAATTCTGAAGAGTTTTTCTACGAACAGCCGCAACTCCGACGCCAAGCGCCAAAATAAACGGAACTGTCATTGGACCAGTTGTTGCTCCGCCAGAGTCAAAAGCAACTCCTTGCAAAGCCTGAGGCGCAAAAACAGCAAGACCAAAAACTGCTATATAAGAAATTATTAAAATCAATCTGAGAGGAATTGAAAGAATTACGCGCATAATTCCCAATGCAACAAAAAGACCAACGCCTGCTGCAATCGCAATAATCAATCCCCATTTTGAAACAGAAGATTCAATTTTACGAACCTGATCTGCCAAAACTTGAATATCCGGTTCTGCAATTGTTACGATAAAACCGATAAAAAATGCGGCAATCAAAAGAAGCGGTAAATTCCGCTTTGAAGTTAGGGCTGCTCCACTACGCTCGCCGACGGGAATAATCCCAATATCAACGCCCAAAAGAAAAATGGCGAGTCCTATAATGACCATAACTCCGCCCAGCATAAACTGAAGCAAAAGCTGACCACCCAAAGGTGCAATCGTTACACCCAATAAAAGCACCAAAAGCATAATTGGCGCTACAGAAAAAATAGTCTCTTTAAGTTTTAGATAAAAGTTCACTTAAGTAGACCCCCAGCGGAAAAAATTTTACAGCCCGTCAGGAAAAGCACTCCAACCTTTTTTGCTGATTCCCTCAATCCAATTTTTTGCGAATTTTTTTGCACCTTCCAAATCCATGTCGCGGTAGTTTCCGCACTGAATTTCGTTGGCAGCTGGAATTTCGCCAGTCCAGTCAATAACTTTTTTAAAAACAGGGATTAAATGGTTTGCAATGTATTCTTCATCAACATCGCCCCAGACAGTAAGATAAAAACCTGTGCGGCAGCCCATTGGCGAAAAATCAATTACACCAGGAATTTCATCACGCAAATATTCAGCAATGATATGTTCCATTGTATGCAAGGCGCCTGTATTCATAAATTCTTTGTTTGGCTGACAAACACGCACATCAAATTTTGTTACAACGTCGCCTTTTTCGCCCTGTTTTTTTGCAGCGACGCGAACATAAGGGGCAACCACTTTTCTGTGATCCAAATTAAAACTGTCTACATTGTATTTTTTTAATTCCATTTAGAAATGCCCCTTAATAAAGAAAAAAAGCTTTAATAGCGCGATTTTATATTGCTTCAATAAGTTTTTCAACTACCTGAGCACTCAATTGAGCGGCAATTCCCTCATTAAATTCATAACCATTTGAACTTAAATCATCCGCCATATCGCTCATGCAACGGATAATTACAAAAGGCGTTTTGTTGAGCCAACAAGCCTGAGCAATTGCACATCCTTCCATCTCAACACACGCAGGAGAAACATTTTCCGCTATTTTTGCCTTGAGCGATTTTTCAGAAATAAACTGGTCGCCTGTGGCAATCCTTCCTTCAATCATTTTGTGGTCCTTTGATTCTTCGCAATTTTCAAATGCTTTTTTTGCAGCAAGAACCATTTTTTTGTCTGCCTCGAACGAATAAACCGGCATCTGCGGAATTTGACCGATTTTGTAACCAAATCCTGTTGCATCCATGTCGTGATAAACTGCATCACTCGAAACTACAAAATCCAAAACACCAAGTCCTTCAGCCATAGCTCCAGCAATTCCCGTATTGATTATATTTGTACATTTAAACTGAAGAATTAGCCTCTGAGCGCACAATGCAGCGTTCACTTTTCCAACTCCGGAACGAACGACAACAACTTCCTTTCCGTGAATTTTTCCAGTTTCAAAATCAAGACCGCCAGCACAAATAGTTTTTGCCGAACCTTCTTTTGCCATTAATTTTTTTAGCCAGTCGATTTCAATTTGCATTGCACCAATAATTCCAATTTTTTCCATATTTAGCCTCCAATGAATTTCAAATTAGCGTAAAAACCGCAAAATTTTCAAGTATTTTTCAATAAAACCGCAAGATTTTCAACCTTTTTCATAAAAAATGCGTTATTTTAGCGATTTTTCAGTAATTTTTCTTAAAACTCAATTGCATAAAATCCTGTAAAGTTATATTTTATTATCAGCAGCAAGAAATATAACAAAAACGATTCACAAAGGGCTACTTTTTTCCTCCTTCAGTAGCCCTTTTTTCTTTTTAAACCGTTTTTTATAATATTATTATGAATCACGAAAAAATTGAATTATGTCCACCTTCAAAGGCCAGTATTGCTCCTTTTATTTTAAAAAATCAGAAAAAAAATCCTTTTATTCTGGTTGTTCCAGGTGGTGGCTACAATCATTTCGGAAAAAAAGAACAGGAAACCATTGCTCTTTTTTGGAATTCCTTGGGATTTTCGTCGGCAGTACTTTATTACACACTTGCACCGTTCAAATTTCCTGAACCACTTTTTGACCTGGCAAGAGCGGTTGCTTTTATTAAAAAAAATTCCGATGAATGGAATATCGATCCTCAAAAAATTTACCTCTGCGGATTCAGCGCGGGCGGACACCTTTGCGCAAGCCTTGGCTGTTTCTGGAACACTCCTCTTTTGAAAAATCTTACTCTCGACGGTAAAATTTTACTGCCAGAGCAGATCCGTCCAGACGCGCTATGCCTTTGCTATCCGGTAATTTCTGCCGACAAAAAAATTTGTCACGAAGGCTCAATCCAGCGTCTAACCGAAAATTTAACGGAGGACGAACGAATTGAAATTTGCAAGAAAACATTCACTCAAAATCCAGAAAACAAAAATTCTGAAGAACTGATTCGAGATGTTGTTTCTCTCGAAAAACACATTTCCAAAGATTTTCCAAAAACTTTTGTCTGGCACACGCGCACAGACAAGGCAGTTCCAGCAGAAAATACATTGGTTTTTACAAAAAGCCTAAAAGATGCCGGAATTGAATTTGAATACCATCTTTTTAAAGAAGGTGAACACGGACTTGCGCTTGCAGAAGACACGCCGGCACAAATTTGGCCACAAATGTTTGTCAATTTTATAACATCTGCGGCAGGGATAGTAGCCACGCCGAAGGCGTTCTAAAAAAGTCGGGTAAATTACCCGACTTTTTTAGAATGATAATGGCGAATAGCCCGGTTTTTACGCAGCAAAGCGAAGTAAAAAGCCGCCCGACTAAAATAAAAATTAAATTTGCCTAAACAAAAAACTTTTTTTTCTATAAAATAAGAATGCCTCTGAAATTTTTGCTTTTAGAGTTACCAAAACAATATGGAGATCTAAAAAATGTCAGTTTTGCAGTCGATTTTGCTTGGAATTTTACAGGGAATTGCTGAATTTTTGCCTATTTCGTCGAGCGGACACCTTGCCGTAGCTCAATTTCTTTTTAACCTGGACAATGTGCCTCTTTTGTACGATGTAATTCTTCATCTTGCAACCTTGCTTGCCGTTGTTATTTTTTTTCGTGCAAAAATCTGGAAACTTTTATGCTGCTTTGGACGTTGGATTGCACGCCAGCCGCTAAATTCTGACAACGATCCAGAAGATTTGCTTTCTGGAAACGACATTCTCGGTCGAAAAACAATTGTTGCGATTATTTGCGCAACTTTTGTGACAGGAATTTTGGGAATTTTAAGTTCAAAACTGATTCCAGAAATGCCGATTAAATTTACCTGTGCAGGTTTTCTTGTTACGGCAGCACTTTTAATTTTTAGCAGTTTCTGGCAGAAAAAAAGCCGTGGTACCGAAGTTTTGAGCAGCGACAAAAAGGGAATCGGCATTTTTCAGTCGCTTTTTATCGGTTTGATGCAGGGAATTGGAACTTTGCCGGGAATCAGCCGTTCAGGTTCAACAATTGCTGGAGCGCAACTTGCAGGAATTGACCGCCAAAGCGCAGGAGAATTTTCTTTTATCGTAAGTATTCCAGCAATTTTGGGAGCATTTGTGCTCGAAGCAAAGGATTTGGGAGAACTTGGTTCTTCTGTAGGACTTTTGCCTGTTATTTTTGGATTTGTTTCGGCTTTTGTGGCAGGTTATATTTCTCTCGTGTTTTTAATGAAATTGATCAAAAAAGGCAAACTTGAATGGTTCGCAGCTTATTTAATTCCTCTTGGAATTGCAGGTTTGATTTTCTTTTAAAATAGGATGAATTTGTGTTAAACTCATTCTATGAGTAAATTAAATGCGCCTAGATGGAATTTAGATTCAATTTTTTCTTCTATCGAAAGTCCCGAATATAAATCGGCTCTTGATAATTACAAAACTGGCATGGAAAAACTCGAAAACCTTATAAAAACTTCCAGCCGGTTTAATTTTTGCTTTTGGCTAAAGGGTTTTCTTGACGCAAAAAAAGGAGTTCTCGAACTTTCTCAAAGCCTTGGAGCCTACGCTTACATAGTTTATTCAGTTGATACAACAAACACCGCTTTTTTAAACAATATTTCTTTAATTGATGAACTCGCCCTCCGCCTGAAAAAAATCGATATTGATTTTAAGACAATTCTCGTAAAAAATTCTAAAAAACTCGATGATTTTTTTGAGAGGTTTCCAGAATATCGCGAACAAAGTTTTTTAATCGAAGAAGAAATTGCAGAATCAAAGCATAAAATGTCCGCAAAAGAAGAAAATTTGGCAGGTTCTTTACAACGCACCGGAGGAGATGCGTGGGATAGACTGCACGAACAAATAATTTCAAATCTAAAAGACGCAGACGGAAAAACTTTTAACGAACTTAGAAACGACGCTTATTCGGCAGATTCTAACTTAAGAAAATCTTCCTACGAAAAAGAACTTTCGCTCTTAAAACAAAACGAAATCGCTTTTGCCGCCTGCCTGAATAATTTAAAAGGCGAAACTTTAACCCTCAACAAGCAGCGAAAATGGAAAAAACCAGTTGACCGCACTCTTTTTTCGAGCCGAATGGATAAAAAAACGCTAAATGCCTTGATTAAGGCAATTGAAAAAAGTCTTCCAGAGTGGCGAAAATATTTTAACGCAAAGGCAGATTTTTTACGAAAAAACAACCTTACGGCAAGCACGCCAAAATACATAAACGGCAAAGCAGAAAAAGGACTGGCTTTTTACGACCTTTTTGCGCCAATGGAAGTTTTAGAACAAGACAAAACCGAAAACGAAAATTCCCTGCTTTCAAAAACCTGGACCTTTGAAGAAGCCGAAAATTATGTTATCGAACGCTACAGCAGTTTTTCGGAAGATATGGGGAATTTTGCAAAGAAAGTTTTCCAAAACAACTGGATTGACGCAGAAGTCCGCCCCGGAAAAGTCGGCGGAGCATACGATGAAGATTTTGCACTTGGACACCAAAGCAGAATCATGACAAATTTTACAGGCAGTTTTAGCGATATTATAACGCTTGCCCACGAAATCGGCCATGCATACCATTTTTCCTGCTTAAAAGGAAAATCCGTTGATTTTTTCAGTTATCCAATGACGCTTGCAGAAACTGCTTCAACCTTTGCAGAAACAATCGTAAAACAGGATATGCTCAAAAAATGTGGCGAAAAAGACCGATTGCAACTTTTAGATCTCGATTTACAGGACGTAAGCCAGGTTCTTGTCGATATTTTATGCCGTTTTTATTTTGAAAAAAATGTTTTTGAAGAACGCGCAAAAGGAGAATTAAACGCTCAGGATTTTTGCAGAATTATGCGCGAAGCTCAGGAAAAATCTTACGGAAAAGGCTTAAATTCCGAACGCCACGAATATATGTGGGCGGTAAAAAGCCATTATTATTCGACAGCCCTTGATTTTTACAACTTTCCGTACGCGTTTGGACAGCTTTTTGCGGTTGCGCTTTATCAAAGATATTTAAAAGAAGGAAAAAGTTTTGCAGAAACTTACAGGCAAATTTTAAGTTTGACAGGAAGCATGAACTGCGAGGAATTGTGCAAAAAAGCAGGATTTGACATTACAAGCATAGATTTTTGGAAGTCTGGAATTGAATTCTATTCTTCAAGAATCAGCGAATTTATTGAACTTTGCAAAGGAAAATCAACTGCCGTAACAGTAAAAGCAGGAAGTTCACCAAAAACCGTTTACGAATCTAGTCCGGCAGAAAAAACTGAAATTCCGGCAAAAACCGAAAAAAAAATGGGACTTTTACAGCGTGCCGAAATTCTGAATAAAAAAAATTAACGCAGACCTTCCAAAGCAAAAATTGCTTTATAAAAGCATGGAAGTTCTGCGTTTTTTAACTGGCACTTATTTTTTTATTTCGTCGTGCTGTTTTTCAAGATATTCCATAACGTGGTCGATCATAGCCTGTTTTGGATCTGGACAGTCTTCCGGCAAAGAAGCAAGATATTCTTTACGGAAAGGCTTACATTCGATTACAGGACTTGCCTTGTAAACGCAAACCGCTGGGGCACATTCATCGGCGAGCATATCGTTCATGTTGTCTGGATTGAATTTTAAAATCATGCCGTCAATAGAAACCAAAAGCATAACGTCGAACATTCTCAGATAACTGTCGATTTCTTTTAGGCCACGTTTTGTTTCTGGTTTTCCAGGACGATAACGGGTTCCTGAAGGAAAAACAAGAATCGCTTCTCCGTTGCGCTTGCATTTGTCCATTGCGTGCATTGCGGCAAGGTTGATTGCACGGGCCTTTTTTGTTTCTGCCTCGATTTCTTCCTGAGAAGCGGCAGTTTTTGTAGCAGAATCAAGTGAGCGTGTCGGATAAATTACAACGCGGGTAAAACTTTCGGCAAAAGCACGAACCATTGGGTCTGCTTCGTTGAGTTTCATTCCTGCAATGGCAACTACTTTACCACCAAGTTCGCGACAATCAGGATCGTCAGAATTCTCAAGAAGCCAGATAAGACCAGGCAAATCGGTATTTGCATAATGTTCCATCAAGATAAGTCCGCTTTTTCCAGACTTAATCGCAGCCAAAAAAGCCTTGAAGTTTTCTACACCCTCAAGACGGCTTCCTTCTGCCATATTGTCCGAAATCAACTTATCCATCAGTTTTTTTGTGTTAGGGTTCGCTTTTTGATAAACATTTGTAGTATCAATTTTTGCAGCAGCGTGCGAAAAATTTGCAAGTTCTTTAAACTTATCACCATAGCGTTCACGAATCGAAGCCATTTTTTCCTCTCAATAAAGTATAGGCTCGCCAAAGCCGGCATCTTTGCCTTTTTTTAAGTATTTTTGACATTTCCGAACAATTGAAAATTCAGAAATGTCGTTTTTTAATTCTAGTTTCAAAGTACAATTTTTGCAAGGACAGTCAGAATTCTAAAAAGCGTGCCAAAATTAAAGCGCACAACCCCTAAAATCATCAAGCGTTTTATAACCTTTTTTTGCCATAAAATTTTTGATTCCTTTTACGATTTCTGTCATTACAAGCGGATTTCCGAAAGTTGCTGTTCCAACTTCTACAGCACTTGCTCCTGCCATGATAAATTCAACAGCATCTTGCCAGCACGAAATTCCACCGAGCCCAACTACAGGAATTCTTTCGTTTTCTGGAAGTTTATTCATTGCAAGGCATAGATCATAAACCATGCGAAGAGCAATTGGTTTTACAGCAGGTCCCGAAAAACCAGCACGGATATTTTCAAAACAAGGACGACCAGTTTCAATGTTTATTGCCGTTGCCTGAAAAGTGTTTACAAGGCTGATTGCATCAGCGCCCGCACTTTTTACAGCCATTGCAACTCCAATCAAATCAGGCGCATTCGGACTGAGTTTTACCATAAGCGGCTTTTTTGTTGCTTTGCGAACAGCTTCCACAACAGATGCCGCGGCTTTTGGTTCCATTCCAAACGCCATACCACCGGCTTTTACGTTCGGACAACTGATATTCAATTCAATCATCGGAGCGTCTGTTTTATCCAGCAATTTTGCCCCTTCAACATAGGTTTCAAGACTTTTTCCGCTCAAATTGACAATTGTCTTTGCCTTAAATTTCTGCATTAACGGCAATTCGTTTTCGATAAAGTGTTTTATTCCAGGATTTTCAAGTCCGATAGAATTTATAAGTCCCATTGGAGTCTCAATCAGGCGAACTCCAAAATTTCCCGGCTGACCGTCCAAAGTAAGTCCTTTTGAACAAATTCCGCCAAGCGAATCAACATCGAGAACGGTCGAATATTCAATTCCGTAGCCAAAAGTTCCGCTCGCGGCAAAAACAGGATTTGCAAATTCAACTCCGGCAATTTTTACACTCAAATCTGGTTCTTCGTTTTTAGAAAGCGGTTCGCGTCTTGCCATTCTCTGAGAAGTTACAGGCGAATCAATTTTCGCAAAATCCAAAATTTCAGAATTAAAAACCGGACCTTCTTTACAACAGCGCTTATTTCCTTCTTTTGTGTGAATTGTACAGCCAAGACACGCGCCAACACCGCATGCCATTCTATTTTCCATACTAAGCCAGCACTTTACACCAGCATCGGCACAAATTTTTTGAACCGCTGCAAGCATAGGCGTAGGACCGCAGGCATAAACCGCATCGTATTTTTTTACGCTTTCGCTGTCGAGCGCAGCAGTTACCATTCCTTTGATTCCAAGCGAACCGTCATCTGTCGTAATCGTAAGTTTTTCTGGAAAAATATAATCAAGTCCATAAGAACCGCTTTTAAATGCGGCAACAAAATCATAGGATTTTTTAGGAAGAGTTATTGCAAAACCTGCAACAGGCGCAACTCCAACTCCACCGCCAACACACAACACTTTTGAGTTTTCAGCAGGAACCGGCCAATTGTTTCCAAGAGGACCAAGAAGTTCAATTCCATCTCCGCTTTCAAGAGTAATGAGCTCTTTAGTTCCAGTTCCTTTTAAGAGAATTAAAAATTCAATGCTAACATTGTTGTCAGAAATTCTGCGCGAATTATAAACGCTAATTGGACGGCCGAGCAAAAGTCCCGAACGAACAGAGCGCAACATATAAAACTGACCGGGATTTGGAGCAATCGCATTTCCGCCGTTTATTCCCATCACATTCACTTTCAAATACCAGACGCTTCCGTATGGAACAGCAGACTGCACGATTGAACAGCCGTTTACCTTACCTGTAGCAAAAACAGGATACGTTTCTCCAGCACAATTTTTTATTTCCGACATAATTTTAACCTCGCTTATAAAACCTTAAAGACTGTTTTTTGCATTGAGCAGGTCAAGTTTTGCAGCAATACAGGCATTTCCTGCAGCATCAGCAATTTCCTTTAAACAGAGATTTCCGCTTTCAACTTTATCAGCAAGCTCAGGAGCCTTTTTCCATGCGCACAAAATACCGCGGCTTGAATTTACAGTACCGCCGGCCTTATCGAGCAAAGTAGCCGCAATTCTTGCAGCCCCGCCCTGAGCGCCATATCCAGGAATCAAAAAGAAAATTTCAGGATAAGCATTGCGAAGAGCACGGGCATCGCTTTCTTCTGTACAGCCAACAACCGCACCAACCGGCGAACAAGTCTGTCCAGGATAATTTTTTTCAAATTCAGCAGCAATTCTCTTTAATTCGCTTCCAGTACGGTCAAGAACACGACCGCCATTTTTTAATTCTTGCTGCTCAATATCAACCATTCCAGGATTTGAAGTTCTCAAAAGAACAAAAATTCCTTTTGAACCAGTTGCAACTTTTGATTCGGCAGTATGTGGCGCACAATATTCGGTAAAAGGCTTTAAAGTATCAAAACCCATATATGGATTTACAGTAATTATGTCACTTTCAAATTCGCCAGAAAAATGAGCGCGTGCGTATGCTTTTGCAGTATCGGCAATATCGCCCCTCTTAATGTCACTGATTGCAATAAAACCCGCTTCGTGCACAGCCTTGATAGTTTCTGCATAAACTTTTAAGCCTTCAAGTCCCATCGCCTCATAATAAGCAATCTGAATTTTAAAACAGCAGGCAGATTTTTCAGCAACAACCCTTTTAATGATTTCTTTATTGTAAGCAAGAACCGCATCAGTCTTAGAACCAAAAACATTTAAAAGCGGAGCCGGAATATAAGAAGGATCAGTATCCAGACCAACGCAAAGAGGTCCATATTTTGCCGCAGCTTCTTGTAAAATCTGCATATTGTGAGTCATAAAAAATACCTCGTTCAAAAAAATAAAACATAAATAGTTTAGCAAATTTTCGATATGATTTAAAGAATGGGCGTTCCGGAACCCTGAACCAGGATTCCGGGCAGGCTGTCGCGTTATAAAATTGCTCTGCAATTTTTCCGTTCAGCCACGCAAGCGTGTCCGAACCGCTATGCGGCTTCCATCCTTAACGCGGTTTATTCTCCTGGCCATTCAAAATGCTGATAATCTTTTACGCCCTGCCAGTCTCCGCCCCATTCAAAACCATTTTTTGTAAAAATTTTATAGGCAAGGTCGCGATGGTCAATTTTATAAGAAAAATTTTTAGTTCTGTCCACAAAATCAACAGCATTCGCCGGCTCAACGCTAATCTTTCCTTTTACGGTTTTTACGCACGGATTGTAGAGAGGATTTATATCAACCGCAAGTCCGGAACCATGTTTTGACACTTTTTTTGTAAAATTTATAAACCTAAAATTAAAACAAGACGAGTTATTGTCCGCCATGCTTTTTTCGTCATCGGCATCGTATTCATCTATCAAGCAGATTTTTTCAATCGGGTAATCAGAAACATAAAGTTCCTTAAAAATTTTCAAAAGAGTTTCTGCAATTTTTTCGTTACAAATCAATTCGCCTTCAAGAGTTTTTCCGGACAAATTCTTGTGCAAAATATGAAGGATCCGCAAATTTTCGCGCGGAAATGTGCAGTTCTTCTTAAAACTTTTTCCATTTATTTTTTCAAAAACAGAATCACTGATTTTAGAAACGTAAAATTCCCTTTCCAAAACAAAATCTTCATTCAATTCAATTTTTTCCGCTTTATTCAAAGAAAATTCAGATTCAATTGGATTAAAATCCTGCGCCACACAAAAACTAAAAATAAAAACAAAGTTCAACAATATTAAATTTTTTTTCATTTTGTTATAATTTTTCCATGCAAGAAACAGTTTTTAGAAAAAACATCGAAGTTAAAAAAGAAATGGAACTTCTCTACCGCGGAAACCGCTACAAACTCGACTACGGAATCGACAATGCCGGAAAATCCTACATTTCTTTTGGCGAAGAATTTCTTCCGGCAAAACATTTTTACAGTTACGGCCAACTCGTAAACGAAGCCATGCTCGGAATTTCGCCACTCCGCGACTCAATCGAAGTTCTTCAACTTTTAAATCCGTAAAAAAACATTCCGACATTCTATTGCAAAAAAAATCAAAAATGAAGTGCGCTTCAAAATAAATCCAGCATGCTGTCCAAATAAATATTTTCCCGAACCTGCAGCTGCGCTTCCGGTTTTGTCATGTAATAAAGCAAAAATTCAAGAATCATTGCGCTTCCAAGTCCGCGACCTTCGATTTTAAAATTAGAAAACCCCATCGGAACATATTTATTTTTTATATCTTCAATTCCAATAAAAGAAGGATTTTCTTTTGCCTTAGAAAAAACATAGCCTTTGTTTCCGCCGGGAGATTTACAGACAAAATCTGGACAATTTTCACCCAAATTTTTGCGGCTTACGTTTTCGTAGCAGATTTTTCGTTCTTTGCAGCCGGTCCAGCAACATTCATTGCACAAAAATTCAACCTTGCTCTTTTGTTCGTCAGTTAACTTTTCAAGTTGTGCAAAATTTTTATTTAGCCGAAAGTCCGGAACAACAAAATCAAAATCCTTTCGGTTTAATTCAGCCAAAAATTTGTCAAAATCGGTTATTACTTTTGTAGTTGAAGAAACAAAATAGAAATCCGGATAATTTTTTTTAAGATAATCCAGCAAAATTTCAGAATTAACAATGATTCCGTTTTGAACATTCTTACTTTTTTCAAAAAGCGCGCAAAGCTGATTGCATTTTTTGTCTAGGAGATGTTCGTTTTTTAAAAGTGAATTGCTAAAAGTGAGGCGGACAGAAATTCCATATTTCTGCAATAATTCTAAAATTTGACCGGAATTATTTTCGCCAAAACCAGCCCTTCCGCCACCCCAAATGCAATCGGCAGGAGCACCGTAAATTGAACCAATTTTACACCAGTCATAAAAATATTCACGATGCTCAAAAAAAAGTGGCAGAAAGGCCTTATATAATTCGTAAAATTCAAAAAGCCCCGGCAAATGATAACAAACACAGGGGTTATTCATAAGCCGGAAATTCAACAAAACCGTAATTTACTAAAGTTTTTACGTACACAGAAATTCGAGGATAAAGAGGATCCGCTTTTTCGCCGAATTTTTCATGCAATAAATCGGCAATTTCTTTGACGGTTCTTTTTCCATCAATTTTTTGCCAGATAAAACTTCCAAATTCTTCAAGGTGAATTTGGGTAAACCTCGGTTTTTTAAACAGTTTTTGTGCAGCAAGATTGAAAAATCCCTTGTTTTCCACAAAAACTGTAACTTTGCCTTCTTCGTCAACTTCAAATCTGTATTTTTTCGACTGACGAGGAACTAAATCTAAAAGATTCTGGCTTTGTTTTTTATTCTGCTTTTTCATTTTTTGCCGAACGGTTATGACAAACAATCAAAGTAACGAGCGCAACAAGCAGAATAACCGAACCGGCAAGTCTTATGCCAGCAGGAATATTTCCGCCAAGACCGATTTTGTCTGCAATGCCTGCAACTGTCAAAATTGCAAGAAGAACGCCCATCAAACCTTCTCCGGCTATCAAACCTGAGCAGAACAATACGCCTTTTGAACTTTCGCTTGACTGAGTTTTGTTCTTTTTATCCATAAGTCTGCGCAAAACGCCACCGAGCATAATTGGAGCAGTAAGTTCAATTGGAAGATAAATACCAATTGCAACGGCAAGAGAAGGCAATCCTAAAAGTTCAAACAATACTGTACAAGCAGCGCCAATAAATACATAGCTCCAAGGAAGGTTTCCGTTCATAACGCCTTCTGTTACAAGTTTCATCAAAGTTGCCTGAGGAGCAGCAAGTTCTTTTGAACCAAAGCCCCATGCCGAATCCAGCAAAATTAAAACTCCGCCAATCGTCAATGCAGAGATAATCGCGCCAACTAATTCGCCAATCTGCTGCTTTTTAGGAGTTGCACCAAGAATATAACCAGTTTTCAAGTCCTGAGAAGTGTCGCCGGCAATAGCAGCAATTACACAGATGATAGCACCGATTGTAATTGCACTAACCATTCCGTGAGCACCAGTGTCGCCAGAAACTTTAAGAAGGATTGTCGAAATCAACAAAGTTGCAATTGCCATACCAGAAACTGGATTGTTAGAAGAACCAACAAGTCCAACCATTTTTGAAGAAACAGTTGCAAAGAAAAATCCGAAAATAATAATCAAAAGAGCACTTACGATTCCAGCTTGAATCGGAGGAAGAATCCAAATTGCAAAAGCAATCGCAACAATGCCGATTATTACAGCCTTAATGCTTATTTCCTGAGAAGTTCTTTCGCTGTTATCAGAAGCAGCAGAACTTTTCAAACCTTTGATTGCACTTGCAAAAGTTTTGCAAATCAACGGAAGAGATTTTGCAAGACTGATAATTCCAGCAGCGGCCAAAGCGCCTGCACCAATGTAACGCACATATTTAGACCAGATTGCACCAGCACCGCCAGCAGCATAAAGTTCAGAAACGCCAATGTCGCTCGGGAACAAAACAGTATTTCCGCCAAAAGCAACAATCAACGGAATCATTACAAACCAGGCAAGCAAACCTCCGGCAAAAAGGAAAGATGAAATTCTGTATCCACAAATATAACCAACGCCAATTACAGCAGGATAAATTTCGGCAGAAAATTCAGTCCTAAAAGCCTTGAGAGGAACAGCGATTACGCCTTCAACAGCCTTAATTCCGTCAATGATAAATTTAAATGCGGCAGCAATTCCCATTCCAGAAAAAACAGCCTTAGCATCGGAACCTTTCTTTTCTCCAGCCAAAAGAACTTCGGCACAAGCTTGAGCTTCTGGATAAGGCAAAGTGCCGTGTTCCTGAACGATAATTGAATTTCTGAGCGGAATCATGAACAAAACGCCCAAAATAGCACCACAAAGAGTAATGAGAGAAATTGTAAGAAGGCTAGGCTGGTTGATTAAACCTTCTTTAGCCCAAAGAAAAAGAGCCGGCATTGTAAAAATTGCACCTGCAGCAACCGACTCACCTGCAGAACCGATAGTTTGAACCATATTGCTTTCAAGAATAGAATTTTTCTTAAAAATGATTCGTGTAATACCCATTGCAATAACAGCCGCCGGAATGGAAGCGGAAATTGTCATTCCAACGCGCAAACCTAAATACGCATTGGCAGCACCAAAAACAATCGCAAGGATAATACCGGTTAAAATTGATGTGATTGTGAATTCCGGAGTAATTTTGTCAGCCGGAATATAGGGTTTGAATTCTGAGGAACTTTCAGCCATCGGAATCTCCTTAAAAAATTTGAAAAATGCGGTTTGTAAAACGTAATAACAACAAATCTCGCATCCTGAAAAAACACAAAATGAATTTTAACAGAACCTGAATATTATATCACAATTTGGCGTTAAATAATTTTAAAAAGTCGTTTTTCGTCAGTTTGCACAAATTTTTTTTTCCTGTACAATTCAATTATGAAGATTTTTCCTGCTAAAAGTTTTGATATTCTGGACATTTTAAAAATTGAACATGCGGCATTTATTCCAGCAATTCAAGAAAAACAAGCAACATTTGAAGAGCGCCTCCGTGTTTTTCCTGAAGGATTCCTGCTTCTTTCTGACAATTCTCCGGAAACCGTTCTCGAAAACGGCAAACCTCTTACCGCAGGTTATTTTACGAGCGAAATTTGGTCTTGCGTTCCTCAAACAGACAGTATTTTTATGCTCGGACATTCCGCCGAAAAAACACACGATCCGAACGGCTCGGTTTTATATTTTTCTTCATTTGCACTTTTGCCGGCTTTTCAGGGCAAAAAACTCGCAGAACCATTTTTAACCGGCTGCCTGGATTCAATTTGCGGAGCGTTTCCTCAAATTAAACAAATTATTCTTCTTGTAAACGAAGAATGGCACGGTGCAAAACACCTTTACGAAAAATTGGGATTTAAAGAACTCCGCACAATCAAAGACTTTTTTCCGTCATTAAAGAAAAGCGCTTCAGACGGAATTGTCATGCTAAAATCTGTCAAATAAGAGTTTTTTGATTTTTCAATGACTTTCTAACGAATCTGCCCGTCGCCGTCAATCAGATATTTTGTCGTCGTAAGAGCTTTAATTCCCATAGGTCCGCGAGCGTGCAGTTTTTGAGTACTTATTCCTAGTTCCGCACCAAAACCAAATTCTCCGCCGTCGGTAAAACGCGTGCTTGCATTTACGTAAACACAGGCTGCATCAATTTTTGACTGAAAAATGCGCGAATTCTGGCGGTTGTTCGTAACAATACATTCTGAATGTTTTGTATTGTGGGAATTTATAAAATCAATTGCTTCGTCCAAAGTGGAAACGGTTTTTACAGAACAAATAAAGTCTAAAAACTCAAACCCAAAGTCTTCGTCTGCGGCTTTTTTAATTTTTGCAGAATTTTGTACATTTTGAACAAATTTATACGATTTTTCGTCTAATCTCAATTCAACTTTACCGTCAAATTTTTCGATAAGTCTTGGAATAAACTGATTTAAGATTTTTTCGTTTACGACAATTGTTTCTATTGCGTTGCAGGCTCCCGGACGCTGAGTTTTTGCGTTCCAGGCAAGATTTAAAGCCATTTCAAGATCTGCGCTTTCGTCAACATAAAGATGGCAAATCCCCGCTCCAGTTTGAATTACAGGAACTTTCGCCGTCTGAACAACCATATTTATGAGTTTTGCGCCACCACGCGGAAGAGCAACATCAACTTTTCCAACCGCTGTCAAAATCTGTTCAACTTCTTCATGATTCTTGCACGGAGCAAGCGAAATTGATTCTTCTACTCCATTTTCTGCATTTTTTAAGCCTTGTTTTATCGCTTTTTCAAGAGCCTGATTTGAATTTATCGCGGAAGAAGAGCCTCTTAAAAGAATTGCATTACCGCTTTTGTACGCAAGAGCAAAGGCGTCTGCCGTTACATTCGGACGGCTTTCGTAAATAATTGCAACAACTCCAAGCGGAACACGAACCTGCCGAATTGTCATGCCAGCAGGAGTTTTCCAACCAGCAACTTCTTCTCCAACAGGATCGGTCTGACTTATTATCAATTTAAACGAATCTATTATTGAATCAATTTTTTTGTCATCAAGCGAAAGCCTTTCTACAAGACTCTCGCTCATTCCTCGTTCGCGTGCATTTTTCACATCGAGAGCATTTGCTTCAAGAATGATTTTTCGATTTTTTTCTATTGAATCAGAAACACTAAGCAAGGCCTCATTTTTTTGACTCGCAGTCTGCAAGGCAAGTTCAGATGAAGCGTTTTTTAAGCTGGCAGTTATTTTTTCAATATCCATAAATCAATCATCCGATAAAAATTTTAGTAATTTGCAAGAAAATACATTCCAAGCAAAAGAAGCGCGCGGCTTTTCTGGTCAGAAAAATTTGCTTTTTCTGGAAGATTTTGAATATACCACCAAAAAACTCCAAATTCTGGATCAATACGCAAAGAATACTCTTCAAAAATTGGTTCTTTAGAAGTCGGTCCAAACATCAAGTAAACGACATCAGACAAAATATGGCCAAAACGGCTATATTCATCTGCATATTTTCCAGCTTCGATGTAAGCGCAGAACTGCTCCAGATTGTACAAAACTTGCTCTTTTACGGTCTCATCGTCTTTTTCAACCCAGGTTTTTTGAATCAAAAGCGTAAGATTTTTTTTAAATGAAGAAATTAGCTTTGAGTCATCACTACCAGCAAGAATTTCTGCAAAAACTTGTTCTGCACTAAACAGTCTGGAAATCGTTACTGCAAGAGAATTCACTTCTTGAATGTCTGCAACATCTTTAATTTTTTCAACTGCACTGATAATTTCTGGCTCTACAAATTCGCTAATTAAATTAGATTTTGTCATATAACAATTTTATAATTTTTCAGCGTATCTGTTCAAGTGCAACAAAAATGAAAATTTGACAGTTTGCAAATTCAGTTTCAAAATATATCAATAAAGTTAAATTAACTTTTGTCATTCTGACAGTGCACTTATGTGTAAGGTTTGCGTTGCAAACTTCATCATCACTAAAAATCAAATCGAAAATTAATTTTTTCGCGTTGAATTTTTATCGGAGGTTCTCAATGAAAAGATCTTTATTTATTCTTTCGGCAGCGGCTATTACGTTGTTCGGTTTTGCTTCGTGCAATAAATCTCAGGCAAAAAAATCTGCCGTTCAGGAAATTATTTCTCAGGCAGAAAATATGACTTTTGATGAACTTTGCCAAAAGGCAATCGAAGAATCAAAAAATGCTACATTAAAGGGCATCGGAAACTCAAGCCGCGGAAAAACTGCTGGAGCCTCATTCATCAAATATCTCAAGTCGCTTGACTCAAGTTATGCAGGAAAGATTGAATGGTCTCAGCCAAAAAACAATTCAATCTTTACAACCCTCAATGTTGACTACAAAAGTGCAAATCCTGAATATTTTATGACACTTATTCAGGACGGAAACCAGATTCAGAGCAAGATGATGGACACTGGAGTTCTCCGCACATTTATTCCAAAAGAATGGGCAGAAGCAAACAAACTTGCAAAAAAAGACTATCCAGAGCTTCTTCCTTTGCAGACTTTGAATAAAATTTTTATGTACAACCATTTGAACGGCGTAAAATTTACAAACTGTTGGGATTTTGTTGCTCCAGGAACACATGGTCTTTTCATGGGCGTAAATTCCGAACTTGTCGGAAAAAACTTCCTTTATATGCTCACTGCTGACAAATACGCAACCTGGCTCAAAAACGCATTTGACAAACTGCCAGCCGAAAAACAGGCTCAGTTTAATTCTGTACTCGATGAATGTGCAAAACTTGCAGAAAACTTTGGTCTTGAATCAAAGAACGCAAAATACGGTCTTGCTTACATTAAACTCTGGGTACAAAACTACAACGAAGAAACAGACGACGGTCCAATCTGCAATAGCATTGTAAAAACTTCTGCTGCAGGCGAATTTGCTCTCATCGTTTATTCAAAACTTCGTTCAATTGCCGAAACAGCTGACGTTTCTGTAAAAAATATTTCTGTTGCAGCTTACGAAGAAGGTTACACCGGAATCGGTGGTTACGGATACAGTCACTATCTCGAAGTTATGGATTCTTCTCCATACCCATGGACTGCCTGCGCATTTATTTCTTACATGGTTACAAAACTTGACGGTTTTACAGCCTGGGGAAAAGACATGGGCGGTTACTCTGCAAACCCTGTTCTTGCAGCAGAAAACGAAGCAAAATTCCATCACAGCATAGCTGGTGGAAACGACTTCCCTGCAAAAAACGACAGAGGCTTTGAATGGTGGGCTGCAGAAAACGGTGGCGAACTCGTAATCGAAGATCCAAAATATTGTGCCGAAGTTTCAGTTGACCTCGGCGACTGGATTGACATTACACGTGCAAACCGCAAATAAGTTTTAACCCATTTTTGCCACAAAGCGAAAGTTGAGCCTGTCAAAATACAATATCCGTTTTGACAGGCTCTCTAACCTTTATGGAGTCAACTTTTTAAGCTGGAGGTGCTTTTTCTATGGCAAACAACAATCTTCAGACCCAGCTGAAGCTCAACAAAATAAAAACATTTTTTTACAAACCACAAAATGTAATTCTTCTCTTATGCGGAATTGTTCTTTCTGTAACGACAATTGCTCCAATCCTGTATTTGATTCAAGATACGGTAGCAGTTCATGCAGGAACAGTCGATTCCTTAAAAACCGGTTTAAAAGAAGGTCAAATAACTTTCTACAACTGGATTGATCTTTTTACAGGCCGTCTTGCAAAAGCAAATTTATGGACACCACTTCTAAACACTGTCCTTCTTTCTGTTTTTGCCTGTCTTATTGCAATTTTTTATGGCGGGCTTTTTGCATATTTAATCACCCGAACAAATTTAAAATTCAAAAAATATCTTAGCGCAATCTTTATTTTTCCTTACATTATGCCACAGTGGACACTTGCCATGGTCTGGAGAAACGCTTTTAACAGCAATGCCGTAACTGGCGGTTCAGACGGACTTTTGGCATCACTTTTTGGAATAAAAATGCCTTTATGGTGGTGTCAGGGAATTTTTCCTTCAAGCATAGTTCTCGGTCTGCACTACGCAGCCTTTGCATATATTTTAATCGGTGGAATTTTCCGCAACATGGATGCAAACCTCGAAGAAGCGGCAACAATTCTGGATACTCCAAAATGGAAAATCTTCCTTCACGTGACAATTCCTCTCGTAAAACCTGCAATTCTTTCGACAATTTTGCTCGTTTTTGGAAGTTCGATGGGAAGTTATCCTGTTCCGCATTATTTAAGCCTCGAAACTCTTTCTACAAAATATGTCGGTTTGAGTTCTGGCCGTGCTGGAGAAGCCAGCGTTATTGCAGTAATAATGATGGTTTTTGGAATTGCAATCCTTCTTTTAAACCAAAGAAGCACTTCAAGCCGTCAGAATTTTACAACTGTAACTGGAAAATCTGGTCAAATTTCAAAAGCAAATCTCGGTAAAATCGGAAAATATTTAATCGCTTTTATTTTTATCGTAGTTACGCTTTTTACAAGCATTTATCCGATTATTTCGTTCGCCATTGAAACATTCCTGCCAAATCCAGGCGACTACAGTTTCTTAAAAACAGGCGATTTTGAAATGCTTACGACAAAATGGTGGACAACTTCAGACACCTTGGGCGAATACGGACTTTTTGGACAACTCGGAATTCTGCACAACGTTCAAATCTGGAAATCTTTCTGTGGACAATTGTTTGTTGCAATCTGCTGTGCACTTTGCGCTGGAACAATCGGAACCCTGGTCGGCTATGCGGTAAGCAAAAACCGCAGAAGCAAGAGCGCCGCCTATGTAAATTCGGTGGCATTTTTGCCTTATCTTATGCCCTCTCTTTCTGTCGGTGTAGCCTACTTAATTTTTGGAAAAGCGCTTTCGATTGGCGGAACCTTCCTTATATTGATTCTTGTTGGAACGGTAAAATACATTCCTTTTGCAAGCCGAAGTTCGCTCAATTCAATGCTGCAACTTTCCGGAGAAATCGAAGAAGCCGCAATAATTCAGAATATTCCATGGGTAAAGCGAATGTTTGGAATCATAATTCCAATTCAAAAGAGCTCGATTCTTTCGGGATTTTTGCTTCCGTTTATGACCTGTCTGCGAGAACTGACGCTCTTTATGCTTTTGTGCGACCAGTTCAAGATTATGACAACAGCAATGGATTATTTTGACGAAATGGGACTTTACGCCTTCTCAAGCGGAATGAACCTTATTCTTATTATTACGATTTTAATTTTTAACGCTTTAGTAAACAAACTTACAGGCGCAAGCATTGACAAAGGTGTAGGAGGTAACTGATATGCCACAGATAAAACTTACAAATGTTACAAAACGCTGGGGAAAATTCTTTGGTGTTGATAAATTGAATCTTGTCATTGACGACAATTCATTCGTTACTCTCCTCGGACCTTCCGGCTGCGGAAAAACAACAACCTTAAGAATGATTGCCGGCCTAGAAACTCCAACCAGCGGAAAAATCGAAATTGGCGACACTGTTGTTTTTGACAGCGAAAAAGGAATAAATATTCCTGCAAACAAGCGAAAAGTGGGATTTTTGTTCCAAAATTACGCACTCTGGCCAAATATGACGGTTTACAAAAATATTGCCTTCGGTTTGAGCAATATTTCCGAAGAACTGCCTGTTTATGACTTTGAAGCAAAAACTTCTGACCAGATTACACAGATTTTGCGCGGTTCTGTCGAACTTGTGGAACTGATAAACGGCTGCAAGGGCAAAGACGGAAAAATCGATGAAGAAAAAGTTCTCTTAAAAATCATAGATACTTTTACGGTTTCGATGTTTACTGCAAAAAAAATATTTGCAATGAAGCTCCAGAACGAAGAATTCCCGTCAGAAAAAGCAAATTCGCTCTGCAAAGAATACGAAGCAAAAATCAAAGCTATCGAAGAAAATTACAAACAAAAAGGAATTTCCTTAAATGATGATTTTGCTTTAGTTCAAAACGGAAAAATGCTTACAAAAACGCGCAAACTCACTTCTGAAGAAATTGACCTTGCAGTGCGCCGTGTAAGCCGCGTCGTAAAAATTGGAATGTTTATGGATCGCTATCCAGCAGAACTTTCCGGCGGACAGCAGCAGCGCGTAGCAATCGCAAGAACACTTGCTCCAGAACCAAGCGTTCTTTTTATGGACGAACCGCTTTCAAACCTCGATGCAAAACTCCGATTAGAAATGCGATACGAACTTCAGCGGCTGCATATCGAAACAGGAAGCACTTTTGTCTACGTAACTCACGACCAACTCGAAGCTATGACGCTTGCAACAAAAATATGTCTTATAAACAACGGTGTTTTGCAACAGTACGATGCTCCTCTCGACGTTTACAATCACCCGAACAACCTTTTTGTTGCCGATTTTGTAGGAAATCCTTCTATTAATTTTATAGACGCAAAAGGTGAACAGACAGCCGACAAACTTGAACTTACGCTCTTTGGCGACAAAAAATTGATTTTTAAGCCGGAAACAAAAAACGGCGAAGAATTCAATTTGGAAAAATGGTACAAAACCAGAGATGCCGACGAAGTTGAAACAGCAAAAAAACTCGAAGACGAGTCAAAACAAAAAGGCTATGTTGAAAAACAGAACAAGGACGAAGTTTTTAAGTATCATATTGCAAAAGTGAACGAAGAAGAAGGCTTTGCTGCAAAAAAAGATTCGCCAGCTCAAAACGGCGACTTTGTTCTTGCAGTCCGTCCAGAATTCATAAAACTGACCGAAAATGGAAAATTTGACGGCGAAATTCGAGGTGCGTTGCCAACAGGAATGGAATCGACAATAAAAATCAGTATTGGCGAGTTTTTGTTGACAAGCGTTGTTTTTGGCGGCGTAACGTTCAAAATTGGAAGCAGTCAAAAATTCGATTTTACCGGCAACGACTTAATGCTTTTTGACAGAAAAAGCGGAAAACTCATTACGCACGGAAAAATTGAATAGTTTGTCCTGATTTTCAAAAATGGCGGTTTTTCTGTAAAAAGACAAGCCGCTGTTTTTTGAAAGCAAATCCTAGCCCGTGCCGGAACAGCGCGCAAGCGTCCGCCACGGCGGATGAAGCGAAAGCGGAACTGTGGAGCGGACGGTTAGAGCGCAAAATATGCTCCAGAATTTCATTTTTCTTTTATTCGTTATAAAATATTTTTATGATAACATCTTCTCTTAAACGTTTTGTCCATCCAGATTTGTTGCATGGAAGCATTTTTAAGGCAATTGTGCTTTTTACGTTGCCACTTTTTGTTTCGTATATTTTTCAGCAGCTTTATAATGCGGCAGACACGGTTATTATCGGGCGGCTTTTGGACGACAGCGCGCTTGTCAGCATAGGAGCGTGCACGGCTCTTTACGAACTTTTGGTCGGTTTTGGAATTGGTTTTGGAAACGGTCTGAGCATTGTTGCGGCAAAAGCGTTTGGGGCAGGGGAAGTTGAAAAATTAAAAAAAATTACGGCGGCTTCGCTTGTAATTACAATTTTTGTTACCGTTTTTATTATGATTTTGACAGCCTTTGGGCTAAAACCAATTATGATTCTCCTAAAAACGCCAGCCGACCGTCTGAACGAAGCATATTCTTATATTTCGGTGATCACGCAGTTTTGCGGAGTTTTGTTTGCATATAATCTTTTTGCAGGAATGTTGCGCGCAATCGGAAATTCTTTTGTTCCGCTTTTGTTTTTGATTTTTTCTTCGGTTTTAAATGTAATTCTGGATTTTGCTTTTATAAAGGCGACAGGTTCAATTCGAGGAGCTGCAATTGCGACGGTGATTGCGCAGTTTGTGTCGGGATTGCTCTGTCTTATCTACATTTTCTGCGCAGCAAAAATTCTTGTTCCATCTTTTAAACATTTTTCGTTCGACAGTTCGCTTTATAAAGACTTGGTAGGGCAGGGGCTTTCCATGGCATTTATGGGAGCAATCGTCCATTCGGGAACTGTAATCCTTCAAAGCGCCATTAACTCGCTCGACCAAATGATAATTGCCGGTCACCTTTGCGCCAGAAAAATTTTTACCCTGACAAACATTCCAATTATTACGCTTGGGCTTGCCGCTTCGACCTTTGTTTCGCAAAATTACGGAGCCGGACAAATTGAGAGAATCCGAAAAGGTGTAAGAATTTCGATTTTTATAACAATTGTCTGGACATTTTTGCTTTTTTTGCCGGCGTGGTTTTTAACAGAAGATTTAATCAAATTTATTACAAATTCAACAAACCCAATTCTCCTTGATTACGCAAAAAAATACATCCTGTTTACTCTACCTTTTTATCTTGTTTTGGGCGGACTTATCGTAATCCGGAATGCCTTGCAAGGTTTTGGACAAAAAATTCTGCCTTTAATTTCGAGCGTAATTGAACTTGCAGGCAAAGTTACCTTCACCTGCCTTATAATTCCAAAACTCGGAAAATGGGGAGTTATTCTGTGCGAACCGCTGATTTGGTGCGTAATGCTCGTGCAACTTTTGACAGTTTATGTGCGGCTTACTAGAGGCAATTCGTGTACGCCGTCGCCAGAGCCGCAGGCAAAAAATCCTGCCGAATAACCAATTTTTTGAGTATAAGCCTTTTGGACATTTTCGATAAAAGAATCGACTTTTTGTTTTTGAACCAAGGCGATTGCACAGCCACCAAAACCAGCTCCAGTCATTCTTGCACCCAAACAACCCTCCTGTTTCCAAGCGGTTTCTGCAAGAGTGTCGAGCTCAATTCCTGTAACTTCGTATTTTGAGCGGAGCGACTCGTGGCTTTCGTTCAAAAGTTTGCCGAGAGCCTCTAAATCTCCATTTTTTAAGGCAGCGGCCGCTTTTAAGACACGCTGATTTTCAAAAACACAATGTTCCGCCCTTTTTTGCAAAATTTCGTCTTTTATGAGCGATTTATTTTTTTCCCATTCTTCAGCCGAAAGTTCGCAAAGAGCATTGATTTTAATTCCGGCAGATTGCAAAATTTTTAAGCCCTGTTCACATTCTGCACGGCGTTCATTGTATTTTGAATCCGAAAGTTTTCGCACCTTGTTCGTATTCATTACGATAAAACAGCAGTCGCCGAGTTCAAGTGGAACATATTCGTATTCAAGGGTTGCGCAATCCAAAATTTCAGCAAACTTATTTTTTCCAGTTGCAATAATGAACTGATCCATAATTCCACACTTTGTATTCATAAAACGGTGCTCGCTCATCTGCCCGATTTTTGCAATTTCTGTCCTGCTCACGTCAAAACCAAAAGTTTCGCAAACTGCAAAGGCAAAACCACATTCCAAAGCCGAAGAAGACGAAATTCCGCCGCCAGCAGGAATATTTGACGCCATTAAAATTTCAAAACCGCAGTCAAAAACAAAACCCTTTTCTTTTAACTGAGTCAAAATTCCATTCAAATAATTCGCATAATCATTTTCTTTTGAATAAGCAAAATTATCGTTTATATCAAACTCAAAACTGAGCGGAAATTTTACATCTTTATAAAAAATTTTCGAATCGCGCCGTTTCCTAATCGCCACATACAAATAACGGTTAATGCAAGCCGGAAAAACCTTGCCTCCGTTGTAATCGATATGTTCGCCAATAATATTTATTCTAGCTGGAGAAGCAAAAATCCGCACGGAGTCCTTCTCGCCACCGTAAATTTCCATAAAATCATTCAAAAGTTCTTCCGGTGAATATTCTTTTTTTGTAAGTGAATTTTCCATTTTGTCCTCCAGAGCAAAAATTCAATATTCGGGTGGCTTTTTGTTCTACAAAAACCGGGCTTTTCGGGGTTCCGGCTTTCGCCTGCATTCCTCCGCAAAGCTCCGGAACGGCTCCGCCGCCCCTACAATCCCTGCCACAAAACCGCAAGGTGTGCACTTTTAACATTTTTCTGTTAAAAATTCATAAATCGTTTTTTGATAATATTCTTCGCCAGAGAGCAAAATGCAATCTGGAAAATTTTTATGGTTCATGCAATCTGGAAAACGCTGGGCTTCAAAGCAAAGTCCGTCAAAAGGCTTTTGCAAAACTCCATTCTTTCCCGTAAAATTTTCAAGATAATTTCCAGTATAAAACTGAATTCCGCGTTGGTTTGTATAAATGTTCATTTTTATGCCAGATTTTTCAGATTTGCACCAACCAACTCTTTCCACATTTTTTTCGTCCGCCTTTGTCACAAAACAGTGGTCATAACCGCGCATTCCCGTCATTTTTTGCAATTTTTCTAAATCTTTGCCAACAAGTTTTGGCTCCAAAAAGTTGAATACAGAATTTTCACTTTTTCGAACATCTAAAAATTCTCCCGTAGGAATCATTTCGTCCACTTTTAAAATCTGCTGACAATCCAGACAGACAGTGTGATTTAAGATATTTTCTCCTTTACAGCCGTTCAAATTAAAATATGCGTGATTTGTTAAATTTATTGGAGTTGCTTTGTCTGTTTTTGCAAAATATTCGAGAACAAGCTGATTTTTGAAATTTAATGAATAAATAACTTTTAACTCGAGATTTCCAGGAAAATTCTGCTCGCCGTCGCAGCTCAATCTTGTAAAAACAATTCCGGCACTGTCGTCCTTTAAAAAAGGTTCGGCCTGCCATATTTGCTTTTCGTAACGAAAAAATCCCCCGTGCAGACAGTTTTTTCCGTTATTTACGTCCAAAACATAATTTTTTCCGTCAAGAAAAAATTTTCCGCCGGCAATTCTGTTGGCAAACCTACCGACAATTGCATTGTGCGCCTGAGTTCCATTTTTCCAGCCAGAAAAAGTATCAAAACCTAAAAGAACATCGTTTTTTTCGCCGTTTTTATCTGGAACAAAGAGATTAGTAATCGTGCAACCAAAATTCATTGCAGAAAAACTCATCTGACCGTTAGAAACAGTCCAGCCGTCAACATTTTTTTCTATATTAAAATGCAAAATGTCCATAATCTATATTCAAGCCGAAAACACGATTTGTCAAGAAAGATAAAAAATCCGCCTGCTAAAACTAAAAAACTTTTATTAACCGCCAAATTTAGCCCGTGCCGGAACAGCGCGAAGCGTTCAAAAGACGGAAAACTTTTCCGTCTTTTGAATGGAGCGTAAGCGGAACTGTGGAGCGGACGGTTTATGGGTATGATGCGCTCCTAAAAATAAAAAAATCTGACCAATTCTAATTTTTAAACATAATTCTGCACAAATGACTGTCGAGCGTTTTCCACGAAACTCCGAGTTCCCGGGCAAGAGAACTTTTTGTGCGTCCCTGGAGGATTTCTTTTTTTATGTAATCGCTGTTTTGAGAAAGTTTGTAAATCGTTGATTTTTGGCCTTTTTTGCGTCCAATGTGCTTGCCTTCCCGGCGAACCCGGTTTAGCCCGATTTTTGTGCGCTCAGAAATAAGCTGCCGTTCAATTTCTGCCGAAAGTCCGAACGCAAATGCCAAAACTTTTGACTGAATGTCGTTACCGAGCCTATAACCGTCTTTAATTGTCCAGACTTTTACGCCGTTTTCCAAAAAATGCTGCAAAACGTTCATAATCATAATGAGCGACCGGCCAAAACGCGAAATTTCCGTGCATATTATAAGGTCGCCCGAATGAGCCGAATTCATAAGAATTTTACCAAGTTTGCGGTTTTCTGGCCGCTTAGTTCCGCTTATTTTTTCTTCAATCCAAGAATCAATTTTTAGACCGTTAAGCTGGCAGAATTTTTCAATTTCCATCTGCTGATTTTCCAAATTCTGGTGGCTGGTCGAAACCCGAATGTAACCGTAAGTCATTTAATATCTCCAAAAAAATAAAATTTAAAGAATATAGTAGCACACCGCACAAACACTCCCCACACACAAAAGAAATACCAAAAAATATAGCCACAAAAAAAATTAAACATTCCGCAAAAAAGTCAAGCCCCCAAAAAATGCAAAAATACACCAAACCCCTATTAAAAAAAACCGTTGGTTTAAATTCCATAGAAAAATAGGAGGATTTTTTATTATGAAAAAAATCGTAACCGCAGCTGCAATTGCTGCTATGGCTGCTTCTTTTGCTGCTGCTGAAGTAACAACTTCGTTGAATGTTCGTGTTCGTCCAGACCTTTATAAAGTTGAAGGAATAACAAAGACGAAGACTGCAGACGCTTACACAAAAACAACTTATGCTGACATCGATGGAGTTGCTACAAACAGCGACACACTGGCTGTAAAAGGCTCTACAGACTACGCTGGTGTAGTTGCAGAAATTACTCTTTTAAATCCAGGTAACAAGAACACAGAGAATGGAGGAGTTAAAATCGACAATTACTATGGCTGGTTGAACTGGGGCGCTCTAAAGTTTACAGCTGGTACTTACGACAGCCGCTACACAAACCGCGGTAACTACACAGCTACAGAACAGGGTATTCTTGATGAAGAATTCTCAAAAACTCATGGTCTTTCTATAAAGAATGGACTTTCAAAAACAGCATTTGGAAAAACCGGGGGCTTCAGTTGGTTGGTAGATTTCGGCAACGTTTCTCAGGTTGCAGCCGGCAACAACACCTCTTTTATCGCAGACTATACTTTCAACGACATTGCTGGCGGAAAACTTCTTTTGAAGGGCGGTCTTGTTGAAAATGGTTCTAATAAACAGTATGACGATACTACTGATGCGACAAAGAAGGATAAAGATGTATTCAAACAGTCAGAAGGATACGTATTCGAAGCGGCTTGGAGAAAAGACGGTATAGCTGCTGTAGATTTTATCTTTAAGAATCCTGTAAACAAACTTTACGGCTTTGGTCTTTATGTAACACCGCTTATGATTGCTAATACAAAAAATGTTGTAGTCGGCTTTACTTACGGTATGGATACAAATGACTATGATAAAAAGGAAAACGGTCTGGACAAGGCTTTCGCGATCGACCTCCGCGGTCAGTACAACATCAACTCTAATATGACCGTTGCCCTCGGTGCTAAGTACGAATCTGTTTCTTACCAGAACGATGTTTCATTGACGGATTCTGATGGAAAAACGGTAAAGGAAAGTTCAGCTTCTGCTATGCAGGTTGCAGCCGAATTCTCTTACAAAGTAAACGACATCGTAACTGCTGCCTTTGACTTCGGCTACTTCAATGAAGACCTTACAGATGTAGACAGCAATTCAGACGACAGCTCACAGTTCATCGTAACTTCTCTCCGTGGTAAATTCACAGCTGGAAAGAACGCTGCTATTACAACAGCTCTCCGCTTGAACAAAGTTCTCAATCCTAAAGACGGTGGAACAGACTACACATTCGACATTCCAGTTGTTCTCCGTGTAAAGATGTAACTTTAAGTCATTTGATTTAATGAGTTAAAATTTGCTTGGACTTCCTGTATTTCTTAAAAAGACATGCAGGAAGTCTTTTCTTGTTATATATAATATATGAATACAAAATCAAAAAAAAATTTTTATGTGTCATTTTCTTTAATGGCAATTTTTGTTTTATCTTTTTTTATTTTTTTATCTTGTCAAACGGTTAAAACCCTTAGTTTTAACGATATGTCGCCATTTGCAATAATCTCTGTAACAGGAACAAACCTTGTTTCCTGGCAAAACACAGAACAAAATGATAATGACGAACAGATCGACACCGATGGTGCATTTAATTCTTTGGTAAATCGTGTAATAGATTCAAAAAATCCTGAAATTTTAACAGCAATTGACCGTTTGGATTATGCAGAAGAATCTTTTCGTCTGATAACAAATGAACTTACAAATGCGAAAGTTATTGCTAAAGAAGCTGTTGTAAATTCAGACATATATAAATATTCATACCGAAGTATTTTTAATTCACTTTCGGACTCAACCTGCGCTACAGGTTACAAGGACATGACTGTGATCGGCGCAAAAAAAGCGCGCTTGTTGATTCAAGGATTGGAAGCAAAGTCGCTTGTAGCGATGGATTTTAATTTTAAGAAAATACTTGCATCCGGAAATAAAAGAAACGGACAGGTTGCGGCAGCAATTACAATGAAAATGAAAATCCTCGATGAAAAAGGACGAGTTGCCGTCAACAAAGACTATTACAGGCAATCTTCACAGGCAGTCCTAATTCAAGGAGGATACTACGATAAAGATGCGCTTATCGAAATAATAAACACGACAATAGACGAGCTTATAACAGCATTTGTCGTTGAATATATGTAATTTTTACAGAGAGTCTGTTCTAAAAAACGAACAGCCCACTTTTTTTACGGCTTATGAGCTGGTAAAAGAAGAAGCAATTGTAAAAAAATTTGATTTAAGACTGTTTGTGGTGCGCTCCAAACAAAAAGTCAAGCAAAAAAACACCAAAATTGGCATCAAAAATTAACAAAAAATAGTTGATTTTTATAAAAAAATAATTTAGGCTCTTGCCTGTTAGCATTATAAAACAATAGTTGTCCTACACAAACATAACAAACGGACAATATACTGTTTTTTTTAATTTCAAAACTGGAGGAAAAAATGTTTTGTAAAAATGTAATCAAATCTTTGTCAGCTGTTGTATTTTCAACAGCAATTTTGGCTTCTGCTTCTGCAGAACTTTCTGTTTCTGGTCACGTACGCGCAGGTGCGGCCGTAAACACAGATGCAGAATCTCTTGAAACTTCAACCTGGCTGGGCGGAAACTACTTTGGTGGCGGTTCTCGTTCTCGTATCGAAATTTCTTATGACGAAAAATTTGGCGGAGCAACATTCAGATATACAAATACTGATTTTGAAAATTTCTTTGACAGTGAATGTATTGACTGGGCAATGGCTTACGCAAACTTTCTTGATGGAAAAGTAATTGCCGAAGCAGGAAAAATCACAGACCGGTTTACATCTTCTGCTGGTTGGGAAGATACAGCCCTTGACGGTGGAAAAGGTGTAAGAGTTGTTGTAACTCCTGTTGAAAATCTTTTCCTGACAGCTTCTGCAACAGACGCAAATGCAGAAAAATACGAAGCAACTGACAACAAAGTAAAAGACGGAAAAGCTAAGGCAGGCGACCTAAAATTTAATAAAAATATTCTTGCATTTTCTGCAAAATACAGCACAGACGCATTTTTTGCAACAGCAGCTTATTCTCCGGCAAAACTCGGATACGCTTCTTTAGGATTTACAGCGGTAGAAAATCTCAGTTTTGTAGTTGAAGGTATTTACGACGGAACAGCCGACAGCGATGCAGAAGACAATACAGAAATCTGCTTTTGGGCAGAATACACAGGTATCAAAAACCTTACAATCGGTGGTATTGTAAGCTACTTTGTTGCAGACAGCGAGTACTACGATGCAGGAAACACAAAAATCCTCATAAACCCAGCAGTTGCTTACAATCTTACAAATGTTGTAAAACTTTCAGCAGAAGCATCATATAACGTGTATGACTGCAAAACAAAAGACGATTACTTTACAGTTACACCAGCAGTTACATTTAGCGCAGGAAAAGCTTCAGCAACAGTTTACGCAACAATTCCATCTGACGACGACTACGAAAAAACAACAATCGGAACGGGCGTACGTTATGATTTCTAAAAAAAAATAACAAAAATCAGGAGCTAGACTCCTAAGACAAAGAGAGAAGTGCTAAAAAAATACAGTGCTTCTCTTTTTTTATTTTAAAGGAGCGCACCACAACCTCAAACCGGCTTCTTCACGGTTCCGCTTACGCTCCATTCAAAAGCCGGAAAAATTTTTCCTGCTTTTGAACGCTTTGCGCCGTTCCGATCCGGGCTAAGTTTTTTTTTCAAAACTAAAAGTACAGCCAACAACCTTGCTTAGAGCAAAGTTAACCGTTGTTTTATGCATAAAAAAACCAGCCTTTCGGCTGGCTTTTGTTCATTTAGAACTATTTTTGGCTATGCAACATTACATCTTAACACGGAAGATCATTGGAATAGCAATGTTCTGTACTGAATCACCGTATGTTTCTGCTACGTCGTAGTTTTCGTATACAACACCTACAGAGATTGAATTTCCGCCAGCATAGAACTGTGCCCATGCAGAAGCGCGCAACTGGATAAGTGCATCTGTTGTTTCTTTTCCGTCTTTGTCTGCAAGTTTTTTACCACCGTTTTCGCCAAGACCAATCATGTCTGCAACAATACCGTATACTGCAAATTTGCTGTTAACCTTGTAGCGAACCATCAAGTTGTTTGTAAGAACTGAATCACGTTTAACTGTTGTACCACCGTGTTTACCGTTTGTTACAGCAGCATTGTCTGCAATACCTTTTGTTGTTTCATTTTTCTTTCCATTGAGTTTGTTAATGCTTTCTTCTGCGTCAACAAGTGCTGAGTAGCTGTGGAAAGATGTAAAAGAAAGAGCTCCCATTTTGTAGTACAAACGGAGGTCTGCAGACCAGTCTGTAAAATCACCGTCTACAACAGAACCAGCGCCACCGATTGTTGCAGTAAGGTTGTTCATGATTTTTGGCTGGAGGTAAGCACCGAATGCCATTGCATCAGTGTATTTATTGTCTTTCTTATATTCGCTCTGTCCGTATTTGAATACAAATTCGCCTGAGCCATAAGCAGTATTTGCTTCAACAAGACCTACGAGAGTGTGTCCCTGAAGATTTCCACTTGATTTAGAGGCGCTTTCGTCAGATTTTTCATTAGAAATATAAACACCGTTTACTTCGAGTTTGCAAGCCTTAAAGTTGCGGATGTTGTATTTAGCACCAATTGCATAGCTTTCTGAAGCATTTACATTTACTGGCAATACAATGTTGTCTACGAAGAATGATGGTGAACCTTTGAAAGCAGAACCAAGTTTCTTGAATTCAAAGTCCATACCTTCAATGTTTCCCGCATCAACATCTGCCTTGTTGCGGTATGCACCTTTTACTTTTCCGTCTGCCCAGAAACCTGCAAAAAGACCAACTTTGCCAATCTGCAAGTCAGCTCCGAGTGTCTTTGTGCGGAGTTTTGAAGTAGTAGCTTCATCACCTACAACTGTAATTGCGAAAGAGGCAATATCCCCATCAAGTTTAATTCCGAGGTTATCTGTACCAGCTCCAGAATATGCATCTGTAAACAAGATTTTTGATGCTTCGTCTGTTGTACCATATTCATTGTTATGAGAGAGGAGTGTTGCACGCTGTCTGTAGTTGAGAGTAACTCCAACATCTGCAAATGCGGCTCCTGCAACCATTGCACCTAAAGTAAGTGCGCTAATTATCTTTTTCATTTAATTCCTCCAAGAATTTTTATCTAAGCAAGTTCCTTTCCGTTTATTACAGAGAAAGAGTTACATAGATTGGCAATGAAACATCGCCTACACCTGCATAAGGAGTTTTGTTGTCCCAACGCATGTCGAATGCAGCAGTAAATAATGCTTTTTCAGAAATCTGGATTTCGCAAGCTGGTGTAAATGCTGTAAGGTTGTTGCCATTGCTAGCATCGAAGTCGCGAACTGTGTTCTGCAATGTAGCGAGGAAGCGGATATTGTCGCCTGCAACATGGTTTACAGAAAGCATTGTCCACATTGCGTTTAAATCATCTCCTGATGCAGACGATTTAATTTCTTTAGCAATTGAAGAATAGTTGAACATACCTGTTACAGCAGTTTTTTCTGTAATTGCATAGCGGGCACGTGCATCAATTCCGAATTCTTTATCGCCGTCATAATTACCCATTGTAAAGCCAACTGTAGCTCTGAGGTTTTCTACCATAAGAGGGCTTACGAAAGCACCAATAATAGTTGCTTTATCCTGAGGGTTTTTGATTGCAACGTCTACGTTGATAAGACCTTCCTGACGGTATCCTACTTCTGCAACAAATCCTGACTGTGAGTCATATTTGCCATAATCACTTTTTACGATACCAGCTTTTACAAGAAGAGTTCCTGGAAGTGTGTCTGCAAGAGTGTAAGCAAGAACGGTAGCCATCTCACCTTCTGTAAGGTTGTCTGAGTCAGAAGCTCCTAGACCATCGATTACACCGAGTTTATATGCTTCGTAATATTTTCCGTCGAGATCACCAGCATCGCTCTTTATGCGGTCGCTGTAGCGTCCAGACCATTTTCCAGAAGTTACCTGCAAATTTCCAACTGGAAGACCAAATGTCATCCAACCATAATATGAATCGAGTTCGAGTTTGCTTGTTGCTTTAGACCCGTCTTCATTAATATCCCAGTCAAAAACTACACCGGCAATATCGTTAGAAAGTTCAAGACCAAGACAATCTGAGCGTTCTACGCTGTTAAATGCCTTAGATGTTCCACCAACGATATTTGTTCTTTTCCAAGAAAATGAAACGTCGGCAAATGCAGTACCAGCAAGAATCAAACCTGCAGCAGCTGCGGCTACGATTTTTTTCATAATAAAAAATCCTCCTATTTTTTCAGGAAATTTAAACCAACGGTTTTTTTTAATTCCCTTTACCCTAAATTATAAATCCCTGTTTTTTTATAGTCAACGTTATTTTTTGTAAATTTTCTGTCAAATTTGTAACTTGGAAGACGAAAGTTTGTTATTTTCCTACTTTTTAAGGAATTTCTTCTAAATAACGAACAATGTATTTTTTTGAAGAAAAATTATCTGATTATAGAACTTGAAGCTCGGCATAATAAAAAAAAGCACCTTTTTACCGCAATTGCAAAACCAAGGTGCCTTAAAAATTTTTATTTTTTTAACTTGTCGACTTGAGAAATCTCCAGCCCAGTGCACTTAGCTACAATTTCTGCCGGGATATTATTTTCAAGCAATTTTTTGGCAGTTTCGAGAGTTTTTTCGTTAGCCATATCCTTTGCCATGTCCTTTGCAATGTCTTTTGCCATGTCCTTTGCAATGTCTTTTGCCATGTCCTTTGTAATATTTTTTACTCTTTCCTCTGTCCGGGCTTCGACCTGCAGCTTAATCT